>CASDOO010000039.1 GCA_949282275.1 uncultured Bacillota bacterium | reverse complement strand
TTGCCGTCACCGATGACGACCAAGGCCGTGAAGCGCATCCTCTTTCCGCCCTTGACGGTCTTGCTGACGCGGGAGATCTTGACGACCTTCTCCTCGTAGAGCTTCTCCTCGGGACGGAAGGGTCTGCGGCCTCTGTTGTTGTTGCGGCCCTGACCACCTCTCCTGTTGTTGAAGGAACCCCTGCGGGCGCCTTCCTTGCCGGCGGCTTCGGTCTTGGCCTGGGCCGGGGCAGCGGTATTCTGAACTTTTTCTTCCATTGTCATTGCCTCCTAGAAGACCAAGCCAGCCTTGCGGCAAGCTTCGGCAAGAGCCTTGACCTGTCCGTGATACTGATATCCGGAACGGTCGAAGACAACTTCCTTGATGTTGAGTTCGAGAGCCTTCTTGGCGAGCGCCTCGCCGACAGCCTCGGCAGCGGCGACGTTGGAGGGATTCTCCAGGCCAAGCTTGGCGGAGGAAGTGGAGCACAGGGTCTTGTGGGCGGTATCGTCGATGATGGCGGCATAGATGAACTTGTTGGAACGATAGACGGAGATTCTCGGACGCTCGGCCGTGCCGCTGATCTTGGCACGGATACGGACGTGACGATGCTTTCTCTGGGCGTTCCTGTCAAAAGGTGTATACATTTTCCCTTATCTCCTTTACTTTCCGCCGGCCGTCTTCTTGGCAGAGGCAGGCTGACGCAGGACGACGACTTCACCCTTGTAGCGGATGCCCTTGCCGTGATAGCACTCGGGCTTCCTGGCATTGCGGATGAGGGCAGCCATCTGGCCGACCTTCTGCTTGTCGATGCCGGTGACGGTGATGTCGGACTGCTTGATGGAGACTTCGACGCCATCGATCGTCGGGATCACGTCCTCGTGGGAATGGCCCACGTGGAGGACGATATCCTTTCCACGCATCTCGCCCCTGTAGCCGACGCCCTTGATCTCGAGGACCTTGGTGAAGCCGTTGGTGACACCCTCGACCATGCAGGCGATGAGGGCGCGGGTCGTTCCGTGGAACATCTTCATAGAAATGGAGTCATTCGGACGCTTGACGAGGAGCTCGTTACCGTTCTGCTCGTAGCTCATGTGGGCATTGAAGACCTGGCTGAGCTCTCCCTTGGGTCCCTTGACTGTTACCTTGTTACCCTCGATCGTGACGGTGACGCCAGCGGGGATAACAATCGGTTTCCTTCCGATTCTTGACATGGTTCTTTCTCCTTACCAGACGTAGGCGAGGACCTCGCCTCCGATGTTCTGCTTCCTGGCTTCCTTGTCGGTCATGACGCCCTTGGAGGTGGAGATGATGGCGATGCCAAGACCATTGAGGACCTTGGGAAGCCTGCTGACGGGAACGGTGATCCTGAGACCGGGCTTGGAGATTCTCTTCAGGCCGGTGAGGACCCTGTCGCCGTTGGCGGTGTACTTCAGGGTGATGAGAAGGGTCTTGTAGGGCTTCTTCTCTTCGGCGATGACGGAGAAGTCGGTGATGAAGCCTTCATCCTTGAGGATCTGGCAGATCTTCTCGTTCATCTTGGAAGTCGGGAGGGAGACGGTGGCATTCCGCATGAGATTGGCGTTGCGGATGCGGGTGAGCATGTCGGCGATTGTATCGTTGACCATTTTCTATTCCTCCTTCCTTACCAACTGGACTTGTGCATGCCGGGAATCTCGCCGTGATAGGCCATTTCCCTGAGGCAGATACGGCAGACGCCGAACTGGCGGATGATGCCGTGGACACGTCCGCAGCGGGAGCAACGGCGATAGTTCCTGGTGGAGAACTTGGCCGGCTTGCTGCACTTGATCATTAATGCTTTTCTAGCCATTTGGATTGCCTCCTTACTTGGCGAAGGGCATGCCGAGCCTGGAGAGCAGGGCATAGGCTTCCTTGTCGGTCTTGGCCGAGGTGACGATGATGACATCGAGACCCTGGGTCCTGTTGACCTTGTCGTACTGGATTTCGGGGAAGATCATCTGTTCCTTGACGCCGGTGGAGTAGTTGCCACGGCCATCGAAGGAATCCTTGTTGATGCCGCGGAAGTCGCGGACACGGGGAAGGTCGATGTTGATGAACTTGTCGAGGAAGTCATACATGCGGAACCTTCTGAGGGTGACCTTGACGCCGACAGGGACGCCCTCGCGCAGCTTGAAGTTGGCGATGGACTTCTTGGCCCTGGTGACGACCGGCTTCTGGCCGGAGATGGTCGCCAGTTCCTTGGCGGCCTCTTCGACGTTCTTCTCGTTGGATCCGAATTCGCCAAGACGCATGTTGAGGACGATCTTGACGATCTTTGGGCATTCCATGATGGAGGAGTAGTTGAACTCCTTCATGAGCTCGGGAACGATCTGTTCCTTGTAGAAGGTCTCAAGCCTGGAGACGACCTTGGCCTTCTGGGCGCCTTCCGAATGAGCCTTCTTGACGGAAACGCCATTTTTCTTTTCTTCAGCCATGTTCTATCTCCTTACTTGAGGATGGTGCCGCTCGCCTTGGCGAAGCGGACCTTCTTGCCATCCTGAAGCTTGTAGCCGACCTTGGTCCTCTTGTCGGTCTTGGGATCGACAAGGGCAACGTTGGAGACATGGATCGGGGCATTAATGTCCTTGATCTGTCCCTGCGTGTTGGCCTGGTTGGGCTTGACGTGCTTCTTCCTGGCATTGACACCTTCGACGATGACCTGTTCGGTCTTGGGGAAGGCCTTGAGAACCTTGCCCTTGGCGCCTTTGTACTGGCCGCTGATGACAACGACCAAATCGCCTGTCTTGATTTTCATGATTCCGTACCTCCTTGGCTTAGAGAACCTCGACCGCCAGAGAGACGATCTTCATGAACATATCGCCCTTTTCGCGAAGCTCACGGGCGACAGGGCCGAAGACACGGGTACCCTTGGGGGTTCCGTCCTCGTTGATGAGGACGACGGCATTGTCATCGAAGCGGATGGTGGAGCCATCCTTTCTCTGGTAGCCCTTCTTGACGCGGACGATGACACCCTTGACGACTTCGGACTTCTTGACCTTGCCGTTGGGGATGGCGTCCTTGACGGCGCAGACGACGACATCTCCGACAGAGGCGTTGCGACGGAAGCTGCCCCTGAGCATACGGAAGACCCGGACGGATCTCGCACCGGAGTTATCGGCGACCACGAGGTTAGTTTCGTTCTGGACCATGCCTTATTCTCCCTTCTTCACGATCTGGACAAGACGGAAGCGCTTGTCGTGGCTGAGAGGACGGCATTCCTCGAACACCACGATATCGCCGACCTGGGCCTCGTCCTTGCGATCGTCGACCTTGAACTTCTTGCGAATGGAGACTCTCTTCTTGTAGATGGGATGAGCCTTCTTGACTTCGGTCTCCACGACGATGGTCTTCTGCATGTTGTGGCTGATGACCTTGCCCTGGAGCTGCCTTCTGTTGGAGGTCTTGTTGACCTTTTCGATTTCGTTAGCCATGCTCGATCTCCTTACTTGGCCTGGCCTTCGAGAGCCTTGGCCTTCTTTCTTTCGTTTTCGACGGTGAGGCACTTGGCGATGTCCTTGCGGCACTGACGGATCTTGTTGCCGTTGTCGAGCTGGCCGGCCTTGGCCTGGAAGCGAAGGGTAAGAAGACTGCTCTTGAGCTCGTAGACCTTCTTGCTGAGTTCCTTGTCGGAAAGATTCCTAATATCTTCAATAGTCATAATCACAATACCTCGCCTTTCTTGATGACGCGGGACTTGACCGAGAGCTTGTATCCGGCCTGATGGAGAGCATACTTGGCGTCTTCCTCGCCGATGCCGGCGATTTCGAACATGACCATGCCCTTCTCGATAACGGCAGCCCAGGTTTCGACCTGGCCCTTTCCGTTACCCATACGGACCTGGAGCGGCTTCTTGGTGATGCCCAGGTAGGGGAAGACACGGATATAAAGCTTGCCGGTCTTCTTGGTATAGCGGGAGAGGACGACACGGGCAGCCTCGATCTGACGGTTGGTGATGTATCCTCCCTCCGTGGCGCAAAGGCCATAGGTTCCATAGGCGATGGTGTTGCCTCTGGAAGCCTGATTCTTGGGGCGCACGAGATGGGTACGGCGCCACTTGGTTTTCTTAGGCTGTAACATCCTTATTCTCCTTTTTGACCAGCATCCTTGGCCGGGTTGGGAGTGGCGGCGGGAGCAGTCGGCCTGTTGGTCCTAGGACCGTTGTTGGGTCTTCTGTCGCGGTTGAAGCGACCTCTTCCGAAGCGGTTGTTCTCCGGACGCTTTTCACGCAGTTCCTTGTAGTTGTCGGGAAGGGCGATCCAAACCTTGATGCCAATGACGCCATAGGTGGTGTGGGCATCGACATGGGCATAGTCGATGGCCTGACGGAGGGTGTGGAGGGAGAGGACGCCATCGCGATATTCCTCATAGCGGGCGATTTCGGCACCGCCAAGACGGCCCTTGGACATGGTCTTGCAGCCCTTGGCACCCGCTCTCATGACGCGCTGGATGGCCTTCTTCTGGACGACGCGGAAGGAAGCGCGCTGCTCGATCTGCTTGGCGATGTCCTTGGCAACGAGGACGGCATCGAGATCGGGGTTCTTGACTTCGACGATGGCGATCTTGATGTTGTCGGCGTTCTTGTTGAGGATCTTGACCAGGTCGGCCTTGATCTTCTTGATGTTGGCGGAATCCTGACCGATGACGATCGCCGGGTGGGAGACGTGAATGGTGATGGTGATGTCGTTCTTGACGCGCTCGATGTCGATGTGGCTCAGTCCGGCATCGGCCTTGTCGAGCTTCGGTTCAAGATAGCGGCGGATGTCGATATCTTCCTTGAGATAAGAGGCAAAGTGCTTCTTGTCGGCATACCAGTGACTGTTCCAGTCGCGATTGATGCCCAGTCTCAAGCCATTAGGATTGACTTTCTGTCCCATGTTTACTTGGCCTCCCTGTTCTTAAGCGTGATATAGATGTTGGACCATCTCTTGACGAGTCCGCTGGCGGAACCCTTGGCGCGAGGCAGGATTCTCTTGAGCTTGATGGAATCGTTGGCGGTGATGGAGGCGATGTAGAGGGAATCGCGGTCCATGTGGAAGTTGTTGACGGCGTTGGCTTCGGCGGACTTGATCAGCTTCTTGATGTCGCGGGCGCAGATTTTCTGGGTATTGTCGAGGATGTCGTAGGCCTCGTCGATATCCTTTCCGCGGACGAGATCGATGACAAGACGGACCTTTCTGGGAGTGGCGCCGTAGTTGTTGAGCTCGGCCTTGGCCTCGGTGCGGAGCGGCTTGTTCTCTTCCTGGGCGGCGGTATTCTTTTCTTTAGCAGCCATGTTCTATCTCCTTACTTCTTGCCACCTTCGGTGGTGCTATCGGAGCCGGAACGATGATGGGTGAAGGTTCTGGTGAAGACGAACTCGCCCAACTTGTGTCCGACCATGTCCTCGGTGATGTAGACGGGAACGAAGGCTCTGCCGTTGTGGACAGAAATCGTGTGCTGGATGAAGTCGGGGAAGATGGTCGAACGTCTGGACCAGGTCTTGATGACTTCCTTGTTTCCGGTCTTGTTCTGCTCCTGGACTCTCTTGAGAAGACGAGGATCGCAGTAAGGACCCTTTTTGAGACTTCTAGACATGTGTCATTCTCCTCCTGGATTACTTGGCGTTGCGCCTTCTGACGATGAGACGGTTGCTTCTGGCCTTGTGGGAACGGGTCTT
>CASDOO010000038.1 GCA_949282275.1 uncultured Bacillota bacterium | reverse complement strand
GACCCTATCGCCGGGCAGGATGCGGATCTTGTTCATGCGCATCTTTCCGGAGATTCTGGCTCGGATCATGGCGCCTCCGTCGAGCTTTACCGAATATTTCTCGGCGGGGAGGGTGTCGATGACGGTTCCCTCGATCTTGATGAAATCTTCTCTGCTCATTTCTTGTTCTCCAATTCGCTTAGATGTCTTCTCACGTTGGAGTCGACGGATGTGATGATGGCTCCCGTGGAAGTGATGATGACGTCGTTCTCGTAGTGGGCGTTGATCTTTCCATCGCGGCTTTGGACCGTCCAGCCATCCTCGAGGACGACGACCTCGGGCAATCCCAGCATGACCATCGGCTCGATTGCCAGGCACATTCCCTCGCGGACGATGGGGCCCAGACCGAGCGTCGGGTCGTAGTAGTTGTAGATGAAGGGATCTTCGTGCATCTCCCTTCCGAGGCCATGGCCGCCGTATTCCTTCACCAGGGAGAAGCCGTATCTGTCGGCGACTCTCTGGATGGCCATGGAGATTTCGTGAAGGTGGATGCCGGGCTTGAGGATCCTGTAGGCTTCAAAGAAACATTCTTCGCTGCAGCGGATGAGCTCTTGCGCTTCAGCGGAGACATTTCCGACGGGGAACGTCCGGCAGGCATCCCCCTGCATCCCCGTGTCATCGACGTTGCCCATGTCGATGGAGAGGATATCCCCTTCCTTGAGTACGTGATCCTTGTGGGGGATTCCATGGATCAGGGTCTTGTTGACCGATGTGCAGACCGCTCCGGGGAAACCGTCGTATCCCTCGAAGGTCGGCTTGCAGCCTTCCTCGCGCAGGAACTTCTTGGCAAGGTGGCTGATTTCGTAGGTGGAGCGGCCGGGCCGGATTTCCTGGGCGAGCCTGTCGAAGACTCTCCCAAGCTTGGCTCCGACCCCGACCAGGGCCTCCATCTCGGCTTTCGTCTTGAGCTTGATCATTCGGCGTCGAGCGACTCCTGGATGCGGTGGAAGACGTTCTCGATGGCGTCCAGGGCATCGATTTCGCGGACGACGCCTTCCTTGCCGTAATACTCGACAAGGGGAAGGGTCTTCTTCCGATAGTCGTCCAGACGGACCTTGAAGGACTCCGGGCGGTCATCCTGACGGAGGATGATCTTTTCGCCGCAGCTGTCGCAGATGCCGTCGACCTTGGGCTTCTTCGTCTTGAGGTTGTAGGAAGCGCCGCACTTGGGGCAGACCCGACGGGAAGCAATCCTTTCGATCAGCTCCTCGTCCTTGGCCTCGAGGACCAGGACGCAGGTGATCTTCCGACCCATCTTTTCGAGGATCTTCTTGAGCGCCTCGGCCTGGGGGACGGTCCTGGGGAAGCCGTCGAGAAGGAAGCCCTTGCGGCAATCGTCCTTTGCGAGGCGTTCCTCGACAAGGCCGATCGTGACTTCGTCGGGAACGAGCTTTCCCTCGGCCATGTACTTCCCGGCCTCGATGCCCAGGGGCGTCTGCTCCTTGAGCGCCGAGCGGAACATGTCGCCAGTGGAGATGTGGGGGAGGGAATAGGCCTGGACGATCAGCTCCGACTGGGTCCCCTTGCCCGCTGCAGGGGGACCCATGATGATGATGTTCTTCTCTTCGTTTTGTGCCATATTACAGTTCACTCTCCGCGTAGCCATGGCCAGCAAGGATGCCGGCAATCTGATTCGAGACTTCCAGGGCAACGCCGACGACGATGATGAGGCCGGTACCACCCAAGGAAAGGGAAGTCGGGACCGCACCAGTCATGGAGAGGATGACAGGAAGCAGGGCGATGAGAGTCAGAGCCATGGAACCCATGAAGGTGATGCGGTTGAGGACGCGGCTCACATAGCGCTCCGTCTCCATGCCGGGCTTGATTCCCGTGATATACGTACCCGAGGTCTGGAAGTTCTCCGCGATCCTTTCGGGATTGATCTGCAGCTGGGCGTAGAAGTAGGAGAAGAGGATGATGAGGACCGCATAGATGATGGTACCGAAGGGGAAGCTGAATTCATCCGTGAGCGGCGTCATCGCCTGATAGTTGAAGACGTCCATGACGATCTGTGCCCAATGGGGCGTCGTCCCGGTCGTGTTGAAGAGGGAGATGATGATCGAGGGGGCGACCATGATGGAGGAGGCAAAGATGACGGGCATGACGGAAGAGGCATTGACCTTGATGGGGAGGAAGGAGGACTGCTGGCTGGAGAGCTCGTTGTTCTGGCTCGTGTTGGAGTGGCTGACGGGGAGCTTGCGGATGCTCTTCTCGATGAAGGTGACGAAGACGATGATGGCAAGGAAGGCAAGGAAGTAGAGGACCATCTGCACCGTTCCCTCGAGGATCAGCGGGGCATCGCCACCGGAGATCTTGTCGCCGAGGAAGTTGGTGAAGGCATCCATGATCTGGGCGGGAAGGGCGGAGATGATGCCGGCGAAGATGAGGACGGAGATACCGTTTCCGATACCCTTGTCCGTGATCTGGTCGCCAAGCCAGTTGAGCATCATGGAGCCGGCGGTCATGAAGATGATGACCTTCGTATAGCCCCAAGGCGTCGTATCGTCGAGGGTGATGCCCTCGGAATTGGAGATGGCGACGATGATGCCATAGGCCTGGACCGCCGCAAGGACGACGGCCAGGATGCGGGTGACGACGTTGAGGCGCTTCCTTCCGGTCTCGCCTTCCTTCGTCATCTGCGTGAGCGCGGGAAGGACGTCCATGGAGAGGAGCTGGATGATGATGGAGGACGTGATGTAGGGGGAGACGCCCAGAGCGAGGAGGGAGAAGTTCTGGAGAGCTCCTCCGCCCATCATGTTCAGGAGCGAGAAGGCATTGGTGGTATCGCTGAAGATGTCGTTCTCGATCGTGACTCCGGGAACAGTAATAGCCGATCCGATTCTGAACACAAAGAAGATGGCAAGCGTGAAGAGAATGCGATTGAGAACCTCTTTGTTATGGAAAAATGCGGCTACCTGTTTCATTATTCAGCCCCGTTTTCTTCCTCTGAGACGTGAGCCTTGAAACGGACTCGGGCGTCTTTCAAGGAGAGCACCGTGCAACTTCCACCGGCCTTCTCGACGATTTCCTTCGCGTTCTGGCTGAATGCCTGGAGGCTGATGTTGAGTTTCTTGGTGAGCTCGCCCTTGCCCAGCAGCTTGACGGGGGTGTTGAGGTTCTTTATGAGGCCAAGCTCGATGAGGACGATGTTGTCGACGGAAGCACCATCCTCAAGAGGGGTCTTCTCGAGATCCTTGACGTTGATGGCCTGGTACTGGATGCGGCCATGGTTGACGAAGCCGTGCTTGGGGACCCTTCTGTAGAGGGGAAGCTGTCCGCCTTCGAATCCGACAGGAACCTTCGGGCCCTGTCTGGCACCCTGACCCTTCTGACCTCTGGCCGAGGTCTTTCCAAGGCCGGAACCGATGCCGAGTCCCACTCTCTTGGGGAGGTGGCGGGAACCCTTGGCAATCTTGAGATTGTTCAAATCCATGGTGAAGCCTCCTTACTTCTTCTCGCCGGCGCTGAGGGTCTTGCCATAGCGCTTGGTGAGGACTTCCTCGTAGGTCTTCAGCTGACGGAGGCCTTCGACCGTGGCCTTGACGGCGTTGGTCTGGGTCCTGGAGCCGTAGATCTTGGAGTAGACGTTCTTGACGCCGGCCAACTCGAGGATGGCACGGACGGCACCACCGGCAATCAAGCCGGTACCTTCGGGAGCGGGCTTGAGGAAGACCTTGGTGGCACCGAACTGTCCGACGACGGCATGGGTGATGGAGTCGTTCTTGGTGATCTGCATCTTGTAGAGGTTCTTGCGGGCAGCGGCCAAGGCCTTCTTGATGGCCTCGGGGACTTCCGTGGACTTGCCAAGGCCATAGCCGAACTTGCCCTTGCCGTCACCGATGACGACCAAGGCCGTGAAGCGCATCCTCTTTCCGCCCTTGACGGTCTTGCTGACGCGGGAGATCT
>CASDOO010000037.1 GCA_949282275.1 uncultured Bacillota bacterium | reverse complement strand
GTGGATGCTAAGAGTCTCGAACTCCTGACCTCCGCCGTGTAAAGGCGATGCTCTTCCAGCTGAGCTAAGCATCCGAAATTTAGCGCTCGATTATTCTAGCAAAGCATGTCAAGCGATTCAAGACGAAAATCAAACTTTCCGTCGAAGTGAATGAATTTCATTTCCATGCGCATCACTCCAACAGGTCTTTTTCTTTGATAAGCAAAAAGGCGACAGCCGTAAGCCATCGCCTTTCTTTTCCGTTTTCTTACTCGACTCCAGGCTTTCCAAGAAGCTTGAACATGTTCTTCTTGTAGACCTCGACACCGGGCTGGTTGAAGGGATTGACGCCAAGAAGATAGGCGGAGAATGCCGTGGCCCGGAAGAAGAAGTAGAAAAGGTCGCCAAGGTTGTAGGCGTCCATCTTCTCGATCTCGAGGACGTTTGCCGGGGAATGCCCTTCGGTATGGGCCTTGAGCGTAGCGTGGAAGGCCTGATCGTTGATATAGGAAAGCCTCTTTCCGGAAAGATAGTTGAGATTGTCGAGATTGTCCTCGTCATAAGGGACGATATGGTCGGCAATCGGATGCTTTTCCTTGATGATCGTCTCAAAGAGGATATGGGAACCCTGCTGGATGAACTGGCCCATGGAATGGAGATCGGTCGTGAAGACGCCCGAAGCGCAAAGAAGAGCCTTGCCGTCCTTTCCCTCGGATTCGTCGAAGAGCTGCTTGAGCCACTCCTCGATCATCTTGTCCTGAAGCTCATAGGAAATGAACATTTCGGTCGAGAACTTCTTCTGGGAATAGAGAAGATAGCGTGTCGCGCCATAGAGATAGGCCGGATTCTTGCGGTAGTCCGACAGGGAATAGGCCTTTTCGCCGGCACGGACGCCGCGGATGAACTCGCGGATATCGATATTGGCACAGGCAATCGGAAGAAGACCGACGGGCGTAATGACTGAGAAACGGCCTCCGATGTCGTCGGGAATGACGAAGGTCGTATAGCCTTCCTTCATCGCCTCGGTATGAAGGGCGCCATGAGAGTCATCCGTCGTGGCATAAATGGCATCCTTGAGATATTCCTTGCCGAAACGCTCGATAAGACGCTCCTTGACCATTCTAAAGGCAACGGCGGGCTCCGTCGTCGTTCCACTCTTGGAAATGACGTTGACGGCAATCCTCTTGTCCTTGAGGTGTCTCAGGACCTGATAGGTATAGGTGCTGGAAAGCGTGTTTCCGAGGTAGATGACCTCGAACTTGTCATCCGGGAAGAATCCATTGATAGCCTCAATGACGGCACGGGCACCGAGATAGGATCCCCCGATGCCGACAACGACAAGCGCCTCGTAGTTCTCACGGATATGCTTTGCCGTCTGGATGATTCTGTCGATTTCTTCATCGGGCAGTTTGCTGGCATAGTCCAGCCAACCCAAAAAGTCGCTTCCTTCTCCTGTTTTTTCCTGGATCTTGCGGGCGACCTCCTCGCCCCTTTCGTCGATCTCCGAGTAATCCAGGCTCTCGAAGACGCTTCCATGTCTGGAATAATGAACCATTGTGTCTCCTCCTGACAAATGATTTTTTTCGCCTAAATAATATATATAAAGAGGAAAAACTATTCAACGAAAACAGAGAGTTTTCGAAGCAAGGCAAGGTCTTCCTTTCCGGTCACCTTGAACAGACAAAGGTCCCCCGGAAGAGGCAAGCACTTCAATCCGGAATGGACAGCCTTAGAAAAATCATCGGTCCCATTGGGATCATAGCCCTGTTCATAAATGGCGAGAAGCTTCCGATAGTCGAAGACCTGCGGTGTCTGGACTTGATAAAGATCCTTGCGGTCAAGGTAGACAATTCCCCTTCGGTCATCCCGGAAAAGCGAGTCGGCAAGAGGGAGGCAATAAGTAAGGGCATCCGCTCTGTAGGTCTTGGACATGATGTCCTTCACTTGCTCGACAGTAAGGAAAGGACGGGCAGCGTCATGAATGAGAACATAGAAGTTGCCTTTCTGCTTCTTTAGGCTTTTCAAAGCATTGTATACCGATTCGTTTCGAGTATTTCCTCCATCCACGATTGATATCTTTCGCCTGGAAATCTGTTTGTTCTTCCTTACGATTTCCGAAACCTTTTCCTTGTCTTCGGGAGAAACGACCAAAAGAATGGATTTGAAACATTCCGAAAGGGCAAGGGTTTCCAGGGGATAGAGGAAAAGTTCCTTACCATCCAGCTTAAAGAACTGTTTCTTGACCTGAAGCGAGGAAAGAAGTCTTTCCCCTTTTCCGGCCATCATCAATACGGCGATGTCCTTGGCCTTCGTGTCCTCTTTGTTTTTCATTGATTGAATTGTAGCATAACGATGCTTGTTTTATGTCTTCGATTGGCTTATTCTAGATTAAGTTAATAGCTATATATTTAAATCATGCCCGATTTTGTTATTGTAATCCTCGTCATCGTCTGCCTCATTGTCCTCTATCTTATTTCCGCCCTCGTGCTTTTCCTCTTGATGAAGAGGGCAATGGGAAAGGCCTATGACGCCCTCATCGCCTTGATTCCCTATGAAAAGGAGAGAATGGAAGCTATCATCGAGCTGAAGGACAAGCTCCAGGCCGATGGCTATCATCTCTCCGACGAAATGATCCAATTGACGGAAAGCAACAGGGTCCTCCTTGAGACAAAGCCTGTCGATGTCAGCAAGGCGAAGAACCAAACGGACTTCCTCATCATGTATTACACGAAGTTCATCAAGGAGAAAAAGCTGGCAAAGAAGAATCCTGCCTACGAGACGATGAGCGAAGAGCTCCTCAAGAAACTCCACCTCCATGACGAGCTCAAGACTTCCCCCTATGGAAAGTACGACAAGGCCGCCTTCCTCTACAATTCCTATCTCGGACTCATGATTCTTGCCCCCTTCGTCCGCAAGAAATACCAAAACGCCCCCATCCTCTGATTGGAGGTGCTTCGAAACCAACAAGGAGAAAAAACATGAACATTTGGCACGATATCGATCCCAAGAGGGTCAGCAGCACGAACTTCACTTCCGTCGTCGAAATCCCGAAAGGAAGCCACTGCAAGTATGAGCTGGACAAATCCACCGGCCTCATCAAGCTGGATAGAGTCCTCTATACGGCAACGTACTATCCGGCAAACTATGGCTTCATCCCGCTTACCTACGCCGAGGACAACGATCCGCTCGATGTCCTTGTCCTTTGCCAGGAAAGCCTTGTCCCGCTGACGCTCGTCGAGTCCCGCCCTATCGGCATCATCCGTATGGTCGATCAAGGATTCATCGATGAGAAGATCATCGCCGTCTGCACCTCGGATCCCTTCTACAACGCCTTCAACGAGATGAAGGACCTTCCCGACTATGTCGGAAACGAAATCCGTCACTTCTTCCGCGTCTACAAGTCTCTCGAGGGAAAGGAGACGTCCGTCACTTCCATCGAGGGCCGCCATTCCGCCATCGAGGTCATCGAGAAGGACATCAAGGCCTACAAGGACTACATGGAAGGAAAGTTCAAGGCCTATGAGCCGATTGTCGATCCCGACGACAGGAATCCCAAGAGAATCTAAGAGGCTTCGGCCTCTTTTTCCTTTCCTTTTGTTCTATAATGTTGGAAAGAGGTATTACGAAACATGAAGCTTTTCATCGATACGGCAAATCTGAAGGAAATCGAAGAAGCCAGCCACTGGCCATTTGTCTGCGGCGTCACGACGAACCCTTCCCTCATCGCCAAGGAAGGCCTTAGCCAAAAGGAGATCATCGAGCACATCGCCCGTCTCATCGATGGTCCCATTTCCGCCGAGGTCACCGCAGAGGACTACGACGGCATGCTTGCCCAGGCCCACGAACTCTACAAAATCAAGCCAAGCAACATCGTCATCAAGCTCCCGATGACCATCCCTGGCCTTCAGACGGCCAAGAGGCTTTACGAAGAACACATCCCGACCAACGTCACCCTCTGCTTCTCCCAATCCCAGGCTCTCCTTGCCATGGAAAGCCATGCCACCTACATTTCCCCCTTCCTCGGAAGGCTGGACGACAATGGCTGGGATTCTGCAAGGCTCATCGAGGACATCGTCACCCTGAAGAAAAACTACGGTTACGACACCAAGATCATCGCCGCCTCCATCCGCAGTGTCCGCCACGTCGAAGAGGCTGCCCATCTTGGAAGCGATGTCGCGACCGTGCCATATAAGGTCCTCAAGAAGCTCATCAGCCATCCGCTTACCGATTCCGGCCTTGCCACTTTCGCAGTCGATGCCGCCAAGACCGCAAAGATCACGAAGTAACGAAGATTATCTTTGTCCAAAACAAAAGACGCCATATCCGAAGATATGACGCCTTTTTTCAATGAACCAATCTTTATTTTGTAATCGAGCTCGGAAGCAGTCTGTCGCACGTCTCGACACTGTTGAACATGCAGTAGCCGTCCCTGTTGTAGACGTCCTTCCTGTTGTAGGAGAACGGCCTCTTCTTCGTGTCGAGGAAGATTCCGCCTGCCTCGCGGACGATGAGGTCCATCGCGCAGGTATCCCATTCCTTGGTCATGGTGGTGAAGCGGATGGAGGCATCGCCTTCTCCCGAAGCCAGGGCGACACCCTTCATGGAAGCACCAAGCCTTTCCACGCGTGCAATAATATCGGAATGGTCCAGGTAAATGGCCTTCTCCCTCTCGTTCTCGTGTGTCTTGCTGGCAAGGTAGACGAGGTCTTTCTTCCTGCCGGAAACATGGATCCTTCTTTCCTTCCCGTTCTCGACAAGGAAGCTTCCCTTGCCCTTTATGGCATAGCAGTAGCTGTCCTTCGTCGGCAGGAAGATGCATCCGATGACGACCTCATGATCCTCCACGTAGGCGATGTTGACGGAAAAGGAACCGTCCCTGTTGACGAAGTCCTGCGTCCCGTCCAAGGGATCGACGATGAAGAGCGCCCTTTTCTCAAGCCTGGAGAGGTCGTCTTCCTCCTCCTCGGAGAGATAGGCGATTCCCATTCCCTCCAAGGTGGAACGGATGATGCTGTCGGAGGCAAGATCCGCACTCGTCACCGGGGAGTCGTCTTCCTTGGAACGGATGGTGAATCCTTCCTTGTAGATGCGGACGATTTCCTTGCTCGCCTTCCTTCCGGCCTCGACCATTCGGCGGATGATTTCGCTTTGATCAGGCATTTTCGACCTTGCTTGCCTTGTTGAGGGCGGCAATGACTTCCGGGACCCTGTCGAAGGATTCGATCCGGCATCCGGCGGCAGGGACATGGCCTCCGCCTCCGAAGCTCTTGGCGACTTCCTGGACGTTGTAATAGCCATCGCTTCTCAGTTCGCAGCGGATGACCCCATCCTCCTGTTCGGAGAAGAAGGCCCAGATGGGATGGTTGTCCAGAAGGGCAAGGAGGTTGACCTTTCCGCCCGCCTCGTTTGCCGTCAGGCCCAGCTTCTCGTAATCCGCCTTGGCGACGCAGCAATAGCTGACGAGGCCGTCGAAGCAAAAGTGGTCATAGACGAACGCCCGATAGCGAAGGTCCAGGCTGTTCTGGCGATAGAGGTCCTTGTAGATGGCCTTGTAGTCGACGCCGCAGGAAACAAGACGGGAAGCCATGTCGAGCGTTCTCGGCGAGCAGTCGTACTGGAAGCGTCCCGTATCGGTGACAAGGCCGACGAAAAGATAAGGGGCGGCCTTCTTGGGGATGTATCCGAATTTCTCGAGCAGGACCTGGCTCAGGATGAAGGTCGCCGAAGGCGCATCGACGTCGCGATAGACCGAAAAGCCATAGCTGTCCCTGTCGGCGACATGGTGGTCAAAGCAGACGATGCCCTTGGCAAGAGTGATGCGCTTGTCCTCGACACGGTCCAGATCGGAAAGATCGACAAGGATGGCAAGGCTCTCGGCGATGACGCTATCCTCGATCGTGTCGCTCTCCTCGATGAAAGTCGGCAGATAGGCCGGATGGGTTCCGACGCCATAGATCTTCTTCTCGGGATAGAGTTCCGAAAGGGCATGCTTGAGGCCCATGACGGAACCGACGCAATCGCCATCGGGGTTCATGTGGCCGAAGATGACGATGGAATCGTGGCTTTCGATGGTCTGGAAGATGGCATCGCGAATCTGTTCTCTGTTGTCCATTTCTGTTTCCTGCAGACGCTGTCCGAAAAGGGCGGAATCAGTCGTTGTCGGAATCCTCGTCGGAAAGGATGTCCTTGTCTTCCTCTTCCTCGTCGGACTCTTCGCCCTCTTCGCCTTCCTCGGCTTCGATGCCTTCCTCGACATCCTCGCTCTCTTCCTTCTCCTCTTCTTCGTCATCGACATAAACGGCATTCATGTCGATGTGGATGTTGGAGAAGAGCTCATGGTCGCGAAGGACCCAGGTATTGTTCTCGCGGATGACGAAGCGGCCATCGACGGTGAGGGCGGTGTAGAACTTGCTGGCAATCTCGATGAGGTCGTTCTCATCGGTCATGCCGATATCCTGTCCGACCGCAAGGAGCAGGTCGCTAAAGGCCATCGGGACGCTTTCCTTCTTCTCGTCGTAGCGACGGCTGAGGACATCGTAGGCGGATTCGACTAATGACTTTCTGACGGGCATTTCTATATCTCCTTTGTCTATGTCTTTCTAAACAATCACTTCAGTATACAATACTCGATAACTCAGCTAAAGGATGGACTCTTCCTTGTCCTTGGATACCATCCGCTCGGGAGCGGAGACGCCGATCAGGGAAAGGGCATCCTTGAGGACGATGCGGGAAGCCTCGACCAAGGCAAGACGCTGCTTGGAAAGGGCGACGTCCTTGTCGTCGAGGACGCGGCACTTGGTATAGAAGTCGTTGATGGCCATGGCCAGGGCGTGGACGTAGTTGGTGATCTTATAGGGCTCAAGCTCGTTTGCCGCCACGGCAAGGACTTCCGGATAGTCCTTCAGCATCAGGACAAGGCTCTTCTCGCTTTCGGTGTCGAGTCGGTCGCAGGTCGGATCGATAGGGAAGAAGCGTTTGCCGTTTATCTCGATGCCGCAAAGCCGGGCATGGGTGTATTGGGCATAGTAGACAGGGTTCTCGCTTCCGAGCGTCTTGGCAAGGTCGATGTCGAAGTCGAGATGGGACGTCCCGCTGCGGGAGACGAAGAAGTAGCGAACGGCATCCACGCCGCATTCCTCGATAAGTTCCTTCATCGAGATGGCGTTGCCCGTTCTCTTGCTCATCTTGAACTCCTCGCCATCCTTGAAGAGGCGGACCATCTGGACCAGGCAGACATTCAGCCTGTCGGGATCGTATCCGAGATCCTTGACGGAGGACTTCAGTCTCGTGATGTAGCCATGATGGTCGGCGCCGAAGAGATCGATGAGTCTGTCGTATCCCCTGGAGAACTTGTCGGCGTGATAGGCAATGTCGGGAAGAAGATAGGTATAGGAACCATCCGACTTGACGATGACGCGGTCCTTGTCATCGCCATCTTTCTTGGTATTCAGGAAGAGGGCGCCTTCGCTTTCATAGCAATAGGGCTTGAGTTTTTCCAGGACCTCTTCGACAGCACCTCTTTCGCGTATGGCCTTTTCGGAAGTATAGACGTCCTGATCGACACGGAAGGCATGAAGATCGTCCTTGATGAACTGGAGAAGCACCTGGCTGCCATACTTCTTGAAGAAATCCATATGGCTCGTGGGATCCTGGACGTACTTGTCGCCGACCTCATCCTTGAGCATCTTGGCGATGCGGACGATTTCCTCGCCGTGGTAGCCGTCCTCGGGAACCTTGGCATCGATTCCGAAGAGCTGGAGATAGCGCGCGATGAGGGATTCGCCAAGATGATCGATCTGGTTTCCCGCATCGTTGATGTAGTATTCCCTGGTGACATCATATCCGGCCTTCTTGAGGATCCGGCTAAGGGAGTCGCCGAGGGCAGCGCCTCTGGCATGTCCAAGGTGGAGCGTTCCCGTCGGATTGGCGGAGACATATTCGATATTGATCTTGACGTCCTTTCCGAGGTCAAGATCTCCGAAGCTTTCCTTCTTCTCGAGAATGTCCGCGACGATACGGCCAAGGGCGTCCGACTTGAGGAAGAAATTGAGGAATCCCGGGGCAACGGCCTCGACTTTCTCGATGCCATCCAACCGAACCGCGGTGGCGATTCTCTTCGCCAACTCCAAAGGCGGAAGGGAGAGAAGGCGAGCTTTCCGGAAGGCGATGTTCGTCATGTAGTCGCCATGCTCACGGGTATCGCTCGGGGTCAGCTGGATTTCCTTCCTGTCGGCCTCGACGCCCAGTTCCTTGAGGATGCGGGCGATTTCATCCTTGATGATATCCTGAATGTCCATTGAATGGTCTCCTTAATCCTTGACGATCGTCGTCACGCAATAGCAGGCAATGGCCTTTCCCTCGCCAATTGGGCCAAGTTCCTCTCCCGTGTTGGCATGGACGGCAATCCTGTCCTCGGCAAGGGCGAGGATGTGGGAAAGGCTCTCCTTGATTTTCGGCTTGAATTCCGCAAGCTTCGGCCTCTGAAGCTGGATGGCGATGGAAACGTTGGAAAGGCGATAGTCTCTTTCCTCCATTTCCCCCAGGGCCCTCTGGACGAGCAGGATGGATGCCATTCCCGTCGTTTCTTTCGTCGTGTCGGGGAAGTAGGTACCGATGTCGTCAAGGCCGAGGGCGGAGAAGATGGCCTGGGCAAGGGCATGGAGGACGATATCGCCATCCGAATGGGCATCGATCATCTTGTCGGAAGGGATGCGGATACGGCTCAGGAGAAGATACTCCCCCTCGACAAGCCGATGGATGTCATAGCCGAATCCCGTGCGAATATCCGTCATGTTTCTTCCTCCTACTTCTTGGCGGCAGCCGAACGAATGTAGAGGATGTCCCCGTCCTTCACCTTGTAGTCCTTGCCGACGGTCATCATCTTTCCGTTGGCCTTCACGTTGGCTTCCGTGCCATATTCGATAAGGTCGTCATAGGCATAGACTTCCGCCTTGAGGAAGAACCTCTGGAAGTCGGAGTGGATGACGCCGGCGCATTCCGGGGCAGTCATGCCATCGCGATAGGTCCAGGCGCGGACTTCGTCCTCCCCGCCGGTAAAGAAAGTGCGCAGGCCAAGAATGTGGTAGGCCGCCATCGTGATCTTGTCCAGGCCGGTCTGGCTCGTTCCCAGGGATTCCAGGTATTCCTTCCTGTCCTCGGGCGAGACCTTGGAGAGCTCCTCCTCGATCAGGGCGGAAACGGGAATGCATTCCGCTCCCTGGCTTCTGGCGTATTCCGTCAGCTTGACGAAAAGGGGATTCTTCATCGGATCGGCATAGCTTTCCTCGTCGATGTTGCCGACATAGATGACCGGCTTCATGGTGATGAGGGCGAAATCGGAAACCTTCTCCCTCTCCTCCAGGGAAAGCTCGGCATCCTTGGCCATTTTCTCGTGCTGGAGGGCATCCAGGATCTTGTTGATGGCGGAGACCTCGACAAGGCCATCCTTGTCCTTTGTCATCTGGGCACGTCTTCCGATCTTGTCGAGGCGTTTCTTGAGGACATCGATATCCGAAAGGATCAGTTCCAGGTTGACCTCGATGGCATCGCTGACGGGATCGACCGCCCTGCCGTTATAGGAGATGACGTCCGGATCCTCGAAGCAACGGACGACATGGACGATGCAATCGGTATTGCGGATATTGCCCAGGAACTGGTTTCCAAGTCCCTCTCCCTTGCTGGCGCCCTTGACAAGACCGGCGATGTCGGTGAACTCGAAGGTGGCACGGACCTGCTTCCGAGGCTGGAATATCTCGACCAGCCTGTCGAAGCGGGGATCGCGCACTTCGACGACTCCGGTATTGGGCTGGATGGTCGCGAAGGGGTAGTTTTCAGCAAGGACATTGCTGTTGGTAATGGCGTTGAAGAGAGTGGACTTGCCGACATTGGGCAAGCCGACGATACCTGCGGTTAAGCTCATTTCTGACCTCGATTCTATCTCGACAAAAATAGAGACACGCCAAAATAGGCGGAATAATTATATATATATAAAATATAAAGTTTCAATTGAAATCGTTTACGAAAGGGAAATCAGGAATGGAGGATGACCTTCACTTCCGAATCCACGCTCGGAAGGACCGTTTCCAAGGCATAGTCCTTGCCATTGTCGGTCACGAAGAGGGAGTAGCCCTCTGCCGCGGAAAGATAATCCCCGAGCGCCTTTTCGATACGCGACCGGAAGTCCTCGACCAAGCCGTGGGGCAGGACCATGACCTTGCCGAGAGGTTCTCCCTTCTCGTCGACAAGCGTCAGCCGAATGGCCTTGGTGAACTTCTGGTAGAGATGGACTTCCTCGGCCTTGTCCATCGAAACGGTTCCGGAAGCATTGACGAAGGGAACGGACATGGCCTCGTCGATGTAGAGGCCGTCATAGAAATAGAGTCCATCCTGATAGGAACAGGTCTCGTCGGCATAGCGGATGTCGGAAAGGACGAAGCTTCCGGAGAACTTGCGGAAAGCCTCAAAGCCTTGGATTTCCCCTTCCGCATAGGCGGTGTCGCCATAGCTTCCGAAGACACTGTGGATCGTCACTTCGGTCGGATAGCCGGCAAGAACATAAAGCGTCGTATCCTCGGAAGGCATGAAGGAAAGGCCGAACTCTTCCGGCTGGCTTTCGGCATCGGCAGTCGGCCTGGAAAGAAGTCCCGCATAGGCAAATTCACCGTCGATTTCCTGGATGGCTTCATCGATGACCGACTGAATGCTTTCACCTTCGCGGAAATATCGTGTCGGAAGTGTCCTGTCCGCGACCGAAGAATTCGTCGGATAGTCAATGATGATGGTCAGCTCCGGATAGTCGTCATAGTTCGCCACAAAGGAAAGGGAAAGGCCGCCATCCCCAGGCTGCGGAAGAGGGGTGGATGCAACGTCAAACGCCTCGTCTCCGAGTCGATAGCCAGTAAACGTGCTGTTTTCCTTGACCGGGGAGTGAGAAGAAAGGAAATTCTCGCCAAGAATATCGCCGACATAGTAGTCGTCCGTTTCGAAGTTCTTTTCGCCTTCGATGTCGCCATCGCCATAGTCGAAGGACAGATGGAGACGGTCCACCCATTTCACATAAAGGTCAAGGCCATCGTTCAAGATGCC
This sequence comes from uncultured Bacillota bacterium, assembly GCA_949282275.1. GTDB lineage: Bacteria > Bacillota_I > Bacilli_A > RFN20 > CAG-288 > Enterosoma. Next base: position 43,034 of record CASDOO010000037.1, on the reverse strand, counting down.
GGTCGTGGTGTCGATCGGGAAGGGTTCCGTGAATTCCGGATCGGTGAAGAAGCCATCGAAACGCTTTGCACCATTCTCGATCGTCTTATGTCCATCTTCCGTCGTTTCCGTCTCGATACCAGCCTTGAACGTCTCTTCGATGACCTGGGCAAGGTCCTGTTCCCTGCCGACGAAGACGGTGGAATCCTCGATGCCGTCAAGACCATAGTGAATTCGCAGGACAGGGTCTTCTTCCCATTTGGCATAGAGGGTGAACTCCTCGCCGTCCCGGATTTCCGGGAAGACCATTTCGCTTCCGATGATGCTCGGCGTGGCAAAGCTTTCTTCGAAGGGATACTCGCCCTTTTCCGCACTCGTGTCCAGGATGTAGTGGGTCGTGCCAAGTTCCTCGTTCTCCTCGCGGACGAGAGGGTATTCGGTATACCAGTATTGGAAGGTCATGTGGTCGGCCGTTGCCGTCGGCAAGTATTCCGTGGAAGGGATGACTTTGGAGGTATAGCCGTTGAGAAGGCCGTTTGCGGAATCGAAGCTCTCCGCACCGCGAACGGGGGCGACAAGGCTGGCGTTCCTTTCGGAAGTGCCATCGGTCAAGTCGAAATGGATTTGTACCTGTGGCTCAAAATAGGCATACCAAGTTGCCGTGCCATAGGGATACCAGGTGTATTCCTTGCCGTCTTCGCCGATCTGGAAACTGATGTTTTCGTAATGATCGCCAACAAGGGTTCGCCATCCGACAAATTCGTATCCCTCCCTCGTCGGATCGGGAATGATGGAAGCATCGATTCTATCGCCGGGCTTTCCGACAAGGCTCGTCTTGTTGAAGCTGCTCGGGAAGGTACCCTCGTTCAAGTCAAAGACGATCGTCCCGGAAAAGGACTGATTGTTGCAGGAAAAGAGGGAAAGGGAGAGCACGGAAGATAGGATGACGACGCTTGCTTTTCTTTTCATACTGAAAGTTCTCTCTATATCTAGTCTATTCTACAACAAAGGGTGGACTTCCACGAAAGGATTTCGACGATTTCCCAGACAATGCCTTTCTGCCTTCGGCGGCAAGGCTTATAATCATGTTATGTTCATCCCATTTCTCGTGGATTCCACGACATTCCCGGACAGTTCTTCCGGAAGCTCATCCACCTCTTCGGGGATTCCGCCTTCCCCCTCACCGACCGATCCCGATTTCTGGCAGGAGCTTGGCGACAATATCGTCAAGTTCTTTACCGTGGATGGTCCCGGTTTTCTTTTGCGCATCATTTTTGCAATCCTCGTCCTCTTCGTCGGCATCTACCTTATCAAGCTCATCAGCCATCTTCTCAGGAAATCCCTCAGCAAGACACGATACATCGGTCCAAAGAACAATAGGCACGAAAGAAAGATAGACACTTCCGTCGTAAGCTTCCTTGTCACTTCCATCAAGTTCTTCCTTGCCGTCGTCCTTGCCTTCCTCGTCATCTATCTCCTTGGCCTGCCTCTGGATGGCTTTGCCTCCATCATTTCCTCGGCCTTCCTTGCCATCGGTCTTGGCCTTCAGGACGTCATCACCAATTTTGCCAACGGTATCATCATTCTCTCCGAGAACAACATCAATACCGGTGACTACATCAGCGTCGATGGCGTCGAAGGGACCGTTACCCGAATCTCGATGATGCGCACCACACTGGAAACGGTCGATGGCCGAAAGGTCTTGATTCCGAATACAAAGCTCAGTGCGGATATCGTAACGAACAACTCAACTGTGAAATATCGTCGTATCCAGCTTTTCTTCACGTTCCATTCTGGTATCGATGTCGACAAGATGTGTGCCCTTCTCGAAGAGACGGCCAACTCCGTGCCGGGCGTCATCAACATCGAGCCGGACAAAAAGACCTTCACCGCCATCGAGGATTTCAGCCAGACAAGGCAGAACTGCATCAAGATCAAAGTCGTCTTCTACATGGAAAACGCCGACTATTGGAACGTCTACTCCGAATCCCAGAAGGTCTTCTACAAGAAGTTCCAGGAGCTCAACATCCGTCTTGCCGACTACGATTCGGAATACTACACAGGAAGATAGAACATGGAAGTCATGGTATCCTTTGTCGTTCCCGTCTATCAATCGGGAAAATATCTGCGGGATTGCATCGATTCCCTTCTCGATCAGGATTTCGAGTTGCGCTATGAAATCCTCCTTTTGGATTTCGGAAGCCAGGACGACTCGACCGCCCTTTGCCAGGAATACGAAAAAAGACATCCTGGTATCATCCGCTTCATCCGCTGCGAGGAAAACTATGGCGTTTCCGCCACGAGAAACCTAGGCATCCTTTGGGCGCGAGGGAAATACATCGCCTTTGTCGATTCCGACGACATGGTCCGGAAGGATTTCCTTGCCACCCTTTTCCCCTTGGCAGAGAAGGAGAAGGCCGATATCGTTGCCGGAGGCTACTATCTCCTCTCCGGAAACAAGAAAAGAAAGGGCCATTCCCGAATCGCGATGAAGGGAAACGGCATCGATTTCATCCGAAAGCTCTATCGCGATCCCTTCATGAAGACGAGAACCTTCGTCTGGGGGCGACTCTTCCTGCGTTCGACGCTCGTTTCGAACCGCGTCCAGTTTCCGACAGACATCCTAAGCTTCGAAGACCTGCCCTTTACCTACAAGGCTCTCCTTTCCGCCGACAGGGTCGTCTATGTCCGGACGCCGGTTTATTTCTATCGCCAATCCGATCATTCCCTGACCAAAAGGACCAAAGGCATTCTCGAGACCCATCTTCTTGCCTTCTCAAGGGGAAAGGAAATCCTCCGGAAGGAAAAGCCCGTCCTTGCCAAGGAACTCTTTTCCAAAAAGCGTCTTGCGATAACCTTGCAGCTGAAATACGACAGTCACCTCGACGTCCGCCGCGGCATGGACAGGAAACAAGCCAAAGAAGCCTATGTCGAAGCCGTCGATAATCTATTCGGAAGGAGCTAGGCATGGAAAGGGAACTTTTCGAAAGGATGATCGATTCCTTCTACATCGATCGTGACCCGGAAGGCATCAAGACCGACTTCGGGAAGACCCTTCTTGTCGGCGGCAGCCAGGAATACCCCGGCGCCATCGCCATCGCCGCCACGCTTTGCCTTTCCTCCGGATGCGGCTTCATCTCCCTTACCGTCCCGGATTCGATCTTCGGCCTGACCTTTTCCAGGATAGCCCCCACGATCGTCCGGGAAAGGATTCCCTTCAAGGACGACTCCTTTGTCCTGGACGAAGAAAGAACGCCTCTTCTCAACGCCTATTCCACCATCCTCTTCGGAAACGGCATTGCCATGACGGGAGACAATCTCGTCTTTCTCAGGAAGCTCGTCCAAGCCTATGAGGGCTTCCTGGTTTTGGATGCGACGGCCCTTTCCCTTCTGGCGATGGATCCTTCCCTTCTTGAAAGGCGGAATCCAAAACTCCAAATTCTCTTGACGCCACACCTTGGCGAGGCAAGAAGGCTCTTCCATTGCGAAAGCCTCGGACGCGACCCGAAGGCCTATGCGGAACAAGCCACGCGCTTCTCCGAAAAACACGGCGTTCTCATCCTCCTCAAGTCGACCCGTTCGCTCCTTGTCGATGGAAAGACAATCCACAAGGCGGACCAGATCCCGACCGCAACCCTTGGAAAGGCCGGTTCCGGAGATGGCCTTGCCGGTTTTCTTGCTGGCCTTCTTTCCTATGGCAGGAAGGACTACCCAACAAAGGATGTCATCCTTTTCGGAGACTTCCTCTTCCACGAGGCGGCAAGGCTCTCCGCAAAAAAGAGGACAGCCGGCCTTGCCAGTGTCCTCGATCTTCCGCTGGCCATCCAAGCCCTCGTCCTGAAAAGGAAAGAGGAAAAAGAGACAGGCCGCTAGCTAGGTCGACAAGAATCAGCGGTCGATCGTCTTGAGGTCGAAACTGTCGAGGCAGCGGACGATCTTCTCGCTGACGTTCTTGAGTGTGTCGCCATCCATTGGATTGTCGATGCCCGCCTCCTTCAGAAGCCTGCGGAAAGGATACTTGCCGCCAAGCCGGCAGAAGGCAAGATACTTGTCGAAGGCCTTCTTGGGATCCTCCAGCGTCTCGAGGAAGAATTCCAGCGAGACGACCTGGGCAATCGTATAGTCGAGATAGTAAAGCGGGTTCTCGAAGATATGGCCCTGTCGCATCCAGTATCCGCCCTTTTCGAGGAAGGCGTTGTCGGGATACTGGCGATGGGGAAGGTATTCCTTTTCGAGACTGCGCCAATAGGCCATCCTTTCATCGGGCGTGATGTTCGGATTGCGATAGCAATATGTCTGGAAGGCATCGACGATGCAACCATAGGGAATGAAGGTGATGGCGCTTGCCAGGTGCTCGTAAAGATACTTCACCGTATCTTCCTTGAAGAAGAGATCCATGTAGGGATAGGTCAGAAATTCCATCGACATCGAATGCATCTCGCAGCATTCTATGCCGGGATTTCGATAGGCCGGGACCTTCTCCTCGCCGCCGAGGAATCCTTGCAGGGAATGGCCAAACTCATGGGTCAGGACATCGACATCCCCGCTTGTTCCGTTGAAATTGGAGAAGATGAAACTAGTCTTCAAGGCAGGAAGATAGTCCATGTATCCACCGCCTGCCTTTCCGGGCTTTGCCAAAATATCCATGCAGTGATGATCGACCATGAAGTCGAATTTTTCGCTGGCGACGGGAGACATCTGACGATACATCGTCCTTGCGGCCTCGATGAGCTGTTCGGGCGTTCCCTTGGGTGTCGCGTTTCCGCTCCTATAGAAAACGTTGTAGTCGTAGAAACGCGTGTCCTGGGCAAAGCCAAGCCTCTCCTTCTGCTCCTGGAAGATGCGATTGGAGAGGGGAACGATGTACTTCCGGATCTTTTCCCGATAGGCATCGGCATCCTCGCTGTCCCAATCAAGCCTTCCCATCCTGGCATAGCCCAAGGGCAGGAAGTTCTCGTAGCCGAGCTTTCTTGCGATGCGGGTACGGACATGGACCATGCGATCGTAGATCTCGCCGATTTCCTTCTCGTGATCGGCATAGAAGCCAAAGGCAAGCTCGCTAGCCTCCTTCCTCGTCTTCCTGTCCAGGTCACTTGTGTAGCGTCCGAGCTGGGAAAGTGACATCTTCTCGCCGCGGTATTCGACAAGGGCGGATCCCGTCAGGCGGACATATTCGGCCGAAAGCCTGTTCTCCTCGACAAGATCCTCGATGATTTCCGGCGAGAAGGTCTTGGCGGAAAGGGACATCTCGTCGAAAAGAAGCTTGCCATATTTTTCCTCCAGTTCCGGCCTAAGCGGACTTGCTAGAAGATGCCTGCGGAAAGCATCCTCCCTTTCCTGGACGACAGGCATGATTTCGTTGAGATAGTCGAAGAGCTTGGCGTATTCCTCGTTTCGGGTATCGATGGTGTGGCGGATATAGACAAGGGAAAATGCTGTCGCGACCTGATCCTGGAAGGCGAAGTACTCATCGATGGTCTTGACCGCCTCGGCAATGTCCTTGCTTTGAAGAAGGCGTTCGTCCAACGCCGAAAGCTCCCCGCAAATCTCGTCCTTGTCAATTTTGGGAAGGACGACATCCTCCAGATGGTCGAAATGCGAATCGAAATACTTTTTCATTCTTTGTCCTCCTTAGAGCCGATAGAGACGGCTGAATTTCCGAGTCAGATATTCCACGTAGGGCTTGGCGGAGAAATCCTTTCCGGTAATCTCCTTGATCCAGGACTTCGTATCGAGAAGGGGTGCCCTCTTGAAGACATTCTCCCGCATCCATTGCAGGATCTCGTCCATCCGCCCCTCGGAGACGATTCGTTTGACATCCATCCGTTCCTTCATCGTCTCCAGGTACATGACGCCGAGGGCATTTCCCATGGCATAGGTCGGGAAGTATCCGAATCCCGATGTCCAATGGACATCCTGGAGGATGCCTTCCAGGTCATCCTTGGGACGAACGCCGAGGATTTCTTCATAGAGCCTGTTCCATTCCTCGTTGAGATGGAGGACGTCCGCCTCGCCTCGCATGATCTTCTTTTCCAGACGATAGCGGATGAGGATATGGAGGGAATAGGTCAGTTCATCGGCATCCATGCGGATCGGGTTGTCGAGGAAGACATAGTTTGCCCCCTCGTAGAAATCTTCCTCGCTGACATCGCCCATTTCTTCCTTGAAAAGCTCGTGAAAGTAGGGGTAGATGGCATGGATATAGCTTCGGCTTCTTCCGATGAGGTTCTCGTAGAAGCGGGAAACGGACTCGTGCTTTGCCATGGAGAGGGTCGTGTCGCGCAAATGGGAAGAGAAACACCTCTCGGGAATGTTCTGTCCGAAAAGGGCATGGCCACCCTCGTGGACAATGGTGAACATGTTGGAGATGAAACTGTCCTCGTAATAATGGGTCGTCACCCGGACGTCATCCTTCCCGATCTGGCTGGTGAAGGGATGGATGGTCGTCGAAAGCGACCCTCTGGAAAAGTCGAAGCCATTCAGGGAAAGCAGATAGCGACTGAACTGTTCCTGCTTGTGGATAGGCACTTTCCTGTCCAGAAAATCATGCCTGGGAACATAGTCGGACCGTCTCACCTTCTCCAAAAGAGGGACGATTCCCTTTTCGAGATCGTCGAAGAAGACATCGAGCTCTTCCGTCGTGAAGCCTTCTTCGTAATCGTCGATAAGGGAGGCATAAAGATCGTCCTTCCTATGGTCCGGACGCAGTGAGACAATCTTTTTCGAAAGCTCGGCAATCTGCGAAAGGACAGGGGCAAAGATGGAATAGTCCTTTTCCTTCCTTGCCTTCGCCCAGACGAGATAGGCCTGCTGGAAGAGCTCGTCAAGCTCATGGCGCATCTCTGGGGTCAGGTTCTCGTTTTTGCGGATATCCTTGTAGAGAACCGAGACAAGCCTGTTCTCGAAGGCATCGAAATCCATCTTCTCGTGAAGGCTTCGGACAAGGGATTGGTATTCCTCGCTCTTTTCGATGCGGTAGATTTCCCCGGAAAGAGCAACGATATCCTTTCCGTTTTCCTCCATTCCCTTCTCGGGACAGGCCGTCTCGTTGTCGTAGGCGATAACGGTCATCATGTGGGAAATCCTGTCCCGTCTTTCAAGAAGCGCGTTAAGTCGTGCCAGTTTTTCGTCCATTCGTGAAATCCTCCCCTGTCTTTTGGTTCAAAGTACATTTCTTAAATTATAATCGAAGAAATTAGGAGGTGAATATGCTTGTTTCCCTTTTGATAATCATCTATGTCACTTTCATAGCCTTGGGCCTTCCGGACTCCACCTTGGGCTCTTCTTTCCCGGCCATCGCCCAGAATCTTGGTATCCCATCCAATATGGCCGGATACCTCGCCCCTGTCGTCTCCCTTGGCACGGTCATCTCCTCGCTTCTTTCGGACAAGCTCGTCCGTCGCTTCTCGACGAAATGGGTCACCGCCATTTCCGTCCTTCTGACGGCAATTGCCCTTCTTCTTTTCTCCTTTGTCACAACGGACTATGTCTGGGCCTTCTTCCCCATTGCAATCATCATGGGCTTGGGAGCCGGTGCTATCGATGCTTCGCTCAACAATTACGTTGCACTCCATTACAAGGCAATCCATATGAATTGGCTTCACTGTTCCTGGGGTGTCGGAACGACGATTTCACCTCTTATCATCGGTTCCTTCATCGATTCCGAAAATAATTCTTCCGGTTGGAACCATGGCATTCTCACCGTTTCCATCCTTCTCTTTGCCGTCTCCCTGATGCTTTTCCTTACCTTGCCTATTTGGAACAAGGCCAAGGAAATCGAGGACAAAAGAAAAGTCGCCGCAGGCGAGGAGAAAGAAACGGAAAGCACAACCTTTGGCTATGCCTCCCTTTTCCGGAATCCCGTCTTCTATCTGGCCATGGTCGGCTTCTTCTGCTATTGCGCAATGGAAGGAACGACCGGTCTCTGGCTATCGACCTATCTCAACCACGAAAAAGGCCTTGTCACTTCCCTTGCCGCAACCCTCGGTTCCACCTTCTACATCGGCATAACTGCCGGCCGTTTCGTCTGCGGTCCCCTTTCCCTCCGCCTGAACGAAAAGACGATGATCCGCATCGGAGAGACGATTGCTCTCCTAGGCGTCATCCTCTGCCTCATCCCGATCAACGAATACTTTGCCATCGTTGGTTTCGTCGTCACCGGTCTTGGCTGTGCCCCGATCTATCCGGCCATCATCCGCTCCACGCCCTATCGCTTTTCCAAGGAAGCCTCGCAAAAGGCCATGGGACTTGAGATGGCCATCGCCTACTTGGGCAATCTTTCCATCCCGCCCCTTTTTGCTATCACGGCGAAATCGATGGGCGAGAACTACGGCATCCTTCCTTACTTCACCCTCATCCTCGTCTGCCTCATGATCCTCTGCCACGAAACAATCAACTGGAAGCTGAAAAGAAGGGATGCCCACTTAAGCGACGAAGAGCGGGACGCCTATTTCTCCGAAAGCAACTGAGCCTCTTTCCGGCCCGGGTTTTCCCTAGCCGCCGGGAAGAGAAGGGAGAGACGGAAAATGCCGTCCCTTGCCGTTATCGACAGGGAAGCCTCGTATTTGTCGGCAATGCTCTGAATGGACTTCAATCCGAAGCCATGATAGAGCTTGTCCGTCTTGGTCGTCTGCGGCATCCTATTGACGCCGAAGACGATATTTCCCTGATAGTAGTTCTCGATGACGACGGAGACAAAGTCGTTGAAGTTCTTTACCAGGACGTTGATGTTTTTCTTCTCCTCATCCGCAAGTCCTTCCACGGCCTCGATGGCATTGTCGATCGCATTGCCAAAAAGGCTATAGAAATCCACGTCCGTGACATAGGAAAGCCTTGAGCAATCAGCATAGCACTTGAGCGCGATTCCTTTCTTGGAACAGAGAAGCTTCTTCTCCATCAGGATGATGTCCAAGGCCTTGTTTCCCGTGTGCATCGTGGAGTCGTAAATCTCGATCATCCCTTCGATCTCCTTGACGGTATCCTTGTCCAGCGTCTTCTTTTCGCCGAATGTGCGAATCTGATGCTTCAGGTCATGGCACTTGATGTTGATCAAATCGACATTGGCCTTGCTTTGCTCGTACTTGGCCTCCGCCTGCTCCAGAAGAACGGTCTTGATAAGGAGTTCGGAGCGAAGGGAACGGATGTTGACGATGAAATAGAGAATAAAGAAGACAAGAAGGCAACTGAGGATGTTATAGCCGCAGATGACGAGGGAAGTGACGATGTTATGACCGTCATCGTTGTAGACGACAATGGAGTTGGCAATGATATCGATAAGCAGAATCAAGGCAGAAATAACAACGATCGAGAAGTTGCTGATTTTGTTCTCGTCCTTGATTTTCACGATGTAGATATTGAATACGCAAACATAGATCAAGGCATAGACAATGATCGTAATGACGATGCGGAGGAAGTTGACGACGGAAAAAGCGAGATCCACCGTGTCGCTGCTGTAAATCGCCTGGAGACTGTCGTCGAAACGGAAAGCGTAGCAGAGACAGGTATAGATTTGATAGGAGAGATGCTGAGCGGTGTAGGTAGCGACGCCGATGAGAAAGAGTTTCTTGAAGGGCGCCTTGATGATAAGGCACAGCGAAAGGAAGCACGCCAGGAACAACGAGAAAAACATGAGGGAGGAATACCACCATGTATAGGAAAATTCCTCGTAAACGGGAAAGAACATTGCCAGAACAAGGCATGCGATGGAACAAAGAGGATAGCGAAGCCACGGCAACGTCCTCTTCTTCATCTGCGAGGAGAAAAGGAACATTCCGACGAGGATCTCGAGGGTAAAGACGATCTTGTAGAGCTCGAGGTTGGTGAATGAAATCATTTTCCAATACCGCTACTGACGTAATTGTTGAGGGCCTGTATGAAGCTTGCGCGCTTCGGCCTCGAAATCAAGAGCCTTTCCTTTCCGACGAGGACGTCGTTCTTGTCGATGCCGATGACATAGTGGAGATTGACAAGATAGCACCGATTGCACAGAGCAAAGCCGTGGTCCTGAAGCAGGGTCTCGTATTTTTTGAGGGAATCGTAGGATTCCAGGGTCTCGTCGTCAAGATGGAATTTCAGGATATGGTCGACGACCTCGATATATTGCAGTTGCCGAAGAAAGACTTTTCGGATGACACGCTTGTTGTCTGTCACCAGAATGCTCTCTTCCTTGCTAAGGAGTGTGGGCAGGGCTCGGTCCATCGTCATGTAGAAGGTCGCATAGCTGATAGGCTTGACAAGATACTCGAAGGCATTGACCCGATAGCCTTTGACAGCATACTGGATGAGATTGGTCACAAAGATGATCATCGTGCTCTTGTCGACTTCCCGTATCTTCTCGGAGGCCTCAATGCCATTGACATAGGGCATGTCGACATCCATGAAGATCAGGTCGAAATCCCCAGAATACTTGTCCAAGAGCTTGAGGGCATCTGAAAACTCTTCCAATATATATTCCGCCTTCCGCTCCTTGAAGAATCTTTCGATATGACCTGCCAAAGCCTTCCGCATTGACTCTTCATCTTCGACAATCGCGATTCGAACCATGTCACCATTCTCCAGCGTTATCCTACGATACCCGATTTTTGCACTTAATGCAAACAAAGTGATAAATTATGCTATTTTTAATACGTCTTCAGTGCCGATTTCTGGTCTATCCTTTCTTTTTTCTTCTTTGATTCCTTCTGGATTTTTCCGAAAACAGCTGTCCCTTTCTTCCTTCCGAAATGACAATTCACGATGGATTTGCCCCGATTCCCGAACCCTTTATTGATAAAAGGGGTTTCAAAATATTGAATGATGGCAATCGTCCCCAATGGAAAAGCAGAGTGCACCTGCCTTTTCTACACAAGGAGCGACAGAAAGAAAGGAGTCCTTCCACATGAAACTGAAATCATTCTGGAAGACGAAGGGTTTCAAAAGCTGGTTCTTCACCACGCTTCCCCTTACTGCCCTGGCTTTGACGACCGGAGCCGTACTGACCGCAAACGATCTCATCTACGAGACGCTGGTCCAGGTCTTCGGTGGCGAAAGAAGAAAGGCAATAAGCGGCGATCCTTCGAAATACCAATACTACACGACCGAATACGAATCCAAGGACGATGTCTATGAGGCAGCAAACGCCCTCAACGAGGAAATCGTCTCCGAAGGTATCACCCTCCTGAAGAACGAGAACAACAGCCTGCCCTTGGAAAAGCAGTCGAAGGTCACCGTCTTCGGCAAGAACTCGACGGACCTTGTCTTAAGCGGCTCGGGCTCGAACTCGGGTTCATCGGGCGACGAGGAGACCAAGACCATCTACGATAGCCTCGAGAATGCCGGTTTCTCCTTCAACCCCGTCATGAAGGACTTCTACGAGAACGACAGCCGTTCCGGAAGCGGAAGACCTGCCAGTCCGGACATGAACTCGACCATCACCGGCTTGACAGGCTTCCCGACAGGAGAGACACCCGTTTCCTCCTATGGAGAGGACGTCAAGGAAAGTTTCGACGACTACAACGATGCGGCCATCGTCGTCTTTTCCCGTATCGGCGGTGAAGGCTTCGACCTTCCGCGCTCGATGTTCTGGGATGGAAGAAGCTATCAGAACTGGAGCGGGGAGGAGACGATTCCCGGCGCCAGAAACAAGGACGACCACTATCTCCAGCTCGACCAGAACGAGACGGACATGCTCAAGCTGGCCTGCGAGAACTTCGACAACGTCATCGTCGTCATCAACTCGGCGACACCGATGGAGCTGGGCTTCCTTGACGATCCGACGCACTATGCCTACTCCGACAAGATCACGTCTGCCCTTTGGCTGAGCGCCCCCGGCAACACCGGCGTCATGGCCCTTGGAAAGATCCTCAACGGCGATGTCAACCCCTCTGGAAGACTCGTCGATATCTACGCAAGGAACTTCAAGGAAGATCCGACCTGGAACAATTTCAGCAACAACCTCAGCGAAGGCGGAAACCAATACATGGACGAGGAAGGCAAGGCGAGAAACGCCTACTTCGTCAACTATTCCGAAGGCATCTACATCGGCTATCGCTACTACGAGACCCGTGGCGAGACGGATGGCGAGGAGTGGTATGACAAGAACGTCATCTATCCCTTTGGCTATGGCCTTAGCTACACGGACTTCTCCTACGAAGTGAAGGACGTGACGGGAACGGAAGACATCACAGGCGATTCCACCATCCAGATTCAGGTGGACGTGACCAATACCGGAGACGTCGCCGGCAAGGACGTCGTCCAGCTTTATTATTCCGCTCCCTATGTCGCCGGCGAGATCGAAAAGAGCCATGTCGTTCTTGGGGACTTCGCCAAGACGCCGCTCATCCAGCCCAAGGAAACGGCCTCCGTCACTCTTACCCTGGATGCAAGGGACATGGCAGGCTATGACTACAACGATGCCAATGGCAACGACTTCGTCGGCTACGAACTCGAGGAAGGAACCTACGACTTCTATATCGCAAGAAATTCCCACGACCGTTCCAACAAGATTTCCAAGAAACTGACAAGCGATGTCCGCTACGAGACGGACGAAAGGACCGGAAAGGAAATCGAGAATCTCTTCGACGATGCCTCCGCGCGAATCGAGACCTATCTCTCCCGTTCCGATTGGGACAAGACCTGGCCCCAGGTTCCCGACACGGCGACAAGGACGCTTTCTTCCGCCGATATGAAGCACCTTGCCACCTACAAGGTCAACGATAGCGAAAGCGATCCGTGGTTTGCCTATGACGCTCCCAACCAGAGCCCCATCGAACTGACCTATGAGGAAACCGAAGTCAAGCTTTGGAATCTCATCGGAAAGGACTACGACGATCCGCTCTGGGATACTCTCCTGGATCAGCTGACCGTCGACCAGATGGCCCATCTCGTTGCCGTCGGAAACTATCACACGGAAGCCATCGAAAACATCGACAAGCCCTTGACGACCGATCCCGATGGCCCGATGGGATATTCCATCTTCATGGGAAATCCTTCCGTCTACAAGACATGCCACTATGCCTGCGAGTCCCTTGCGGGCGCGACGTTCAACGTCGAGCTCCTTGAGCGCTTCGGCGACATGATCGGAAACGAGTCCATCATCGGAAACGAGAAGGGCGACGGCGTTCCCTATTCCGGCTGGTATGCCCCGGCCTGCAACCTGCACCGCTCCCCCTTCGGCGGAAGAAACTTCGAATACTATTCCGAGGATCCTGTCCTCTCCGCCAAGCTTGCCACCGCAGTCATCCAGGGCGCTTCCAAGAAAGGCGTCTATACCTATCTGAAGCATTTTGCCCTCAACGAACAGGAAACCAACCGTGACACAAACGGCCTTATCGTCTGGGCAAACGAACAGTCGATGCGCGAAATGTACTTCCTCCCCTTCGAGGAAGCCGTCAAGACCGGCGGAACCCGGGCAATGATGTCCTCCTTCACGAGAATCGGATTCACCTGGTGCGGCGGTCACTACTCCCTCTTGACGACCCTTCTTCGCGAAGAGTGGGGATTCCGCGGCATGGTCGTCACGGACTACAACCTCCAGCCCTACATGAACCTGGATCAGATGGTCCGTGCCGGAGGCGACGTCAACCTCTCCCAAACCAAGTCCATCGGCGATACGGAAAGCGCCACGGCCCAGGCTGCCATCCGCCGTGCCACGAAGAACATCCTTTACACCGTCTGCAACTCCAACGCCATGAACGGCTTTGGCGAAGGCGTCCGCTATGCCTATGCCAGACCGACGTGGTTCGTCATCATGTGGTCCGTCGTCGGCGTCCTGCTTGCCGGCCTTGCCGTCTGGGGCGTGTTCGTCTTCCTCCGCGTCCGCAAGCTGGACAAGGCAGCAAGAAGCCAGAACGCCTATCCGGACGGAACGCCCTATTCCGTCGAGAAGGTCAAGAAGATCAAGACCTATCACTTCACCATCCCTTCGATCATCTATGGCTCCGTCGCCTTGGCGACATTGTTGGGCGCGACGGGCGTCTCCATCTACTATCTGACGACCCCGGATAGACTCGATCCCGTCAGCGAAGTGGCCGATCCGCACCTTTCGACCATCACCCTCCTTCTCAACCACAAGCCGATCGCGGAGAACACGATTCAGCTGAATGTCGGCGAGAACGGAAACTACATCAACGTCCAGATCGATACCTATGGTCTCTCCTCGGGCGGCTATACCATCGCAAGCTCCAACACGGAAGTCCTTGAAATCGACGAAAACGGACAGCTCCTTCCCAAGATGAAGGGCGAGAGCATCATTACGGCGAAGGCGAAGGCGGACGAAAGCCTTGCCACCTCCGTCCTCGTCAAGGTTGTCGACAACTCCACGCCTGTCGAGAAAGAAAGCCACAGCATCACGGTCATCGGCGGCTATGCCGATGTCCAGGAAGCCAAGGAGGGCGAGCTTGTCACGCTGACGGTCACGCCAGAAGATTATGCCTCCTTCTCCTCCTGGCAATTCGACGTCGAAAATATCTGGCAGAACGGAAATACCTTCCGCATGCCCGATTGCGACGTCACGGTCACGGCGATCTTCGACTACGACGACTTCACCGTGACTCTCGAAAACGCCACGATCGATGGCAAGAGTTCCATCACCCTTCCCGCCTTCAGCACCATCGAGAACATCGTTCCCGGAAAGCCCCAGCACGAATACGAGACCGAGGAAGTCCTCGGCTATCGCGACACGGAAGGAAACCTCTATACTCTTCCCTTCACCGTTCCGACGAAAGACATCACCATCTCCCCCTTCTTCCGCATCGATGGTCCCAATCACACGCTTGCCACAGGCACGAGAAACTATGCCGGTGGCGATGTGACCGCCGAAAAGACGACTTGGGAAGGCATCACCTCCACGACCTATACCCTTCCTGCCGGAAAGACGGACGACTCCTTCGACATCATGAATCTCGCCAACTCCACGGACGGCTTCCTCATCCATGATGGCGACATCCGCAATCTCGTCTACATCTTCCAGAACACGGGCGACGAAGCCATCGACTTCACCTATGGCGTCGAGTTTGGTTCCGCCAACGTCCAGCTTGCTCCCCACAGCTACAAGGTCGTCGAGTTCCAGGCCATCGGCGATACAGAGGTTCGCCCCTACCACCACGTCACCCTCAACGCCGACCTGAACACGGGCACCTCGTTGAAGGTCACCGCCTTCGAGTACGATGTCTACAATGTCACGTTGGAAGGCGGCCTGACATTCGCGGATGGCACGACATCCGCCAAGGTCCGTGCCGGTGAGAAGATTCCCGAAGTCGATCTCTCCAAGCTTCCCACGGATGAACTCAAGTCCTACGAGAAGTGGGCCGTCGGCGAAGAAGGAAACCCCATCGACACGATGCCCTATCGCAATGTCACGCTTTCGGCACAGAAGGCCGTTGACGGAACGGGATTCCCGTTGGCGACGAAGACCAGAAGATATGCCGCCGGGGCAATTGCCGCCAAGAAGGTCTCCTTCTCCGGAACGACGGCAACCACCTATACGATTCTCCCTGGAAAGACGGGCGACTACTTCGACATCCAGAACGAGAAAACTTCCACGGACGGATTCTTCCTGAAGGCCGGCGAAAGCGCAAACGTTCTCCTCCGCTTCCGTAATGCCGGGGAAAGCACGATTGCCTTCACCTTCGACATGGAACTCGGAACCGTCGATTGCGAAGTCCTGCCCGGCAAGACGAAGGACTATGTCGTCCCGGTGAAGAACGATGCCAAGGACGCCACGGACCTCAGGCCTTACTTCCACCTCCATCTCACCAAAGACCTTGCCTCGACCGTCGACTTGACTGTTGCCGGATTCCTCCTTCACGCAGCCGAAAACTAAAGGAGACATTCAGACATGAACATCCTGAAAATATCGCTTCTCCTCGGATTGGTCCCCTCCCTGTCCCTGGGAGCTCCCGAGCCGATGGCAAAAGAAGCCTCCACCAATCGGTTCTTCACCAACTATGACACGAAGACCGAGTCCCTCGAAGCCGGAAACAAGCTCAATGAGCAGATCATCGAGGAAGGCATCACCCTTCTGAAGAACGAGGACAACGTCCTTCCCCTTGCCAAGTCCTCCAAGGTCTCGATCTTCGGAAACTATTCGACCGACCTCATCTATACCGGTGCCGGTTCCGGTGCCGGATCTGGCGGCGAGACCATCACCCTCCAGCAAGTCTTCCAGAATGCCGGACTCCAGGTCAATCCGGAACTGACGGAGTTCTACGACAACGATTCCCTTTCCGGCGGTATCCAGTCCCAGATCCAGGGCTATACCGTCAATGCCGGATACAAGGTCTTCGAGACGCCCGTCAGCAAGCTCGAGGCCAATGTCGACGAGACAAGCTATGAGGAATACAACGATGTCGCCTTCGTCGTCATCTCCAGGCGCGGCATGGAAGCTGCCGACCTTCCCAAAGGCATGGCCACCGGATTCAGCGGCGAAGGTCTCAACTCGACGAAGGTCGCAGGCGCCCGGAATGCCGACGACCACTCCCTCCAGCCCAACCAGGACGAGACGGACCTGATCGAGTATGTCTCCCAATATTTCGACAACATCGTCCTTCTCTTCAACACCGGCTCGCAGTTCGAGGCCGGCTTCCTTGACGACGTCGGCCACTATGCCTATTCCGACAAGATCAAGGGTGCCCTGTGGTTTGGCTTCCCGGGCAGAGGCGATGGCCTCAACGCCTTGGGCAAGATCCTGACCGGCGAGGTTTCCCCTTCCGGCCATACGGTCGATACCTGGGCCAGGGACTTCAAGAACGATCCGACATGGGACAACATGCCCATCTATTCCAACAGCCTCATCAAGTACACCAACAGTTCCAAGAGCTTCGTCAACTACAAGGAAGGCATCTATGCCGGATACCGCTATTACGAGACACGTGGCGAGACGGAAGGCGAGGAGAACTACTCCAGCCTTGTCGACGGAAGGAACGTCGTCCACAACACGGAGACGACACAATGGGACAGCTGGTATGATTCCGCCGTCGTCTTCCCGATGGGCTATGGCCTGAGCTATACGACCTTCGATTGGGAAATCGTCGGCAAGAGCATCGAGGAGAACTCGCCGCTGCCCGAGGATGGTTCCCTCTCCGTCCAGGTCAAGGTCACCAACACCGGCGAAGTTGCCGGAAAGGACGTCGTCCAGCTCTACTATTCCGCCCCCTACACCGAAGGCGGCATCGAAAAGTCCTCCGTCAATCTGGCGGCCTATGCCAAGACCGATACCCTCGATCCGGGCGAGAGCGAAGTGCTCACCCTGGAAATCGCCACGCGCGACATGGCTTCCTACGACTACAACGACGCCAACAAGAACGAATTCATCGGCTATGAGCTCGATCCGGGCGAATACCACCTCCACTTCTCCAAGAACGCCCATGAGAGCGTCCTTGACCTGACCTATACGGTTCCCGAGGGCGGCTATCGCTATGAGACAAGCGAAAGCGGAACGAAGATCGAGAACCTCTTCGCCGATGCCGAGATGGAAAACACTGTCTATCTCTCCCGCTCCGATTGGGAAGGAACCTTCCCCACAAAGCCGACCGCCGAGGAGAGAGTTGCTCCGCAGGAAGTCCTCGACATCGTTGAAAACACCTCCTCAAGCGAAAAAATCCTCGCCAACGACGATCCCAGCGATCCTTGGTATGCCGAGGAAATGCCGACTGTCGGAAACAATACCGGCTCCATCATGCTGGAAGATCTCTACGGTCTTCCCTATGACAATCCTCTCTGGGAGGACTATCTGGACCAGTTTGCCGTCGGAAGCAAGACCGAGAGAGGCATGGCCTACACCTTCTGGAACGCCGGATGGAACATCTATGGCGTCGACGAACTTGGCTTCCCCACGACCCATCAGGAAGATGGACCTTCCGGATTGGCGGGTAGATATGTGGGCGGAACCTACACCAACTTCGCCTGCGAGACCGTCCTTGCCTCCACTTGGAACAAGAGCCTCGCCTACCAGAAAGGCCTCCTCATCGGAAACCAGGGCCTCTTCGGAGACGGTACGTCGATTGTCTCCGGCCTGTATGCCCCTAGCGTCAATCTCCATCGTTCTCCCTTCGGCGGCAGAAACTTCGAATACTATTCGGAAGATCCCTATCTCTCCGGCGAGATGGCCGGCAACATCATC
Organism: uncultured Bacillota bacterium; assembly: GCA_949282275.1. Lineage (GTDB taxonomy): Bacteria > Bacillota_I > Bacilli_A > RFN20 > CAG-288 > Enterosoma. Next base: position 24,958 of record CASDOO010000037.1, on the reverse strand, counting down.
AAGGGCTGCAACGAGAAGGGCATGATCACCTACCTGAAGCACTTCGCCGTCAACGAACAGGAATCCAACAGAGAAAACCTTCTCACTTGGGCCAATGAGCAGTCCATCCGCGAACTCTACGTCAAACCCTTCCAGATCTGCGTCGAGGACTATCATACCCATGGCATCATGTCCGCCCTCAACAACCTGGGCGCGACCTGGACAGGCGGTCACTACAACCTTCTCACCAGGCTCCTTCGCGAGGAATGGGGCTTCGATGGCATCGTCATCACGGACTACGTCCAGTCCCGTCCGCAGCTCAACGGAAACCTCGCCCTCCGTACCGGCGGCGACATCCTCCTTGCCACAAACGGCAGCCAGCAAAACCCTGCCGGACTGGATTCGCCGACCACTGTCAAGTCCCTGAGAAGGGCAATGCACAACGTTCTCTACAACACCCTCAACTATACGGCCATCTTCAACAGCAGCATCGTCAACATCCTCGGCGAGTACGAAGACGCCACCCTCGATCCCGCCATTGCCGAATACGACTATTCCGCTTCCCTTGCGACCTGTTTGACCAACGATGGCTCCAATAGCCGCGAGGTCGTCCGCTATAGCCTGAAGGAAGGCGAGACCCTCCCCGAAGGACTGACTCTCGCGGAGGACGGAACGCTCTCCGGAAAGCCGACCAAGGCCCTTGACGAGCCGGCCGTCTTCACCGTCCAGGCCAAGTACGAACATTCCACCAGGGAAGCCACGTTCACCCTTCCCGTCGTCGACAAGGATCTCTCCGTTATCTACACCAAGCCGACCGGACAGGACATCGCCACCGGATACATCGGCGAGTCCTATCAGCAGAACATTGCCTGGGCCTACCTGGCTAGCGGCGAAGAGCAGAAAATCACCTACTCCCTTGCCGATGGAAGCCTCCTTCCCGAAGGTTTGTCCCTTACCGAAGGGGGCGCTATCCAAGGCACGCCGACAAAGCCCTGCGTCAACTACGCCTTCCGCATCACCGCAAGCAGCGAAGGCAAGCTCTCCATGTCCGTCAACCTTAATATCACCATTGGACAGAGAATCGCCGTCACGGACAAGACCTTGAAGACCGGAAAGGCAAACGAATACTATGCCGATTCCATTACCATCGACCAGGATGGTCTCAAGTACGAGCTCACTAGCGAAAGCTCTCTTCCCAATGGCCTGACCCTGACGGAAGACGGAAACATCGTCGGAACGCCGACAAGCGCCGTCTCTGGCCATGCCTTCACCGTCCACATCAGCGGCGAGAACTACATCGCCACCGACAAGATCTACTATCTGGACATCGGCCTCAACTATGCGGACTTCACGCTCGATAGCATCAAGGTCGGCCAGAGCGTCAACCTCCCCATCAACTTCGCCCAGGGCGGAAACAGCATCGTCTACTCCCTTGCCGAAGGAAGTGCCCTCCCCGAAGGCCTCGAGCTGAAGGATGGCAGCCTTGTCGGAAGCGTCTCCAAGGCCGGAAGCTACAGCTTCACCATCCAGGCCAGCATGGGTGGCGTTCCTACCGATTCGGTCACCATCCAGCTTCTCGTCGAACCGACCCAGACCTACGCCAACTACCAGACCGGCATGATTATCGGTATCGTCGCAATCGTCCTTTGTGCCGCTGGCATCGTCGTCTTCTTCCTCGTCTTCGATAGGAAGAACCGCTCCGGAGGAAACGGAAACGATCTCAAGGACAACGGCACCGATGCCAAGGAAGAAAGTCCCGAGGAAAAAGAAGAGAAGGAAAAGGTCGAGAAGCGGAAGAAGAGAAACTTCCTGGCGACCGTCATCGGTTCCGTCTCCGGCTTCGTCGTCTTCGGAACGGCCATCGTCCTCTGCATCACCCTTCTTGCCCCGCAAGGCGAACAGCCAATCGGAGGCTCTCAGGTCTATGTCTTCGAAGCCGAGTATGTCTATCTCGACGAGTTCAACGGAGCCGGCATTTCCAACTCTGCGGAAGGCGTCAACAACATCTATGGCGAGGGAACGGAGGCCGACATCGAAAAGGGCTATTCCAATGGCTACTTCCTTGGAAACACCTATGCCGCAAACCAGATCGACTTCGTCATCGAATCCGATGCCAAGACGACCGGAAAGCTGACCCTCCGCCTTGCCTCCGAGCTTGGCGACCTCTCCCTGAACAACGACGTCTTCGGCGTCGAGGTCAATGGTGAGGCCGTCGACTACTCAATCATCGTCCAGAATTCTAGTTCCGGTTCCTATGACTTCTCCGACTACACGCTCAACACCTCGATCAATCTCGTCGAGGGCGAGAATACCGTCAGTCTCATCATCAAGGAAAACACTCTCCAGGGCGGAAACCGCACCGGAGCCCCGCTGATCGACTGCATCAAGATTGCGACCGAAGCCACCCTGACGTGGGAACCGCTTCTGGACAATCCCGATCGCATCGGCGAAGTCTAATAAGGAGGATGCGAAAAATGAAGAAAAAGACATTCGGATTCCTCGCCGCCTGCTCCCTGCTCTTCTCCCTTTCCTCCTGTGGCGGCGAGAAGGTCGTCACCGACATCCGCATCATCGCAAACGACAGCCAGTACCTCGTCGGGGAAGCCTACCAGCCCATGCAGCTGAGCATCACCTATGAGGATGGCTCCAGGAAAGTCATCGAGCTCACAGAGGACATGGTCGAAGGCTTCGACACCTCCGTCGCCGGCACGAAGACCATCGTCGTCGCCTATGGTGGCCAGATTGCCGAGTTCGAGATCACCGTCACGGACTTCTATGTCCGTGCCCTCGAAATCAAGGACGGCTACAAGAGCGATTATCTTCGCGGAGACACGTATACGGATGGCGACGCCACATTGATCCTCCACTATACGGACGCCAGCCAGAAGGAAATCCCACTCACCAAGGACATGATCACCTTCTTCGACACCTCCAAGCTCGGAAAGAGCGAAGTCGCCGTTTCCTATGAGCACCAGACCACGACCTATGAGATCGATGTCACAAAGCCGACGATCGAATCGCTCACCTTCAGCGAGGATACCGAGGATCTCTACTTCGTCGGCGACGAGTTCCAGGGCCTGACCGCTGATATCGTCTACGAGAACCAGACGACCGGCCATGTCGAAATCACCGATGTCGGCCAGATCCGCTTTTTCGACACGACGGCAGAGGGCGAAAAGACACTGGAGTTCGATTACCAGGACGACACCATCACGATGGACTATACCGTCAAGAAGGCCGTCAAGTCCCTTGCACTGGAAGCCGGAACGAATCTGCTCTACGGAAAGAACGAAGCCTTCCGTCCCATCAACGTCATCGTCACCAACGTCGATGACACGACGGAGACCATCGCCCTTGACGAAACGATGGTCGAAGGCTTCGACACGTCTACCACGGGAAAGAGCCACGTCACCTTCGAATACGGCCATCAGACGTTGGAATTCGACGTCATCGTCCCTCTCGTCAACAAGGTAGACTATGAGACCAGCACCGACAAGAGCTTCCGCATCGAAGTCGAGGACGAAGACTATGTCGACCTCAGCGAAGTCAAGACGATCAGCACAGGCGATTCCAATCTCGAAGACGCCAAGGGAGAGGGCGCATCCGGAAAGTGCACCTCGAACATCGGAAGCGTTGCCGGAAATGTCATTCCGATTGAGTTCTATTCCGAGTTCGAAGGCATCTTCGACCTTCAGATCAACGTCCAGTCCGCCAGCGGCAAAGGCGGTACCGACCAGCTTCTGAGCGACGTCATGACGATAGCCGTCAACGGCGAGGCGGTCGAGGTTCAGGGAACGGCAGAGAAATCTGGTCCCGGAAACTGGGTCATGGAGAAGTGGAATCTTGCCGATGCCGTCAAAGGCGCGACACTGAAGAAAGGACTCAACCGAGTCGAGATAACGACTCGCGATACGGTCAACTCCAACACAAGACTGCCGAACATCGATTACTTCAATATTGTCGTCACAAGCATTGCCGAATAAGAAGACAGGGATGGCTAAATGGCCATCCCTTTTTTATCTCTTCTTCCTCCCGAATGTCCTATAATGAAATCCACAAGGAGAACGGCCATGGAAGAAAAGAGGAAAATCCGGATCGACATGCTCTCCCACGCCACCTCCGCCCCAGCACAAGGCGTCGGATCGGCCTATTTGGAGCAGACAAGACTCATGCAGGATTTCGGAAAGGAGGATTTCGAAATCGACATCAACAAGAAGACGAAATCCGCCGACATCGTCCATGTCCACTCCATCAATCCGGACTTCTATTGCAAGATGGGGAAGAAGACACTCTCCGTCTGCTATGTCCACTTCCTTCCGGAAACGCTGGCGGGTTCGATAAAACTGCCTAGGCCGATCTTTTCCCTTTTCTGCCGATACGTCCTCGCCTTCTACAGACGCGCGAAGGAAATCGTCGTCGTCAATCCAAGCTTCATCGATCCTCTTGTCCGCTACGGCATCGAAAAGGACAGGATTGCCTATATCCCGAACTTCGTCGACGAAAGGACATTCCATGCCATCACGCCCGAGGAAAAGTATGCCTTGCGTCAAAAATACGAAATACCCCAAGACAAGTTCGTCGTCCTTGCCGTCGGTCAGGTCCAGACAAGGAAGGGCGTCCTGGATTTCCTCAAGGTAGCCGAAGAGAATCCCGATATCCTCTTCCTGTGGCTTGGCGGCTTCTCCTTCAAGGCCATCACGGACGGCTATTCCGAGCTCAAGAAGGAGATGGAGAGGAAAAGGGAAAATGTCCGCTTCCTTGGTATCGTCGATAGGGACAGGATGCCGGAATACTATGGTCTTTCCGATCTCTTCTTCCTTCCAAGCCACAACGAGCTTTTCCCGATGTCCTTGCTTGAGGCGTGTTCGGTTGGCATCCCCTATCTCATACGGGATCTCGAACTCTATTCGCCGATTCTGCCAAAGGAATCCTTCAAGGGAAAGGATGTCTTGTCCTTCTCCAACACGATACGACTCCTATCCACGGACAGGGAAAAATACCAGGAAGGCGTGGATCTTTCCAGGCAGGTCCGGGAAAAATACAGCCGACAGAACGTCTATCGCATTTGGAAATCCTATTATCTCGGTTTGTTGGAAAAGTACAGGAAATAAGGCACCGTATTTTCTCCACGATTTGACCTTGTCTCCTCCCTATATTTACTATTTTTGATGTATTAAAGGATGTCAATATGTGTCCGAAGAATCCCACGGAAATTTTATATTTTTGGCATTTTGCTACGAGATAAATTAAGTTCTAACTCAAGGATTTTAAGAGTTTGATTCTACTAAAAACATGAAAGTCTACGAAAAATCATTCCCTTTCTCTCTCTTGAATTTATCTTATGCCGTGAATCAAGAATCATTGACCGCAATTCATATTGTTTTATTGCCAACTATTTAGCAATGTTATGTTGGCAATAAAGGTTGGTGATAAATATGAACGTTAAAGTTCTATTGTCTGACTAATTTCAGTTTTCAAAAATAAAAGAATGGTCTGAATTTAAAGAAAACCGCTTTGAACAAATTGCGCTTGGAGAATATGTTTCAGCGCTGTCAATTGCTACAGCGCTCATGGGAAAGGATTTGCCTATTTCATTTGGGGATTTCCCGATAAAGAACTTGTCTTGGTCGGAACGAATTTCAATCAATACCAAGGCTGAACTAGTCGTTGTAATTGGAATTAGTGATACGGCAATCGACAACAATATTAGAAATAATGGATATATAAAACGTATTGGTGAAAATTAAAATGGCTATTGGGAAGTTATAAAATGACCTTCCAATTCGTGTCATTTAGTGTGATATTTCGTATATTTTTGGCGTAAATTTACACGAATCTTTTTCCATTTTCTTCACTTTTCGACACCATATCGACAGAATCTATCATTTGTTTTTTCTCACTAAAAACAAGACGATGCAATTTCAACATCTAAGGTTCAGAAATCATTTGACTGGTCTTGCGGCATTTAAACAGCTCATATCCCAAAAGAATTTGTCTCTTCACATTCTCGAAATGATATCTATTTCCGCATTCACTCACATTTTCCACAATTCGAGCATCCATTGCAGATCCACTGGGAGCCACATGTTCGACAACTTTCCCGGAACGTCCTTCGATACAGCCTTGCTTCCGGAATTCTTTCGCCATTTTCGTCATATAGCTTGAATTGTATTTTCTTTCCATTGAAGGATTGTCTGGAAAGAAATGCCATCTCACTTTGGACTTTCTTGTCTTCTATCACGTATTTCCGACCATCATTTATGAATACCGTTCCTGTTTCGATAAAGCAGAAGGACACATTGTTTTGGAAGCATTCCTCCCGTATCTTTTTCACCCAATCGAAATGGCATGGCCTTCTGCCACCATAGTTCTCGCCACCTAGGATGACCTGCTCGATTTGCCCTGTGCGAAGGTACTTCTCGATAGTGATTTCTTCAAGCATTGGCGCAATGAAAAGCCCTTTGTGATGAACAGGCAGGGAAAGAAGGATGGGAATTCTTTCGTCGGCACGTTTTTGGTTCTCGCACGTGACGTTCATGAAGATGTTCTCATAGGAATCGATATCCGGAGGCAGGCATTCCTTCATGCGGTTTGCCCTTTTCGTCAGAAGATAGAAAACGACATCCCTTCTTTTCCTCATGATGTCGAAACAGTGCTGGCGATAGGTATCGGCCTTTTCGTAAAAGAAGTCGCTTGTCATGCAGACGCGTATCATTTCCCCGCTCTTTATCCGATAGTTTCCATGACGGTCTTTCATGAGGGGATAGTCCAGATTGCGAGTCACATAGAAATCTCTTCCGCTCTTGTCGTTGAAGGCATCCAGATAATACATGTAGCAGTTCAGGCAACCTTCGCTGACCTTTTCGCAGCCATGCCACGGATTCCATATATCATGCATCCAAGCTGTCCTCCTCTCCCATCTATTTTAGCCGAAAGGACTCCCGATGAAGGCAAAAGCATCCATTGTCGGGAAATACTCTCCCTTTGACTTGAACCTCTATGTTAAAATCTTTTTTGTATATATCTAAAGAAAGAGGTCTAAGAATGAAAAAAGTCTTCACGCGCGACTTCTTCGGCAAGACACTGACTGTCGAAACCGGCGAAATCGCAAAGCAGGCCGATGGCTCGTGTCTGGTTCGTTTCAACGACACCGCCGTCCTTTGTGCCGTCTGCGGCGCTAAGGAAGCCAAGCTCGGCCAGGATTTCTTCCCCCTCACCGTCAACTATTTCGAAAGGCAGTATGCCGCCGGCAAGATCCCTGGCTCCTTTTTGAGAAGGGAAGGCCGTCAAAGCTACCGCGAAACCCTCTTCTCCCGTCTTATCGACCGTCCGATCCGTCCAATGTTCCCCGAAGGCTATGTCAACGAGACGCAGGTGACCGCCACGGTCATGTCCGCCGACTTGGATGCCTGCCCGGAGATGACTGCCATGTTTGGCTCCTCCCTGGCCCTGTGCATTTCCGACATTCCCTTCGAAGGCCCCATTGCCGGTGTCCGCGTCGGTAGGGTCGACGGAAAGTTCGTCATCGATCCCACGGTCGAGGAAGAGAAGCGTTCCGATATCAACCTTGCCGTTGCCGGAACCGAAGAAGCCATCAACATGGTCGAGGCCGGTGCCGCCGAAGTCTCCGAGGAAGACATGCTCGAAGCCTTGATGTTCGGTCATGAGGCCATCAAGGAACTCTGCCGTTTCCAGAAGGAAATCGTCAAGGAAGTCGGAAAGGAAAAGCGTCCTCTCAACATCTACAAGATCGACGAGGAATTCGCCGCCTCCTGCCGTAACTATATTGCCCCTGGACAGAGCGAGACCCAGGAGCAGAGACTGATCAAGGCCGTCTCCATCTTCGACAAGCTCGAAAGGCAGAACACCATCGATGCTCTCGAAAAGGAAGTCATCGACATCGTCGATGCCAAGGAATACAAGACCGAAAAGCTCCATGACCTTGCCGTCAACGAGGCCAAGGAAGTCCTTGAACAGATTGTCCGTGACGAGGTCCGTCGCCTTATCACTGTTGACAAGGTCCGTCCGGATGGAAGAAAGGTCGATGAGATCCGTCCGCTCGATGCCCAGATTCACCTTCTCCCCAGGGCCCATGGTTCCGCCCTCTTCACCAGAGGCCAGACCCAGGTCCTCTCCACCTGCACGCTCGGTCCCCTCGAAGACGCCCAGATCATCGACGATATTACCGGCGATTCCACCAAGAGATGGATGCACCACTACAACTTCCCGCCTTTCTCCGTCGGTGAGCTCGGCCGCATGGGCACACCCGGAAGAAGAGAAATCGGACACGGAACCCTCGGCGAGAGAGCGCTGTCCTACGTCCTTCCTTCCGAAGACGAATTCCCGTATACCATCCGTTGCGTCGCGGACGTCTGCGAATCCAACGGTTCCTCTTCCCAGGCTTCCATCTGCGCCTCCTGCATGGCCTTGATGGATGCCGGCGTGCCAATCAAGGCGCCCGTCTCCGGCATTGCCATGGGCCTCATCACTTCCGGACCCCTGGATGGCAACCATCCCTACACCATCCTGACCGATATCCAGGGCATGGAAGACCACCTCGGCGACATGGACTTCAAGGTCGCCGGAACCCCCAATGGCATCACTGCCCTCCAGATGGACATCAAAATCCGCGGCATCACCAAGGACGTCCTTAGGGAAGCCCTTGCCCAGTCCAAGCCCGCCAGAAAGCAGATCCTCGAGGTCATGCTCAACGCCATCCCGCAGCCTCGCACCGAACTTTCCGAATATGCGCTCAAGATGAAGCGTTTCAACATCCTTCCCGACAAGATCCGCGAAGTCATCGGTAGCCAAGGCAAGGTCATCAACGGAATCATCAAGGACTGCGACAACGACGTCAAGATCGACATCAACGACGATGGCAGAGTCATTCTCTACTCCGTCCACCAGGAGTCCATCGACAAGGCCTATGGCATGGTCATGGCGATCGCCAAGGTGCCCCAGGTCGGCGAAGTCTACGATGCCAAGGTCGTCCGCATCGAGTCCTATGGTGCCTTCGTCAACCTCTTCGGAAATACCGATGCCCTCTGCCACGTCTCCAAGCTCGATTGGAAGCGCGTCGAAAAAGTCGAGGATGTCTGCCATATCGGCGATACGATCAAGGTCATCATCACCGGCATCGACGCCCAGGGCAGGGTCGACGTCTCCCACAGGGAATTCCTCCCCAAGCCGGAAGGCTATGTCGACAGACCCGATCGTCCCCGTCCTCACGGGAATTTCCGCAACAAGCACTAATCTTCATCCATAAGACAACATCAGGGAGCCGATGAAAGTCGGCTCCTTTTTCATATCAGCATCCGTGCCTTCCTATTGCGCAACTCATTCAACATGACGGCTACCTTGTCGGCAACGGCCGTGGCGGAGAGGGACATGTGGTCGCCGATTTCCCGAAAGTTGTGGTGATAGTGATAAAGATGAAGAATCGACCTCTTCTTCCTGTCAAGCAGGTCCAAATAGGCGTTTAGGTCCAGACGATAGGAAACCATCGGCGACCGTCCGACGGCATCCTGAAGAGTAATCACTTTCGGACAGATGTATTCCAATCGGGACAATCCCGTCAGAAACCTTCTCCTATGGACGGCAAGGACCTTCCCGAAAGAAACAAGGGTGAGATGGATGATCCGTCCGAGAAGATGGCTGAACTCGCCAAGGGCAGGATTGTATTTTTCGACTGCCTTTCTCAACGCCTTCTCCACATAGGGATAGACTTCCAGCATGGAACAGCGCATGCGTGAGGAATAGGCATTGGCGGCACGAATGAGCAATGGCTTGGAACGATCCATGCATTCCTTGAAGGCAATTTTCCTATTCTTGGCAAGGACGGCGACTTCTTCAAGCGAGAACCCGCAATACTCATAGTCTCCGCCGGAATCGTCCGGGCGTGTCGAAAGGGCCCGGTAGGCTTCCAACGAAGCCTTTGTCACCCGGGCAACGAAAAACTTGGTTTTCACGATATAACCCCCTTACGCGAAAACAAAAGGCAAGAATTTTGGATAAAAAGCTACTTGCCCTTCTTTCTGCGGCAGGATGCTATCTGGGAAAGGAAGACGGCACAGGCTATCGAGGCATTGAGGGCCTTTATTTCGCCTTCGAGCGGAATGCTGGCAAGGTAGTCGGCATTCTTCTTGACGATCTGGGAGGCACCAAAGCCTTCGGACCCGACGACGAGGACGATCTTTCCGTTATAGTCGATCTCGTCGAAGGAATCCTGTCCCTCCCCAGCGGAGCAGACAATCCAGTAGCCGTTCTTCTTCAGGATGTCCATGGCCTGGTTGAGGTTCGGGACCCGGCATATCGGGATCCTATCCTCAGCCCCGGTCGCGATCTTGCTGACGGTCGGCGTGACTTGGACCTGTCTCTTGTCGCGAATGAGGATGGCATCGCAGGCAAAGGCACAGGAAGTCCGGATGATGGAACCGAAATTGACAGGGTCCTCGATGCCATCGAGCATGACGATGGTCGAATTTTCCTTGTCCTTCGTCTCGGAGAGGACATCATCCAGGGAGACATATTCGAATCCCGGGAGGATAAGGACGGCCCCCTGATGGTTGTTTCCCTCGGAAAGACGGGAAAGCTCCTTTTCATCGACCAGCTTGTAGCTGACGCCCTTGCGGCTGGCAAGGCTTTGGATATCCCTGTCCGGATGATCGCGGTTGAGGAAAAGGCGAATCGGCTTCCGCCGGCCTTCCAATGCGTTCTTGACGGGAATCTTTCCAAAGACGATGCTATTGCCTTCCATGTTGCCACCTCTTTCGTGGATTTGAATATAGCCGAAAAGGCCGGACAAGTAAAGGAAGGAAGCCTTGGAAGAGGGGAAAAGGACGGGGAAACGGGCCGAACGGAAAACATCGGAACGTTTCTTGTTCATGATGCGGGAAAAAGTCGGGATTTCCATAGGACGCAATCCCGCTTACCACTGACCGATGGAGAGGGGTTTTGTAGTAGAATGAAGGCATGGATTTTTACCAGCTCAATACCATCAGCGCCTATTCGTTCTATGAGTCCACGATCATGCCGGAGGCCTATGCCGAAAGGGCAAGGCATCTTGGCTACAAGGGCATCGCCATCTTCGATGAGCATCTTTACGCCTTCCCTTCCCTTGCCGATGCCGCGGAAAGAAACGGGCTCAAGGCGATTTTCGGTTGCCGTGTCCATCTTCGCAGTCCCCTTCCAACGCCCTTTACCGGTCTTCTTGCCATCAAAAACGAACAGGGCTATCGAAACCTCCTCAATCTGGTATCCAAAAGGGAAAGCATCATCGGAACGGACCTTCTCTCCAGTCTCCACGAAGGCCTGATCCTGATCCTCGATACCGAGGATTCCCTCTACAAGGACGAAGGAAACCTCACCCGCCTCTCACCACAGATCGTCCAGTTCGAGAAGATCTTCCGCGAGGACTTCTATGTCGGCATTTCGATTTCCTCCATCGTCGACCAAAACGAAGTGCCTGTCCTCTATGAATACTGCAAAAGGCAGGGCTATACGACCGTCGCCCTTCCAAAGGCCCGTTATCTAAGAAAGGAAAACTATGCCTCCCTCTACCTGCTGGAGAAGGCCATCCACAAGGAGAAAGCCGAGAACCTTCCCCAGGGCGGACCGGATTTTCTCCTGTCCCTGAAGTCCCTTGAGGAAATCTATCGGGAACAGGACCTCTTTGCGACGAGACTGATAGCGGAAAAGATCGATTTCGGCTTCTTCCGAAAGAGAGGCTCTCCGATCCGCTTCGACAAGGCGGATGACAGGCTCTATCAATTGACATACCAGCGCCTCGGGGAACGGCTGAACACATCGACGATTCCAGGAGAGTATTCCGACCGATTGGATTACGAGCTATCCGTCATACGGAAGATGGATTTCTCCTCCTATTTCCTTCTCGTGAGCGACTACGTGGATTTCGCCAAGAGCAAAAACATCGCCGTCGGTCCCGGAAGGGGATCCTCCTCCGGCAGCCTTGTCGCCTATAGCCTTGGCATCACCCAGATCGATCCCATCCGGAACAGCCTTTCCTTCGAGCGCTTCCTCAATCCAAAGCGAAAGGACATGCCCGATATCGACATCGATTTCGAGGATGACCGCAGGGAGGAAATCGTCCGATACCTGCGTTCCCGTTATGGCGAGGAGAGAGTCTGCGACATCGTCACCTTCGTCAAGCTCAAGCCAAAGGGCGCCATCAACCTCATCGGACCGGCCCTGTCCTATTCCGAGAACCGGATCAAGAGACTGACAACGGCCATCTCCGACTCCGCAAAGGACTTCGACGAGGCGCTTGCGGACCCAAGGCTTGGCCAACGCTTCCAAAAGCTGCTCGAGGACTCCTACTACAGGACCCTCATTGACCAGATAAGGCCCCTTCTTGGCATCGTCGTCAATACCTCCATCCATGCCGCAGGCGTCATCCTCAGCCAGGATCCCATCCATGAGAACTGCCCGATGCGGGAGGGGACATATGGAACGGTACTCTTCGAATTCCCCTACATGGAACGTCTCGGATATCTCAAGTGCGACATCCTTTCCCTTTCGAATCTCACCTTCATCCGCAAGATCGAGGAAGATATCGGAAAGCCCGTCGACGTCCTTGACGATCTTGACGACAAGGAGACATTCCAGACACTCAACTCCCTTTCCCTCTCCTATGTCTTCCAGCTCGAAAGCTACGGCATGCGGAAGACGATCCAGGAGGTACAGCCTTCTTCCTTCAAGGACATCGCTTCCATATTGGCTCTCTATCGTCCAGGGCCAAAGGAATACATTCATGAGTTTTCCCTCCGAAAGAACGAAGGAAAACCGATCGCTTACAAAGACGAAAGGATGGAGCCAATCCTTCGCGACACCTATGGCATCCTTCTCTATCAGGAACAGGTCATCGAGATCGTCCGAAAGCTCGCCCTGTTCGATGCCTCCGACGCCGACCTCTTCCGCCGTGCGATTTCCAAGAAGAAGATTCAGGAAATGGAACGGTACAAGGAGAAATTCCTGATCGGATGCCAAAGAAACGGCATCGATGACAAGGTGGCTCTCTCCATATACGAGGATGTCGAACGCTTTGCGGGATATGGATTCAACAAGTCCCATGCCTACGCCTATTCCCTGATTTCCTACAAGATCCTTTACCTCAAGACGCATTATCCGGAAAACTTCTACAAAGTCGCTTTGCGGGAGTCCTCCCTCAGTAGCGACGCCACATACGAGACCATCAAGGAAATCTATCGCCGAGGCTACAGGCTCTCCACCCCGGACATCAACAACTCCCTGGCCGAGGACATCGCCCTTGTCGGGAAAACGTTCTATCCCCCTCTCTCCCAGATTGCCCTTGCCGACAGGAAGGTCATCGATATCCTTCTGGCCGAAAGAAAGGAAAACGGTCCCTTCGATTCCTTCTATGGCTTTGCCAAGAGGATGGTCGGAAAGCTGACCCTTGACCAGGAAACGACCATCAAGAGGATGATCGATGCCGGATTCCTGGACAGCCTCAGTCCCTCCCGGAAAAAGATGAAGGAACTTCTTGAAGACTATCTTGCCTTTGCAAGGATGGGGTTCGACAAGAAGCAGGTCCCATCCCTTGCCGGCGAAGAGAATCTTGGCAAAAGGCTTTACCTGGAAAAGAAGGCCCTCGGCGTCATTCTCTCCAAAAGACTCAAGGACGTCGTCCGCAAGGAAGGATACAAGACATTGCTGGTCCTTGACGACAGCAAGCTGATGAACGACCATGCTGTCCTTGCCACCGACGGAAGGAAGGAATATTTCCTCCATACCACGCTGACGAACATCCACAACAACGACTTCATCCTGGCAAAGGCCGACTTCCAGAAGCATACCATCTATCAGTCCGAAGTCATCGACATGAAAGGAAGGATCGAACACTATGAGTAAGACATACATCGTCGACGGAAACTCCCTTCTCTTCCGCGCCTATCATTCCACGGCATACGGCGGAGCCAAAATGACCACCAAGGACGGAATTCCGACAAATGCCATCTTCGCCTTCCACAATTTCCTCAAGAGCATCAAGGAGCAGGTCGGAGAAGGAGACCATCTCTTCGTCGCCTTCGATACCGACAAGCCGACTTTCCGCAAGCTCGAGTTCCAGGACTACAAGGCCCAAAGGAAGAAGATCGACGACGATCTCATCGCCCAGATTCCCATTTCCAGGGAGCTTCTCGACAGCATGGACATCTATCACCAGGAAAAGGAAGGCTATGAGGCAGACGATCTCTGCGGCTCGATGGCCCGCCTTGCCCACGAAAAGGGAGACGACGTCATCCTCATCTCCTCCGACAGGGACTTCCTTCAGCTTCTTGACATCGGCGACAACATCACGATCCGAATCCCCGTCGTCGGCCTCTCCAAGACCATCGAATACACGAAGGGCAACCTCAAGGAATCCGACTATGGCCTCAACCCCGACCAAGTCACGGACTACAAGAGCCTTGCCGGGGATTCCTCCGACAACTACAAAGGCATTCCCGGAATCGGGACAAAGACGGCAAAAAGCCTTCTTCAGGAATACGGACACCTGGAAGACGTTCTCGAAGTCGCAAGAAAGGATGGCGGAAAGACAAAGTCCTTGTCCAAGATCCTTGCTGGCGAGAAGGATGCCCTTTTCTTCAAGAAGCTTGCGACAATCGACACGGGACTCGACATGAAAGAAGACTATGACAAGAGCCGCTATCGTCCCTATCAGGAACAGCACCTCGCCGCCTTCTATCTCAAGTACCAGTTCCACCAGTTCCTCAAGAAGCTCGACAAGATGAAGGATATCGTCCGTCCGAAGCAGGACGAGCAGATGACTTTGGAAGACGCCTTCGAGGAATCCCGTGCCGTCCAGGACGAGGTCAAGAAGAAGAGCGACCTGAAAAGCCGGAAAATCCTTGAGGTCGGTTCCCTCTCCGAAATCCCGGAGCCCCTTCTCGGACTGACCTACGAGAGCGATGGCGAAAACGAAAACACCGCCTCCCTTCTGGGCTTTGCCTTAATCGGAAAGGAGAATCTCTATCATCTTTCCCTGGAAAACGCCAAGAAAGACAAGGCCTTCACGGACTATCTTCTTTCCGAAAAAAAGAAGACCGTCTATGACCTGAAGGGACTTGACGTCCTTCTTCACAGGAACGCCTTCCCGCTTCTCGAGAACTGCGACTTCGACCTCCTCCTTGCGACCTATCTCATCAATCCCGACTGCGGTCAGAAGGTCGAGGAGCTCTTCCTTTCCTATGGTCTTGTCCTGGACAAGGAAAGACCCGTCTATGCCCAGACGCTCTCCCTTGCCGTCGACCTGAAAGAACAGGTCCTCAACGACATCGAAAAGAACGGGGAGGAGACGCTCTTCTACGAAATCGAGCTTCCCCTCTCGAGGGTCCTTGCCACGATGGAAATCGAAGGCATGCCCATCGACCTGAAGACCATCCAGGAGATCGACGTCGAATACAACGGCAAGCTCGAGGAAATACGGCAACAAATCCATCGCCTTTGCGGAAAGGAGTTCAACGTCAACTCGCCGAAGAAGGTCGAGGAAGTCCTTTTCACGGACTTGGCCATCCCTCGCAACAAGAACGAGAAAGGAAGCGGCATCGACGTCCTCAACGCCCATATCGACGATCACCCCGTCGTGCCTCTCATCATCGCGTATCGTCTCTATAGCAAGCTTGTCTCCGGCTACACCTCCGCCCTTCCCAAGCACATCGCCAAGGACGGCAAGATCCATGCCGTCTACAACCAGGCCCTGACGGCGACAGGCCGCCTCTCCATGAGCGAGCCAAACCTCCAGAACATCTCCATCCGCAACGAGGAAGGAAAGACGATAAGGAAGGCCTTCTTCTACCCCGACAGGAAGGACTACCTGCTCTCGCTGGACTATTCCCAGATCGAGCTTCGCGTCCTGGCCCATGTCGGCAAGATCAAGAGCCTGGTCGAGATTTTCAAGGAAGGCGAGGACATCCACAGGGCAACGGCAAGCCGTGTCTTCAAGGTCCCTCTTTCGGAAGTCACGTCGGAAATGCGCCGTCGGGCAAAGGCCGTCAACTTCGGCATCGTCTATGGCATCTCCGCCCATGGCCTGAGCCAGCAGCTCGACATTCCGAGAAAGGAAGCGCAGGACCTCATCGCCTCCTTCAAGGAAGTCTTCCCGGAAATCGACGCCTTCGAGGAAAAGACTATCGAGTCGGCAAGAAAGCACGGCTATGTCGAGACGATCTTCCACAGGAGGCGTTATCTCCCCAACATCAACTCCGCGAACAGGCCCCTTCGAGCCTTCTCGGAAAGAGCCTCGGTCAACACCGTCATCCAAGGCTCTGCGGCCGATTTGATGAAAGCAAGCATGATCAAGGTCGCAAAGCTTCTGGAAAACTACAAAACGAAGATCATCCTCCAGATTCACGACGAGCTCATCTTCCGCGTCCCGGAAGACGAACTCGAGACAATCCAGCCGCTCCTGATCAAGACAATGGAGGAAGCCGTCCTTCTGGACGTCCCCCTGAAGGTTGATGGCACCGCGGCCAAGACCTGGTACGAGGCCCACTGACATGCCCGAGCTTCCAGAGGTCGAGACCGTCCGCCGGGTCCTGGAAAAGGAAATCCTTGGCCAGACGTTCGGCGTTCCCGAGATCCGTCTTCCTTCGATGATCAAGACCGGAGCGGAGACCTTTCTTTCAACATTGCCCGGAAAGACGATCCTTTCCCTCGGACGGGAAGGAAAGACCCTCATTCTCCATCTCAGCGACCGTCTCAAGATCCTCTTCCACCTACGCATGGAGGGAAAGCTTTTCGTCGTGGACAAGGATAGGCACGAGACAGGACACCTCTCCCTACTACTTCCCTTTGAAAACAGTGGCAATGCCCTTGCCTTCTACGACACAAGGAAGTTCGGAACGTGCCATCTTCTGAAAGAAGGGGAAAGAGGGCCTTTGAAATCCCTTGGAAAGGAACCTTTTGCCTTTTCCGATTCCGAAGAGCTCTACAAGAAGATCCATTCCCGGAAGAAATGCGTCAAGGAAATCCTGATGGACCAGAAAGTCATCGCCGGCATCGGAAACATCTATGCCGACGAGATCCTCTTCGCAAGCCATGTTTCCCCCTTCAAGCCCGGAAACAGGATTACCAAGGAAGAAGCCGAAAGAATCCTTGAGGAAAGCAAAAGGATCCTTTCCCTTGCCATCGAAAACAACGGTTCGACGATTAGGACCTACATGGCAAGCGAAAGCGTCCATGGGGACATGCAGGACTTCCTCAAGGTTTACGGAAGGAAAGGGAAGGAATGCCCTTCCTGCAAAAAGTTCAAGATCGAAAAGAAAATGCTCTCCGGGCGGGGAACCTCCTATTGTCCGAGATGTCAGAATACCGGCATTTCCATCGCCGTGACCGGAAAGATCGGTTCCGGAAAAAGCCTCGTCTGCCATTACTTCAAACAGCTGGGCTATGTCGCCTTCTCCGCCGACGAGGTCGTCCACCATCTCTATGAGGACGAAATATTCCTTTCCCGCCTCAAGGACAAGTTCCCGGAAGTCTTCACGCCCAATCTCGACAAGAAGAAAATCACTTCCCTTCTTCTGGAAAACAAAAACTTCCGGAGGCGATACACTGCCCTAGTCTTCTCCATCGTCAGAAAGAAAGCGGAAGACTTCCTCATCGAAAACGACGGAAGGAACAAGGTGCTGGAGATTCCCCTTCTCTTCGATGCCCACATGGACAAGGACTACACCTTCCTAATAGGGACGGAGACAACGAAGCAGAAGGAGCACCTCAAGGAACGCGGCGAGAAGGACATCGATAAACGAATCGGTTTCAACGAGATCAATTCCTACGACAGGAACCGGCACAAGCTCGACTTCATCATCAAGACCGATTTCTCAAAGGCAAAGCTTAAGGAAGAAGTCAAGAAGATCGATCAAACGATCAAAGCCCTTCTTTCCGAATAGGAGAAACAAGAACATGTTTTCCCATGAGCTCAAGTCCGTCCTGGGCAAGGAGAAGGATGCCTTCCTTCTTTTTTCAAAGGACATCCACTGGCTAAGAAGCATCCCTATCCTTCCATTGGGAAAGGAAAGAGGATGCACCATTCCGAAGCAAGACATCCTCAAGGCCGTCTTCGCAAACGGAAGGACAGGAAAGATCCAATATGGCTATGTCCTTCTTCTAAGATCGGAAACATTCCTTCCGGATAGGGAAGTGGCGATTTCCTTTCCCTCCGTTCAAGAAGAGCAGGACGAACAAAGCCTCAGGAAACTATCCCAGGAACAGGAAAGAAACGAAGGGCTGATCTACGCCCTTGACGGGGAAGAGTAGAGAAAAGCTATAACGATAGCTACAGAAACAAGCCTTCTGTGTTTTCAAAGGTGTCGTCATTCGGAATAAGTTCCCGTCCGTTTCACTTGGCTTTTGGCGATTTCTCATTGCCGCTCATTGAGCAGAGCTTCTAATCGCAATCCAAAAGACCAAACATAGAAATTGTCATTCTCATCAATTTATCTTGCTCATTTGAAATTATAATGAAAGTGCATTTGCATTGAATTTTATGTGCATAATAAATACAATATAAATTAAGGAGAAAAAATATGATAAGCTCAAATGTGACAATAAGAATCGATAAGGATTTGAAAGACGAAGCAGAAAAATTGTTCAATGACTTGGGTCTGACTTTTAGCGGAGCCATCAATATCTTTATCCGACAAGCCATTCGAGAACAGGGAATCCCTTTTCAAATAAGCAAAAAGTCCGAAAAAATATCATTCGTTGACGATTCCACTTTAATGCAAACGGCAAAGGAAGAAATCAACAAACACTTCGATGCTTATCATGAACTTGCTAAATGATCTGGCTAACGAAAGACGAGATTCTTCAACTTCACGACTTCATGATAGAAGAGACTGGAGGGATGAACGGAATAAGAGATGAAGGGTTGCTTGATTCAGCAATTTATCTTCCTCTTCAAACTTTTGAGGGAATGGATCTCTATCCAACACTCATTGATAAAATCGCAAGATTGAGTTATTCATTAGTCAGGAATCATCCTTTCATAGACGGAAACAAAAGAATCGGAGCCTTCTGTCTCTTTGTGCTCTTGAAATTGAATGCAATAAAGATTGATGTTTCCAATCAGGAAATCATTGAAACTTTTCTGAAAATCGCTTCAAGTGCTTTAGAATACGAAGACTTTTTGAGTTGGATAAAAAACGATTGTAAAAAAAGCAGTTAGAGAATTCTTTTCATCACGTTCGTCTTCACTTCATTCAAGGATCGTAGCTTAAATCAGATAAAAACCTCAAAGAAACATACTTTTACGGCCAAAGGGTAGCATTCAATTAACAATTTGTCGTAGTCAAATGAAGCAAGACTCCTGATGCTTTCCATAAGTCGGCCAGCTTTTATCGTTTGCCATGAAAGAATGAACGAATAAAGTACATTAATCACATGTTTCTGCTAAGATAAGCAACGCATACCTCAAAAACACGTAATGAAATGCCCCAAAAACACGTAACAATTTTTAAGCGTGTACGCCTTTCGAGTTCCTTGGATCTACTAAACTCTCTTATAACCCGATCCTACAAATGCGTCTCCTTAGGCAAGCAAAGGAATATATCATCTTTCTTCCGATGAGTATGGGAAATCAAAATTCAGGACGAAATATCATTTCAAGTATTTATACCATTATTCTCTTCTTTTACTATTCTAGACATTGTCTGTGCATCCATTTCTTATCCAAAATGAAAAAAGGACGCAACATAAATAGACGAAGTTCCACAAAGGCGTCTTTGCAAACAAAAAGACAGGATGACACTAATATGTCCATGCCCTTCCTCTAAGATCCAAATTCTCCATTCCGGAAAGGAAAGTGAGTCTCAACTTCCCATCCATCAACAATGAGCAGAGCAAAACTCTTTCAAGAGATTTCAGAGAAGCCGGAAAAGAAAGCAGGAACGACTTATCCTCTCGATAGGAGTGCAGACACAGTAACAAAGCATCAAGCAAACTGAAATCGTAAAAAATCTTTCTTGATTGACAAAATTCTCATATCAATCAATAGTTGGTTTGACAAAAATTCTAATTCAACTTTCCATCAAATAAAAAATAAAGCAATACTTTTGTACACAAATTGCCTTACTTCGCTTTCCCAAACTTGTCAACAAGTCAAATGAAAGGTTAGACTCAGAATTTCAAGCGTATAATCTAGCAAGAATCCTCGCTCTTTCTTTTTGCCCCCTTCCCATTCGCAAATCTCAATTCGAAAGGCTGAGATGCGCTTGCAACACTTAGCTCTAGCAAAGCTATTTCCAAAGCAAACATAAAAGGATACCTTCGTCGATTTTCTCAATTCAAATCCAACGAGCCCAATGATTGAACTTCTATAGAGCCCTTGACCTATTTCGTCGCCGAACCCGTCTCGATGACTGGGTTCTCGAGTCCGATTTCCTTGGCGACCTTCCTGAGCCTTCTTCTTTCCTTGCGGGAACTGTAGTAGGCCTTGTTGTTCTTTCTGTCTTCCTTGTCGTCCTCGATGGCCTTCTGGAACATGTCCTCGAGCTTGGAGATGCACTTGTCCAGATGGAAGGTCTTTCCATATTCGATATATTCCTCGGAAAGTCTCTCCTTTTCCTCGGGATGGTCGTAGAAGTATTCGATGCGCTCCTTCAGGGAATGGTGATCCCCGGCCTTGAAAAGACAGCGCTCGTCCAAGGCGAAATGGTTCGTGGCCGACACCGGGGAATCCGAAATGACGGGAACAAGTCCGCAGGCGAAGGCTTCGATGCAGGAAATGGCCTCGCTCTCGGCATCGGAGGCATGGACATAGAGATCGGCCATGTTGATGAGAGTCTTGAGCTTCTTCTGATCATAGAAGGCGAAGATGCAAGGATTCTTGAGATATTTCCGGGAGAGTTTCTCGTACTTCTTGCGCAACGGACCTTGGCCACAGAGAACAAGCTGAATCTTGTCGTTGTAGCGGCTCTTTCCGATGGCCTTGATGAGAAGGTCCTGCCGCTTCTCGCCGGAATAGCGTCCGACCATGACGATAACGTATTTTCCCTGAAGACGGGGATCCTTCTCGACCTTCTCCGGTGCAAAGAAGGGAGAGATACCGTTGGAAATCGGATGGATGACGTTATGGTAATGATGCCGGACCATCTGGTCGGCCATCATCTCGGAGGGCGTATGGACGTGTCTTGTATAGCGATAGAGCCATTGGCGGAAAAGACGATATATCAAGGAATTGACTGGGGCGACATGGCCCATGTTGATGTTGTAGGAAACGTTCTCGGGCTGGCAATGGAAAGCCGAGGTGACGGGGATGCCCATGACCTTGGCGACCATGCGGACCTGCGTCTCGAGATGGAATGGGAGAAGGAGATGGACGACATCCGATCCCTTGATGAATTCGGCGATTTCCTTGAGATTTCCATAGGCAAGGACCATGCCATTGTCGAGAATGAGGCGATCGAAAATAGGGATGTGATAGCGCGGACAGGAGAGGACCTTATAAGAGGAAAGGTCATCATGCTCTTCGGGAACATGGCCGATGATGCGAACCTCGTGTCCCCTGCTTTGAAGATAGGATGCCGTCCGCATGCAGGTGACGGTCGTGCCATTGTTGGTAGCGCCGAAGTAGTCGATAACTAAGGTAATGACCATTGTGTGTTTTTCTTGTCCCTTGATTATAAAGAAAGGGATGGAGTAAAGCAAACAACTAAAGTGGATTCGGAAAGGATTGGGAAAAGTCGGTGGAAACTTCCTGTTTTCTCCCTTTTCGAAAAAGGATAGAATAAACGAGGGTTCGCAAAAGGCACAGGCTTCCAGCAATAGCCTCCAGAAGAAAAAATCAGGCTTTCGAAAGGAGAAAATGCCATGGATATCCAAAACAAGGAAAACATCATTCTGCTCGATCATCCGCTTCTCAAGCACAAGATCACACTCCTCAGGGACAAAAGAACGGGAACGAACGAATTCCGCCAGTTGGTCAAGGAAATCGCCGTCCTGGAAGGCTATGAGGCGCTCCGCCATCTCAAGACTGAGCTAATCGAAGTGGAAACTCCGATTGAAACGACCAAACAGCCAATGATTTCCGGAAAAAAGCTTTGCTTTGTCCCTATCCTTCGTGCCGGTTTGGGCATGGTCGAAGGCATGCTCAGTCTTGTCCCCTCCGCAAAGGTCGGCCATATCGGGCTCTATCGCGACGAAGTGACCCATGAGCCGCACGAATACTTCTGCAAACTTCCCTATGGCATTGCCGAAAGGGAAACCTACGTCCTCGACCCAATGCTGGCGACCGGCGGCTCGGCCTGCGATGCCGTCAAGCTCCTCAAGGAAAAAGGAGCGAAGAACATCACCTTCATCTGCATCATCGCCGCGCCCGAAGGCGTCAAGACCTTCCATGATGCCTATCCCGATGTCCCGCTCTATATCGGCGCCCTTGACCGCTGCCTCAACGAAAATGCCTACATCTGCCCAGGTCTTGGCGATGCCGGCGATCGCATCTTCGGAACGCTGAAATAATCTCTTTCTTCTTTGATTTGAATACGTCAAGGTGCCGTCTGGCGCCTTTTTCTATCTATTTGCATGAGTCGCCAAAAGTTGTTTTCTTCTTTTTGCATGATGAAACAGTAGATTTCAGCACAAGCAAAAAGGGATGGCGCCAACTATAGCAAACCACACCTTGGTAAAGACAAATCAGTTTTGAGGCTTAGGTTCCTCTTCCTTGTTCTTCTGGTGACGGCGAACAAAGAGGAATATGCCCCAACCGGCAAGAAAGATGGCGGCAACAACATCCACGACGATGATAGTCGTCACCCACCATTCTGTCCCGTATCCGATGATGTCGACGTTCATGGAATTGGAATTGCAGACGGTGTAGAGAATGTTGTGTGTCGCATTTCTTAGAATCGTGACGTCCTTGGCAGATGTGAAATCACAATCCGTCCAAAGAAGATCGGGAAGAGAGGCGAGAATGAGGTCGTTTCCAGCATAGAGCATCTGCCTAGAATCCATGACGGAGTTGTCGGTCTTGTAATCGGAGATGACAAGACCACGGAATCACCACTCGTTTCTCAGGATTTCCGTCATCAGGCGATAGTCGCCTCCCGTCCAGATAGTTCCGATGCGATTGAAGGAGGACATGACACCCTTGCTGCCGACAAACTGCGTCAAGCCATCCTCGGTCGCCTCCCTGGAGAAGATAGGATCATCAAGTCCTTTGACAGCAATCTCGAAAGGCTTGAGGTAGAGTTCACGGAGGGCCTGTTCGGTACAATAGGTTGCAACGCCGCCACGGGCTGTTTCCTGTTCATTGACGGCAAAGTGCTTGAGGTCAGTATAGACACCCTTCTGGGCAGCACCGTTGATGACGTTGACAGCCATCTTTCCGGAAAGGACAGGATCCTCGGAATAGTATTCGAAGTTTCGTCCGCCGAAAGGAGAGCGATGGAGATTGACGGCAGGAGCATACCAACCCGAATAGGGGAGATAGTTTCCGCCATAGTCGCCCCAGACGCCATTGTCACCGACGATCTTGCCCATTTGGTAGGCAAGGTCCTTGCTCCATGTGGAACCAATGACGATTTCACAGGCGAAAGTCGTGTTGTTCTTATAGCGCTCGGACATGCCAGGCATGAAGTTCACGAATCCGATAGGACCGTCGGAATCGTTGGTCAGGTTCTTCTTGATCTTGCTAATGGCAGCAGTCTGAAAGGCCCCGTTGTTGACAAGCCCAAGCATTTCCTGAGGTGTCAGCCTGTCGAGAAGCTGATTCCACTTCTCATCTTCGTAGGAAAGCCCGATCATGTCGAAAAGGGTTAGGATTCCATCGGCGCCTGTCGTCGGCATTTCCGTCACGCTATCGATGGCGGTGTTGTTGGTTTCCTTGTTTTCCAGGGCAGCCTTCTCGCCATCACGATAGACACGTTCCTCATTCGTGTCGGCAACAGGGAAAGTGTCCTCGAAGTTGGTACGGCTCATTCCCTTGCGGATTTCCTCGGATCCCTCCTCATCCATGACGTAGACGTCCTGGAGACGATATTGGAGGTCGTTGTAGTCGATGGTCTCATTCTCGAGAATGCCATCATGGTTCTCGCCAAACGTATAGCGGTTTTCCACGATCGTTCCCGTCGTTGGATCCTTCTCGAAGCGGATTGTCTCCTCTAGGCTTACCGTGACGGACTCATAGACATTGTCTGCATCCATGACATGGGAATTCTTGGCAAGGAAGAAAGTGTAATCGCCGGCTTCCGTTTCGTATCCGGCAAATCCATTCTTGTTGGCATCGTTGTAGTCATAAGAAGCCAGATCATAGGCATCGACGGTGAAAGTGATTGTTTCCGTGCCGTCCTTCTCAAGCGTGTCCGTCTTGGCAAAGTCAACAAGCTGGACATAGCTCTTCTCGATGCCACCTTGGGTATAGGGAAGGGAGACATAGAGCTCGACGACATCCTTTCCGGACACATCGCCTATATTCTCAACGGAAACAGTGAAAGTCAGTTCGCTATCGGCATCGACAAGACTTCCAGAAGAAGTCAGTTGCTGGTCGAAGCGGGTATAGCTTAGACCATAGCCGAAGGGGAAGATGACGTTCTCGCCATACCAATCGATGTTGTTGTCGAGCTTGCTTTCCTCGTACCCCCTTGTCTCATAGTAGCGATAGCCGACATAGACGCCTTCCTCGTAGGCGACATAGTAGTTGCTCGTCGCAATGCTTCCTTCCATGAAGGCATTGGAGGCGACGCCATCGAAATTTTGGGAGTTGTCACCGAAGTTCTGCCATGTCGGATCCTTGGTGAAGTCCCTGGCATAGATATCGACCGTTCTTCCGGAGAAGTTTGCCTCACCAGTCAAAAGCCGGCCGAAGCTATCCGCACCCGTCGATCCAGGGCCACCGATCCAAACGAGGGCGTCGATTCTGGGATCCGTGGGAACATTGTTGTACTCATCGATGAAATCGCACTGGAAGGAAGTCAGTGTGTTGAGGACAACGATGACCTTCTTGAAGCGG
>CASDOO010000036.1 GCA_949282275.1 uncultured Bacillota bacterium | reverse complement strand
GTTCTAATATGGTGACCCTGACGGGATTCGAACCCGTGGATGCAGCCTTGAGAGGGCTGAGACTTAAGCCGCTTGTCGACAGGGCCAAGAAGTTTGGTGCCGAAGCCTGTATAATATATCGTATTTGGGAGAATCATGCAAGTAATTCTTTTCTTTTATCCTTATATATGATATATTTTCTTTTGCGCTTTTTGCGCAAGTAACCATAGATGCGGATCTTGCCGACGAGTCCTCTATGCCGCACCCGTCTTCAGAACTAGCACGTCCTGGCTAGCCATGCTTAGCATATTGGGTTGGCATCTCGAAGCATCTAGAAGCACAACAAAAAGGAGGCTCCAAAGATGAGCGAAGAAGAGAAGAAGATCGAAGAGACGACTGCTGCGGAAGAGACGAAGGATGTCATGGCCACCACGGTCCACGGCGAAAACGACCCCGTTGTCACGGCCAAGACCCTTTTGGATTCCGGCTGCCACTTCGGCCATCGCGTTTCCCAGTGGAACCCGAAGATGAAGCCCTACATCTACAACCGCAGGAACAACCTTTATATCATTGACCTCAACAAGTCCGCCGAATGCATGCAGAAGGCCTACAAGGCCCTTAGGGACATCGTTTCCAAGGGTGGAAAGGTCCTCTTTGTCGGAACGAAGAGCTATGCCCAGAAGGCCATCCAGGAAGAAGCCGTCCGTTCTGGTTCCTTCTATGTCAGCCACAGATGGCTTGGCGGCACCCTTACCAACTTCCGCACCATCTGCAAGAGAATCGGACTTCTCAAGGAAATCGAGCAGCAGGAACTCTCCGGTGAGCTCGACAAGCTTCCCAAGAAGGAAATCGCCGAGAAGCTTAAGCTCAAGGCAAAGCTCAGCCAGAACCTCGAGGGCATCAAGGAAATCCGTATGCTTCCTCAGGCCATCGTCGTTGTCGATCCCAAGGCCGAGCACAATGCCATCGCCGAAGCCAGAGTCCTTCACATCCCTGTCTTCGCCCTTTGCGATACCAACACCAATCCCGACGAGATCGACTATCTCGTCCCTGCCAATGATGATGGCGAGGCTTCCATCCGCATCATCGTCGGCCTCTTCGCCGATGCTGTCGTCGAAGGAAAGGGCGGCGAGCCTCTCTATGCCTACAAGGATGTCGCCACTGCCACTTCCACCATGGCCGACATGCTCAAGGGCGTCGATCCCAACGAGCAGATCAAGGCCATCCGTGCCAAGCTCCGCGATGATGCCATTGCCATGAGAAAGAACGGCAAGGGCAGAGTCCGCAGAAGACCCGTCAAGAACTTCCGTCGTTTCGGAAACAAGCCGGCCAACAACGCCAGCAAGGAAGGAACGGCCCCTGCCGCCAACACTGCCAGTGCCCCTGCCGCTGCTCCTGCCGCCACCGAGACCAAGACCGAGGAGGCCAAGTAAAAATGAGTTCCCAGATCGAGTTGATCAAGGTCCTTCGCGATAGGACCGGCGCCGGATTGATGGATTGCAAGAAGGCTCTCATCGAAAACGATAACGATATCGAAAAGTCCATCACTTGGCTGAGGGAGAAGGGTATCTCCAAGCAGGAGAAGAAGGCTGGCAGGACTGCCGCCGAGGGCGTTGCCTGGGTCCTCACCGAAGGAAACAAGGCTGCCGTCATCGAAATCAACTGCGAGACGGACTTCGTCGCCAACTCCGATCCCTTCCGTGACCTTGTCAAGTCCGTCAACAAGATCGTCCTTGAGAACTCCCCCAAGACCAAGGAAGAAGCCGTTGCCTGCAAGACCGCCGAAGGAAAGACCATCACGGATCTCTTCCTCGATGCTTCCATCAAGCTCGGCGAGAAGCTGGACTTCCGTCGCTTCGCCATCATCGAGAAGAACGATGACGAGGTCTTCGGCCCCTATGTCCACATGAACGGAAAGATCGCAACCCTCGTTGTTCTCAAAGGCGGTGATGCCGCTGTCGCCAATGGCGTTGCCCTCAACGTCACGTCCGACAATCCTTCCTACGTCTACGAGTCCGAGATTCCTGCCGATGTCATCGCCAAGGAAACGGAAATCGAGACCGAGGCCAGCAAGAACGATCCTTCCTTCGGCAAGAAGCCCGAAGCCATCCAGAAGAAGATCATCGAAGGCCGCGTCCGCAAGAACCTCTGCGCTGGTGTCCTTGCCGATCAGCCCTATGTTCTCGATGAGTCCAAGACCGTCGGCACCTTCCTCAAGGAAAACAATGCCACGATCGTTACCTTCGTCCGCTATGCCGTCGGCGAAGGCATCGAGAAGAAGCAGAGCGATTTCGCTGCCGAAGTCGAATCCCAGATGAAGATGTAATGCAAGGGCACCCTGCGGGGTGCCTTTGTTTATGAAAACGGAGGCTTTGTATGTATAAACGAGTCATGATAAAGATTTCCGGTGAAGCCTTGGAGGATAAGGAAAATCACCTTCCTTACAATACCAAGTTCATCGAAAGCATCTATTCCATGGTCCATCAGATCCAGGAAAAGGGTGTCGAAATCATGATTGTCGTCGGCGGAGGCAATATCTTCCGCGGGCGTGTTGCCAGTTCCATTGGCGTGGATAGGGCGACGGGCGACTACATGGGCATGCTTGCCACGTTGATGAATGCCATGGCACTGCAATCCTTCTTCGAAAACAGGGGGATGGATTGTCGTGTCCTCTCTGCTTTGCCGCTTAACGCCTGCTGTGAGCCCTATATCCGTCGCAAGGCCCTTAGGCATCTGGAAAAGAAACGCGTGGTCATCTTTGCCGCCGGTATCGGAAGTCCCTATTTCACGACGGATACCTGCACGGCCTTGCGTGCCAAGGAAATGATGGCCGATTGCATCTTCATGGGAAAGAACGGCGTCGATGGCGTCTATTCCGATGATCCGCGAAAGAATCCCGAGGCCAAGCTACTCAAGAAGATCACCTATCACGATATCCTCGCCAACAGCCTTCAGGTCATGGACAATACCGCCGTCGGCCTTTTGGAAGACACGAACATCGAGATCCGCGTCTTCAACATGGCCGATCCCAACAATGCCGTCCGCCTTATCGAGGGCGAGGAAATCGGAACCTTGATTTCCCGGAATTAGTTTCCTTGCCTATTTTGTTCTTGTAGAATATTATTGTTTTCAAACTGGAGGTCTCCAAAAATGGCTATTTTGAATGAATGCATCGAAAAGATGGACAAGACGCTTTCTTCTCTCAAGGATTCTTTCGGCACGCTTCGCGCCGGACGTGTCTCCCCTGCCCTTCTCGACAAGGTCATGGTCCATGTCTATGATTCCAACATGCCCCTGAAGCATGTCGCTTCCATCACCGTTTCCTCCGCCACCGACCTTGTCGTCAAGCCTTTCGATCCTTCCACGTCGAAGGATATCCTTGGCGGACTCAACAAGGCGGACCTTGGCTGCAACCCGGTCGTCAATGGCGGCGCAATCGTCCTCAAGTTCCCCGCTCCCAGCGAAGACAGGAGACAGGAACTCATCAAGCAGTGCAAGAAGTATGCCGAAGACGGAAAGGTTGCCCTTCGCAATATCCGCAAGGACTACAACAACAAGGTCAAGAAGGACGAGACCCTTTCCGAGGATCAGCAGCACGATGTCCTCGACGACATCCAGAAGGCGACCGATGAACACACCAAGAAGGTCGACCAGATGCTTGCCGAAAAGATCAAGGACATCGAGACCATCTAAGTGAGCGAAAACCTTCGTCACATCGCCTTCATCATGGACGGAAACGGGAGGTGGGCCAAGAAAAGGCTCCTTCCCCGGTCCATGGGACATCGGGCCGGTGTCAAGCGGATCAAGGAAGTCATCACGGCCTGTTTTGAGGAATATGGCATTCATACCGTATCCCTCTATTGCTTTTCGACGGAAAACTGGAATCGGCCGCAGGATGAGGTCAAGACCCTTTTCCGTCTTCTCAAAACTTTCTTCGAGGAGGAAATCGAATACTTCCGGAAGAAGGATGTCCGCATCAATGTCCTCGGCTTTCTTGAGGATGAACGTATCCCCGAAGATACGCGTGGGACCATCGTCAAGGCGATGGCGGAGACAAAGGAATGCCAAAGCCATGTCTTCAACGTCCTTTTCAACTATGGCGGGAGACAGGAGATACTTTCTGCCGCGAAGAGTCTTGCCCGAAAGGCAAAGGAAGGCGTGCTCGATCCGGATTCCATCACGGAAAAGGATTTCGAGGCAGCACTCTTTACTCATGGAGAGGATTGCAACGTCGATCTCCTTGTCCGCACCTCCGGCGAGGAAAGACTGTCCAATTGCCTCCTCTACCAAATTGCCTATGCGGAATTCCTCTTCACGGATACCTATTGGCCGGATTTCGATCGCAAGGAACTGGCCAAGTGCATTGACATATACAATCATCGCAACAGACGCTTTGGAGCCATAAAGGAATGATCAACAAGATTTCGCTCTCTTCAAAGAGCTCGATGTTCAAGCGGATCGTCACGGGCATCGTTTTGATGGCCATCGTGATTCCATGCATTGCCTTTGGCAATTGGCCTTTTTTCGTTCTCTCCATCCTGCTTGCCCTCGTCGGCATCCATGAGATTCTCAAGGCGCCGGGATCCGGCCGTTACTCCCTTTTGGTGAAAGTCGTCGTTTATGTCTTTGTCCTTTCCTTCATCTACTGGACATTCATCAAGAGCTGGGTCGGGGCAAATACGCCCAATCCTTTCAATGGCTCATCGGAGTTCTACCTCAGCAACATTTTCGTTTCGATTCTCGGCATTGTCCTCTATGCGATGGTGCTTTTCCTGATTTCGGTCTCGACCGCGAAATTCCAGCTCTCCGATGCGACCTATCTCTTTACCGTCGGCCTTTTCTTCGCATTGGGATTCCAAGGGATGCTTTTCCTCCGCTATTTCCCGAATGGCTCAGGAATCACATATCTTGAGTCAACAGCCGTCCTGGTTCCATGGGGAAAGGATGTCACCTGTGGCAACTATTTTGCCCAGTATTATCTCAGCCGGGGGCTTAACAAGACGTTCAATTCCTGCTTGGTCTTCATCTTCATGCTTCTTGGTACATGGGGCGCAGATGTCGGTGCCTACTTCGTGGGCGTCCTTTTTGGCAAGCATCGCATGAACCCGCGTATCTCGCCCCACAAAACGTGGGAAGGTTTCTTCGGCGGATTCGTCTTCTCGATGCTTTGCTCCCTCGGCTTTGCGGCCATCTGCGAATATTGCTTCGATTCGCCTCTTGTCCCGGGAATCCTTCAGTTCCGGGATTCACCCCTTCTTGCCACGACGGGGACGATGGATGGCGTGTGTTGGCCCTTCCTTGTCGGCATCGCCTTCCTGATGCCCATTGTCGGCAATGTCGGCGGCTTTACCTTCTCCCTGGTCAAGAGACAGTTCGGAATCAAGGACTTCGGAACGATATTCCCTGGCCATGGCGGCGTCATCGATCGCTTCGACTCCATTCTCACCAACTCCATCATGATTTCGATCATCATGCTCATCACCGCCAACGGATGGAACCTTCTTGTATGATGGAACCGTTGCTTCTTCTTGGTGCCACAGGGAGCATCGGGCGACAGTGCCTGGATATCCTCAAGTATTCGTTTGACTACTCCCTGATCGGCGTTTCGCTCAATTCCAAGGTGGATGTCCTGGAAGAATACCTGCCCTATTTCGATCGCCTGAGGTATGTTGCCATCTGCGATCCGATGGCGGCGGAAGCCTTCCGGAAGAGGCATCCCTCCTATGTCGTCCTGGAAGGCGAGTCCTGCAATGTCGAGCTTGTTCGCATTGCCAAGGAAGCCTCCGTCTTCAATGCCCTGATGGGCAATGTCGGCCTCTTGCCATCCCTGGAAGCCCTGAAGGAGGATCGGGACCTTTTCCTTTCCAACAAGGAATCCATCGTCATCGGCTCTTCTCTCCTGCAGGAGGTCCTGAAGACTTCGAAGGGACGGATATATCCCGTCGATAGCGAGCATGTCGCCTTGGCAAAGCTTCTCTCCCTGGCAGAGAGGATGGGAATAAAAAGGACGGATATCGATCGGCTCATCATCACGGCAAGCGGCGGTGCCCTTCGTGACCTTCCCAAGGAAAAACTTGCGGATGTCACTCCGGAGCAGGTCCTCCTCCATCCGACTTGGTCCATGGGCGGGAAAATCACCGTCGATTCCGCGACGATGGTCAACAAGGGCTACGAGAAGATCGAGGCTTCCTTCCTCTTCGACTGGCCGCTTGAAAAGATCGATGCCATCATCTGCCGGGAATCCCTCGTCCATGCCCTGCTCTCCTATCGGAAGGACGGGGAAGTCCGCTATCTTTATGAATACTCTCCCTGCGACATGAAGGTTGCCATCAGCTACGCCCTTTCGAAGGGAAGGCTTGAGGCCCATGTCAATTCCGCCGAAGACGAAGAAGCCATCCGACGCCTCCACTTCCAGAGGATCGAACCTTCCTTCTATCCCCTCTATGATCTGACCGTCGATACCTATCGCCGATACGGAAACGTCGGCATGATCCTCTACAACTTCGTCGACACGAAAGCCATTGAGGCCTTCCTGGAAGGCAAGCTGTCCTTCCTTGGCATCCATAAGGCACTCATGACCTGTCGGGAGAGACTCGACGGCATGAAGGAGGAATTGACTCTCGAAGGACTCGGTTTGCTTGAGAAGAGACTTTCCGACATCGCCCAGGCCATTGTCCTGGAGACGATTGGATAAAAACAAAGGAGAAAAACCATGGTTATCGTCTATATCCTGGTCCTTATCGTGGGACTGTGCGTTCTGGTCTGTCTCCATGAGCTGGGCCACCTCTTCGTTGCCAAGATCTGCAACGTCTATTGCTTCGAGTATTCGATTGGTTTCGGCCCGGCCATCTGCAAGCATCGCTTCCTGCATCGAAGCAAGGCCGACAGGAAGAGAAGGAAGAACGCCACGCCGCTGTTCAAGGCCCTGACGAAGGGAATCGATGGCGTTCCCGGCGAGACGGAGTATTCCATCCGCTGCATTCCCCTTGGCGGCTATGTCGCCATGGCGGGCGAGGACGAGGAACCCGAGGATATCCCCTTTGCCCAGGTTCCGAAGGAAAGGACGCTCAACGGCGTCAACCACTTCAAGCAGATCTGCATCATGCTCGCCGGCATCGCGATGAACTTCCTTGTCGCCTATATTCTCTTCTTCATCGCCTATGCCTGCTTCCCCCAGACGGTCTACGACTATTCCTCCAACGCCGTCGAAGTCCAGGAAGGGGACGTGCTCTATGACGCCGGCCTTCGCACCGGCGACAGGATCGTCGGCTTCTACCAGGTCTATGAGGATGTCCGGACGGAGGACGGGACCTTCATCGAAACGTTGACCTTCCCCGCCATCGAAGAGCAGCAACCCATCACTGCCTTCCTCGAATACAAGGAAGGAACGACAGGAACATCCATCAACGACATCCTTCCCACATGCCTCAACTATGCGGCCATGAACCTGACGGCCAATCCCGTCGAGGTCGATATCGGAAACGGGACGAAGGCAAGAATCGAATGCACGGAGAATTCCACGAGAACCCTCTATGTCACCTACGAAAGGGATGGCAAGGAGACCGTTCTCGATCCGATCCCTCTTCCTGCCGAAAAGCAGGAGGATGGCTCCTATGCTTTCAAGGGCTTCAGCCTGAGCGCCATCGGGGAAGAAATCCAGCTGAGTGCCGGCGAGGCGCTACAGACGGCAAACTACCAGTTCTCCCGCATGTTCGTCGGCATCTACCAGGCCCTGGGCCAGCTCTTTACGCCCGAGGGATGGAAGAACGTCGGCGGTATCGTCTCCATCTATCGCGTTTCCACCCAAGCCGTCCAGTCGGGCTCGGGAACCTACTTCTTCAGTCTCTGGGCCTATATCTCGCTCAATCTTGGCTGCTTCAACCTGATTCCGCTTCCGCCTTTGGATGGCTGGAATGTCCTTATCGCCCTGGGCGAGACGGTCACAAGGAAGAAGTGTCCGACCAAGTTCAAGAACATCCTTGGGACAATCGGCATGGTCCTCCTTATGGGCCTTGCCGTCCTTCTCATCGTCAAGGACATCCTTGTTCCGATTGGATAAGAAAAGAAAGCCGCAGCAAGCCCGGGCAAAATCCGGATGCTGCGGTTTTCTTTTCCGGAACGAAAATACTGTGCGTTGAAGTCCATGAGACCACGAAAAGCCAACCAGCGACACAACATGCAGGTTTTATGTTGCGATGCCGGCAAGGCAGGTTGATGATAAATGCTCCGTCGAAAATAGAATCTAGTTTCCCCGCAGGGAACGGACGGGATCCCTTCTTGAGGCGACAAGGCTTGGGACAAGGGAGGAGAGAAGGGACAGGACGATAGAAAGAAGGACGAGGAGAATTCCCTGGTATGCCGGAAGCGCCGCGATGTGCTCGACGCCATAATAGGGGAAGAAATGGACGGCCATGGCATTGACGGCAAAGGTCGACAGGTAGCCAAGAAGGACGCCAAGGACACCGCTTATCATTCCTAGAATGACACTCATGCAGGCGAAAATCGCAAAGACATGCTTCTTTCCGAAGCCAAGCGCACGGAAAAGGCCGATCTCCCGTGTCTTCTCCAGGACGTTGGAATAGAGGATGCTGGCGATGAGGATGACCGAGACGACCAAGGAAATCGACGTAAACAGGATCAGGATAAGGAAGATGATGTCCAGGACCATCTCAAGATTGGAGAAGATCATCTCGGGAAGGTCCGTGGTGGCAATCGTCGGCTTTCCCTGTTCCGAGAGCTTTTCGTTGTAGGCATCGATGTAGTCGACGATCTCCTCCTTTGCCTGGAAATCCTTCGGATAGATGGTGATGGAGGAGATAGCATTTTCGACGCCATAGAAGCGCCTGTCGGAGAGGTATTGCGTCGGATTGCTTCCTTCCGTCGGGCTGTCCAGGATTTGCCTTGTGACAAGATGGCCGGTGCCATCGAAGGTGATGTAGAGGTTGTCCTCATAGCTTTTTGCGATGGCACAGCGATGGTCTTCTTCCGCGTCGATTTTCCCGTTTCCGTTCTCGTCGACGAAGGCCG
The DNA here is from genome assembly GCA_949282275.1 of uncultured Bacillota bacterium. GTDB lineage: Bacteria > Bacillota_I > Bacilli_A > RFN20 > CAG-288 > Enterosoma. Next base: position 33,996 of record CASDOO010000036.1, on the reverse strand, counting down.
GGGAGTTCTTCTCCCTCACGTAGTCGGCAAAGGAAGACGTGTAGTAGATGCCGCTTCTAAGACTGGGGAGGAAGGCTTCCTTCTTCGGCTTGAGGATAGCCGAGAAACGGACCTCAAGACCTTTTTCCGGATCCTCGAGATAGTCCTTCTTTTCCTTGTCGTCCATCGTCCGATAGAGCTTCAGGTCCTTCGTCTTGAAAAGCGAGAGGAAGAAGTCCTCGACCTGGTCCTCGTTGTCGAAGTCGACGGTATCGATGTCGATGGCGTACTCGGGGAGGTCGATGTATTTCAGAAGTTCCTGCATCGTCTCTTCGTCAAGGTCGTCTCTGGACATGTCGGCGCTCAGCCCAATGTCCAACAGATTCGTCAGCGAGAGACCCTCATTCTGGAGATCGTACTGTCTCTTAAGGAAAATGCCTGTCGTCTCGATGGGATTGTAGGGATCGGTGATGTCAATGTAGTAGTCATCGTTGGGGATGAGCTTCATCTTGTGGTCGAGGATGGAAGAAAAGTCGATAGTCTCTGAACCGTCGTCCGACTTCGTTGGCTGATCTATGCCCAATGTAGAAAGGATGGGGGCGCCAATGGTGTTGTCCCCGCCGATGACGACGATCATCTCGCCGGCTTCATCGGGATAGCTTCCGTAGACGTCGTATTGCTCAAGGATGTCGTTGGTGAAGGAAGGGAGTTCCTTGATGTTGATTTCCTCGGAGAAGACCGTCGACAGGAAGGAATCCTTCCCCTTGCTCATGGTCACGACATTTCCGGTCTTGTCGCTGGTGGAGACGAGATTGAAGGCAAGGCCGTTGCGCATATTCATGTCGGAGATCAATTCAGGATCGATTCTTTCCATATAGTCAACGAAATCATCCGTGATGGCATTGGTTCGATACATGGCATTATAGGTGGACGTGAGATAAACGTTCTCGTCGTCTCTTGTGGACGTGTTTTCAAATGCGGTTGGCGATAGATTGAAGGAAGGCAATGCGATTTCCTCGATGACAAGAGGGACTTCCTTGAGCACAAGGCCTTCAAGATTTCCGACATATGTCTGGAAGCCTGCGTAGATGGCAAGAATCAAGGCAAGGCCAAAAATCGAGATGGAGGAACCGACGGCGGTGAGAACGGTCTTGACCTTCTTGGAGAAGAGAAAGGAAAAGGCAAGGGAAAGGATTTTGCCGACGGCCATCGAAAAGGAATGGTCTCTCGCTTCTCTTGAGGTGTCCACTTGGGGAGCCGGCTGTCTTTCCGTTTCCGTTTTTCCGTCAACGATTCGGATGATCATGTCCGCATAATGGTCGGCAAGTTCCCTGTTGTGGGTGACCATCACGACGAGCCGGTCGTTCGAAACGGACTTCAGGATGTCCGCCACGATTTTGCTGTTGCGGATATCGAGGGCGCCCGTCGGCTCGTCGGCAAGGATGACGCGTGGAGAATTGACCAATGCGCGGAGGATGGCAACGCGTTGCTTTTCTCCGCCACTGAGGTTCTTTACCTTTCTTTTTCCGAAATTTGTCAGTCCGATGGAGGAAAGAAGGGCATCGACCCTTTTCTCGCCTTCCTTTCTTCCTTTGCCGGAGAAGGAAAGGAGGATGTTGTCACGGACGCTCAACTCCTCAACGAGGACGAAATCCTGGAAGACGAATCCGATTCTCTGGTTCCGGAAGGAATCGAGGTCTTTCTCCTCAAGCGTCGAGACGTCCTGCCCTTCAAAGAGATATTTTCCCTCGTAATCCCGATCCAGAAGGCCGAGGATGTTGAGAAGCGTGGTCTTTCCGCTTCCCGAATCGCCAAGAATGGCAATGAAACCTCTCTCAGGCAGGGAAATGGAGATGTCCTTGAGGACCTTCTGTTCTTCCTGCCGGGTATGATATGTCTTTGAGAGTCTTTCGATCTGGATCATTTTCAGCTCTTCTTCCTCCGCCGTTTCCTAATATTCTATCGGGAAAAATGGCGCAGAAGAAGGGAAAGCGGTCAAAAAAGAAAAAAGCCATGGCGGTTTAGGCCATGGCCGATGGCGATCACAGGACTTCGACGAATTCGTCCTTGTCCTCTTCCGGGGATTCCTTGGGGACATTGATGACGAGGACGCCGTTTTCCATCTTGGCGGAGATATCCTTCGTCTTCAGGCCTTCTCCGACGTAGAAGCTTCTGGTGAAGCTGCCCGATTCTCTCTCGTAATGGATGTACTTGCCCTTGCTCTCGTCGCTCTTCTTGTTGAATGCGGCGCTGACGACAAGGTATCCGTTCCTTATGGCGACCTTCAGGTCCTTCTTGTCGATTCCGGGAACCTCCATCTCAAGCTCATAATGGTCATCCGCATCCTTGATGTCGGTCTTCATGATGTTGTAGTCGCCATCATGGAAGTCCGGAAGGTCATCGAAGAAATTGAAGAGCGGGGATAGGAAGGAACGATAGGCTTCCCTTCTGGGAGAAAGGTTTTCCTTCTTCTCTGCAGTCGTCTTCTTGGCGATATTGTTGGTCTTTGTTTCGGTCATTGTGTTTGCCTCCTGTTTAGCACTCTCCGTTCTCAAGTGCTAATCATAGTATAAGCCAAAATTAGCAGAAATCAAGCGCAAGTGCTAAAAAATAATTTGCGATTCGGAAATATTGCGATAACTATCGAAAAATTCCGGAAAAAATAATTATTCATATTTCTTCTCTCACACAAAAAACAGAAGAGGATCGGGATTTCAAGTCTTTAATATGCTCTTTCTTTTGTGGAGAATATAATTTATGGATATAAGATTATCGGCGAGGTGAAAAGCATGGACAACCTTCTTGGACGCTTCCTGACGAAAATCGGTATACCGGATCTTTCTCCCTATGAGAAGGGATCCTTTTCGAAACTCGAAAACGACAAGGAGAACAACCGCATCGTCGCCAGGATAAAGCTTCCCACCTATCTTCCCTACCTTGCCTACAAGTGCCTTTTCGATACCTGCGATAGCTTTACCCTTCAGGGCGGCTTTTCCATCGCCCTCTCTTTCGAGTACGATTCCGAGAGGGAGAGCTTTCCCTATTTGCTTGAGGACTACAAGCACGACAGGAAGACAAGCCTTCTCAACGACGTCCAGTTCTTCGAGGAAGAAAACAAGGTCCTTTTCTACTATCCTTCCGCAGGCGAGGCCAATGCCATCCAGGAGGAATGCCGACATCTCAAGGATTTCCTGGATTCCGTCTCCTCTTCCTACAAGGTCCTGACCCAGGAGAAGTTCTTCGCTTCCGATGCCTTCTACCAGGAAAGGGACAAGGACTACGAGAACAAGTCGAAGGAGGCGGAGGAGAAGTTCCGAAGGCAAAAGGAAATCGACAGCACCTATCAGCCTTGCAAGCTCAAGGACATCGAGAACTTCCGCAAGGTCCTGGTCGAAGGCAAGATCTTCAAGGTCGAGGATCGCGTCACGAAGAAGGGGAGAAGAATCCGCAAGATCGAATACACCGATCAGTCCGACTCCATTTCCTCGACATTGTTCGAAGGAAAAAGGATGACTGCCGAGGAGATGGACAAGTTCGGCGTCGGAGTCAGGATCAAGGTCCAGGGCCGACCCGAACATGACGAGTTTGCCCATGGCGAGTTGGTCCTTGCTTGCGACAATATCGAAATCCTCCCGCCCGATCCGGAAAGGGAGGATACCTATCCTAGGAAACGCATCGAGCTTCATCTCCATACCAAGATGTCCGCCTTTGACGGGCTTGCGAACATGGCCGACTATTGCAAGGCGGCAAAGCGCTTCGGGCACACGGCCATCGCCGTGACCGATCATGGCGTTGCCCAGGACTATCCGGAAGCCCAGAAGGCCGGGAAGAAATCCGGTTTGAAGATCATTTATGGAAGCGAGCTCTACATGGTCGACGACAAGCCTTCCTTTATTTACAATCCCTCCGATCGCATCCTCAACGAAGAGACCTATGTCATCTTCGACCTTGAGACGACCGGCCTTTCCGCCCGCTATGACCGAATCATCGAGTTCGGCGCGGTCAAGGTCGACAAGTCGGGCCAGATTCTCGACGAGATCGACTTCTTTGTCCGTCCGGACATGAAGCTGAGCCCGTTTTCCATCGAGAAGAGCCATATCAGCCAGGAGCAGGCGGATTCCGGAAAGCCAATCAAGAGGGCCCTTGCGGACATTCTCGAGTTCTTTGGCGATTCGATCCTGGTCGGACACAACGTCGCCTTCGACTATGGCTTCCTCAACGAGGCGCTTAAGAACAATGGCATGGGAAAGATCAAGAACCCTGTCATCGATACCTTGCCTATTTCCCGTTATCTCTATCCCGACAAGAGAAGCCATACGGAAGGGGCCATTGCCAGGGAGATGCAAATCGAGTTCGACGAGACAAGCGCCCATAGGGCAAACTACGATGCCTCGACCCTTGCCAAGATCTTTGAAGTCATGCTTTCAAAGTTGACGGAAGGAAAGAAGGACATGCGGCATAAAGACCTTGCCAATCTTCCAGTCAGCGACAAGATGATTGTCTCCATGCACCCTTACCACGCAACCGTCCTTGTCAAGAATGCCGCTGGATTGAAGGATCTTTACAAGATCATCAGCGAGTCCCATGTCCACTACATGTCCTCCTCGGGCACGCCAATCGTTCCCAAGTCCCTTCTTGCCAAGATGCGCGAGAATCTCCTCGTGGGATCGGCCTGCCTCAATGGCGAGGTCTTCGAGCATGCCATGAACAAGGGTGAGGACATCCTCAAGGAGACGATGAAGTTCTACGACTATATCGAGGTCCAGCCGCCGGCAAACTATATCTATCTTGTCAACCGCGGATCCCTCCACGACAAGGATTCGGTCTACCAGATTCTCAAGGATCTCGTCAAGGCCGCAAAGGACATCGGAAAGATGGTGGTCGCCACCGGCGATTGCCATTATGTCAATCCCGAAGACAAGATCTACCGCGATGTCTTCATTGCCTCCAAGGCCCTTCATGGCGCCAGGCATCCCCTCAATCTGGCCCCCTATGACTCTGCCAGGGAGGAAGTGAAGAAGAACTGGTATCGAAATCCCCTCCCCAATCCGGATCAGCATTTCCGGACGACGGATGAGATGATCGAATGCTTTGACTTCCTTGGCGACAAGAAACTTGTCGAGGAAATCGTCATCGACAACACGTGGAAGATCAACGACATGATCGATCCTAGCGTCCGTCCGACAAAGGACAAACTTTATCCGCCTTCGATCCCGGGCTGCGACGACATGCTAACGAACCTTGTTTACGAGACGGCAAAGAAGAAGTATGGCGATCCGCTTCCGAAGGAAATCCAGGAACGCCTCGAGACGGAGCTGAAGGGTATCATCGAGAACGGCTATTCGGTCATCTACTGGATTTCCTCGAAGCTCGTCCGCTGGTCCAACGAATGCGGCTACATGATCGGATCGAGAGGCTCCGTCGGTTCTTCCCTCGTTGCCACGATGTCGGGCATTACCGAGGTCAATCCGCTTCCGCCGCACTATGTCTGTCCCAAGTGCCACCATCTGGAATGGGGCGACGTCATCCAGTATGAATCCGGATTCGATCTTCCCGAAAAGGAATGTCCGCATTGCCATATTCCCATGGACAGGGACGGACAGAACATTCCTTTCGCGACCTTCCTGGGATTCCATGCCGAGAAAGTTCCGGACATCGATCTCAACTTCCCGTCCGATTTCCAATCCATTGCACACGAGCACATCAAGGAAATCCTCGGCGCAAAGAACGTCTTCAAGGCAGGAACCATCCAGACGACGAAGGAAAAGAATGCCAGAGGCTATGTCCTTGGCTATTTCGAATCCCTCGGAAAGGACACCGGACAGGTCCGCAATGCCGAAATCGACCGAATCGCCCAAGGATGCATGGAGGTCAAGAGGACAACGGGACAGCACCCCGGCGGCGTCATCGTCATCCCGGACGACATGGAGGTCTATGACTTCACGCCCGTCCAGTATCCTGCCGACGAAGTCGATTCCTCCTGGAAGACGACCCATTACGATTTCCATGCCATCCACGACAACGTCCTGAAATTCGATATGCTTGGCCATGTCGATCCTCAGGCAGTGAAGATGATGTGCGACAACTGCGATATCTCCTTCAAGGAAATCGATAGCCGCGTCAAGGTCAACGATCCCGAGGCCTTGTCCCTTTTCTGGTCGCCTGATGCCCTTCATCTCAAGAACAATGTCCTTCAGCAGGAGACGGGAGCCCTGGGACTTCCGGAATTCGGAACCGAGACTGGACGAAGGACCCTTCTTGAGACCAAGCCGAGGGCCTTTGCCGACCTTGTCCGCATTTCCGGCCTTTCCCATGGTACCGATGTCTATGCCGGCAATGCCCAGGACCTCATCCTCAAGGACGGCCTGACTTTGAGGGAAGTCATCGCCTGCCGTGACGACATCATGGTCGGACTCCACGAAAAATACGGGATTGATTATTCCGACTCCTTCCAGATCATGGAGACGGTTCGAAAGGGCAACTTCTGCAAGCCCGGCTTCGAGGAAAAGCGGGAAAAGTACACGAAGCTGATGCAGGAGCACGGCGTTCCCGACTACTATATCCATTCCTGCGAGAAGATCCAGTACCTCTTCCCGAGAGGCCATGCCGTCGCCTATGTCATGATGGCCATGCGCTGTGCCTACTTCAAGGTCCATGAGCCGCTAAGCTACTATGCGACCTATTTCACCTTGCGCTGCGATGCCTACGATATCGAGACGATGATGAAGGGACTCCAGCCATGCCTCAGAAAGCTCAACGAAATCAAGGAAAAGACGCGGCTGAGAACGGTCACGACCAAGGAAACGGCCCTTGTCAACGCCTACGAGCAGACTATCGAGATGTATGATCGTGGCTATTCCTTCGGCAGGATCGACGTCAACCGCTCGCTTTCCACCAAGTTCTCCATCGACAAGGAGAAGAAGCAGATCATCCCGGCGATTTCCTGCATCGACGGAATCGGTGCCGCCGTTGGCGATGCCATTGTCTCGGCAAGGGAACAGCAGCCTTTCACTTCCATCGACGATCTCAAGAGGAGAGCCCATATCGGCGACAAGGCCATCGAAGTCTTCCGCCGCCTTGGTGCCCTTGGCGATCTTCCGGATTCCGAACAGCTGACGCTGTTCTAAGAGGCTCAAAATCCATGATAGGCCATGATTCAGTTCATGGCCTATTTTGAATAAAGAAATCTTAGGACTAAAAAAGAAATCGGAAAAGAATGATAGCATAATAACCATCCGGAATAATTTCAATCATAGCGGTGACAATATCGGAAAATATGCGTTTTTGTTCGGATTAGGCATCCTAAAATATGCAAAAACGCTAAAATTGAATATCCGAAACAATGCAAAAATATGGGAAATGAATAACCTATTTGATTCATAATCGTTTTGGAGGGATGACATTATGTTATGCCGTAAAATTTATCAGAAGCTTGTCGAATGGAAGAATTGCAAGAAGAAGGAATGCCTTGTGCTTAAGGGAGCTAGACAGGTCGGAAAAACCACGACAATTCGGGAATTCGGAAGAAAAGAATATGAATCCCTCATCGAAATGAATTTTCTTGAACACCCAGAACAAAAGGCAATCTTCGCTGGTGCCCTTTCTTCGGAGAGAATCCTTCAGAATATTACCTTGTATCTAAAGGAAGCCAAGATCATTCCTCATAAGACACTTCTCTTTTTGGATGAAATCCAAGCCTGCGGCAATGCTAGGACTGCCCTGAAGTTTTTGGCAGAGGCCGGAACTGTCGATGTTATTGCCTCGGGCTCCTTGCTAGGACTTGTCTATAATGAGGAGAAATCCGGAAACCCGATATCGATACCTGTCGGCTATGAGACGACATTTATGATGTATTCCTTGGATTTCGAGGAATTCCTTTGGGCGCTTGGATATTCTGGATTGGACACCTTGAAAGACTATGCCAGGGAACCGAAACCTCTGGAAAAGAGCCTTTTTGTCCACTATCAGGATCTTTTTAGGCAGTACCTTATCGTTGGGGGTATGCCGGAGGTGGTTTTTTCTTTTGCGAAGATCATGACTTCACGAAGGTACAGGCTTTGCAAGACAAAATCATTGCATCCGAGAGGGAAGATATTGTCCTTCATGCCAAAGGAATCGAAAAGGTCAAGATTCGCCAGTGCTTTGAAAGTATCCCTTTTCAGCTGGCCAGAGAGAACAAGAAATTCAAGTATGCCGATGTGGAGAAGAAGGGGACGGCAAGAAAGTTCGGCGATAGCATCCAGTGGCTTGTCGACAGCAACCTTGCCCTAAGATGTACCAATGTCAGCGTTCCTGCCCTTCCCCTTCGTTACAATGAGAAAGAAAATGAATTCAAACTTTATCTTCATGATACGGGCCTCCTCTTCTCCCACTATGGAACGGAAACGAAGCTCGCCTTTATGCGCAATGTTTTGAAGGGAGGAGCCAAAGGGGGCATCTATGAGAATGCCATCGCCGAAATGCTAGTCAAGAAGGGATACTCGCTACATTACTACAAACCCAAAGAGGATTCGGGATTGGAATTTCTTATAGAAAAGGATGGCGAAGTCCGACCAATCGAAGTCAAGGTCGGGAACAATGCCACGAAGTCCCTTAACGGCTTTATTGATTCTTATCATCCTTCGATTTCCTACAAGATCGCCGATGGCAATGTAGGGATGACGGATGGCAAGCTGACGCTTCCGTACTTCTTGGCGATGCTTCTTTAGAATGAATCTACTGGGAGAGTACCTCCTTTGGTGGATTGGGGGAGAGTAAAAAATCTCCTGAGGTCGACAAACCAACGCCGTTTCCTATAGGAAGACTACGTATTTATATTACGAAGGCAAAATCTAGTGTGTTGTGAATGACAATGAGGAAAAGAAAAGGCGTTAAAAAGATAGCTAACATATAACTTTTTACGATTTTGCGTAAAAAGTCTTTTCTAATATGTTTTTTTACATAAAATAATACAAAAAAGAGAACGTCTAATGATATACAGAACTGAATACATGGAGCGCTTGAAAGCGTTCAAAGACGTCAAGGTCATCAAGATCGTCACGGGACTTCGACGCTCGGGAAAATCGACTCTTCTTGAAATGTTTCGCGATGAGTTGCTCCGAGGCGATGTTTCGCCAGCACAAATTCAGTTCTTCAATTTTGAGCTTATGGAATATGACTACGTGCGCGACTACAAGACTCTTTATAATTTGGTTACTTCGAAAATCGTCAAGGAGAAAAAGAATTACCTTTTCTTTGATGAGATACAGCAGGTGAAAGGATGGGAAAAAGCCTTAAATTCTCTGTCACTCGAATACTATGTGGATATCTACGTTACTGGTTCCAATGCCTATTTACTATCTTCGGAACTTGCCACCCTGATATCTGGAAGATATGTAGAAATCAAAATACTCCCTCTCTCCTTCAAAGAATACTATGGCGCTTGGCAAGAGATGGGAAAGAGCAGGGAAGCTCTTTTTGACGATTACCTGAAATATGGCGGATTGCCACAGCTTCTCGATTTGCCAAACGAGCAAACGAAAGAATCTTTCTTGTCCAGTATTTTTGACACAATAATTCTTAAAGATGTGCTTGAACGAAACAAGTTAAGGACCATTGATGTTTTAAAGCGTGTGTTTGCTTTTGTCTGTGGAAATGTGAGCAGTATGACTTCTTCCAACAAGATTGCCAACTATATCTCCAAAGAAGCAAAACTTGATACGAAGATTCGTCCTGCCACGATTGGAAATATCCTCGAAATGCTGGAAAACGCCTTCATTGTCTATCGTGCGAATCGGTACGACGTAAGAGGCAAGGCCGTCTTGAAATCGCTTGAGAAATATTACGTTGCCGATATGGGCTTGAAGAATGTCGTTGCCGGATATGGCCTTGATAATTATGGACATTCATTGGAAAACATTGTTTATCTTGAACTTGTTCGCCGTGGCTATCATGTCTACGTCGGAAAAAATGAAACAAAGGAAATCGACTTCGTTGCAATAGACAAAAATGGAAAACGTTATTTCCAAGTCACGGAATCTTTAAGGGGAGAGGAAACAAGAAAGCGGGAAGTGGCCCCATTCCTTTCTACGCATGATTTCTACGAGAAAACGATTCTCACGATGGATAGAACCTATGCCACCAATATCGAGGGGATAAAAATCGTCAATATTTTGGATTTTCTTCTGGACTCCTGAAAGAGTTGAAAACGATCTTATTAGATGAGGCTTCCCATTTTCAGTCTTTCAATGCTGTAATGGGAACCACAAAGACGCCATCCTCCCTTTGATTTATTCCATTGCTCTATATTTTGATATTTCATTGCATCAAATTTTGTCAGTTCATTGATGCATATTTTGTCAGTTAAAAAACTTATTATTATTTTTCAAAATAGTGAAATGTTCTTTGTTTTAGTTCATAATTAATTCGAACAAACAGAAAAAGATGTGAAAATTAGTATTAAAACCAAACCTAATCTTTAAACTCAAATTGCTCTTTGTACACAAAAGTGAAATTCTAGTAATAGGAAAGAGTTATTCCTGTCCCCAGTCGATGACAGTATAGGTCAATTCATATGAGATACGATAGATACCATTTTCGATTACGACTTCCTGTGTGTGGGTTCCAATGTTTTTGTCTTCGAGCTGATTCCACAGTTCTTGAATATTGATATAATTCTGCTCTCTTCTCTTCCCGCTGGAAAGCACAAGTTGGATATCATTCTGGTGTCTCAGGTATCCATCAGTATAAAAGACATTTCCTTCGGCAGTCTCCGTTTCTTCGATTGTGATATTGAATGGGATATCCGCGACTTGATAGTCGACTCTTAAGGGAATGGAATAGGTGCCATTTTCTTTTCCATTTTTGTCATAAGTCGGAATTTTTCCGGGTTGAGGAAGTTCTTTGGAGAATTTTCCTTCTTTGGTGAAATCGAGCTCTAGGTCAGCTAGGGAATTGTTAGAAAGATTATCGTCAATGTAGTCCGTTACTGTGATTTCTTTCTCATTTGGAAGGACGATGTCCATAACGTAGTTAAACGACGGCTTGTAGGAAGGGTTGAGGAAGGGCTCGGAATCCTTGGCAAAGTAGTTTGTTTTCGGGAAGCTGTAAATCCGTGCGAGGCCATAATCTTTAACGGACTTTGTCGGCATGACCTCGTAGAAGACGGGGATGATCTTGGTCGTTTCAGTGTCATTTTCGTAGTCGTAAATCGTGGCGGTTATTTCCATGGTGCGTTCACCCGGTGTTGTCGTGTCGAGTGTTCCAATCACATCGACGTTAGTGGAAGGATGCGGAATCTCATATGTCTCCTCACCAAAGGTAACAATGGTCTCCATGTCAATGCCAATTTGTCCACTGACCTTCTGATTCTGATAAAGCTTGGAAGAGTGGGAATAGGTTGTCTTGCAGTCTTCTTCCCTATAGACGACATAGGGGAAGGCAAAGTATTCTCCGTCTCCGAGAGGAAGATAGGCATAGTGCTTTCCGGGAGTGGTTTCGCCATAGCCGATGATGTTGTCGACTGTCGTCTCATGATCGGGCAATGGACGTTCTTCCAAGGCCTCCTTCACCTCGATGAAGGGCAGGAAGGATTCTTCGATTTGCTTTGTCGAGTTGCTGACCCAATAGCTGAATCCATAGGTCACGCCATCGTATTCGAAGCTGGCATAGCCTCGGCGGGGACTTTCTGTCGAGAAGCCCGAGATGCTTTCGCCCGGGATGGTATATTCCTGTTGTCCTTTGTAATCCTTTCTAAGGATGGTAATCTGCGCCTCTTCCCCTGTCTTGTAGCGGGTCTTGATCTTGAAGTCATAGGAGAAGGCGCCTCGATGTTCGTAGAAGTCATCGTAACAAGATTGGACATAGTCGTTGATTCGTTTTTTGTCCGCTTCCGAGATATAGTCCGGGTTCAGGGCAGAGGCGTAATCGATTTCGCTCTCCAGCCTATCCATGAGCTCCTTCTTGAATTCCATCCGATACGTGGAGAAGAAATAGGTATCTTCGTTGGAGGAGCTGCCGCCAAACGTTGGAAGGGTGGAAAGGAGCTCGCTTGCCTTCATCACGCCATCGACGACCTGATCCTTGTCCACGCCGAAGGATGTTGCCGAGCGAACGAAGAGCTTGGAAAGGACGACCATGTGCCGGCTGACATCGACATCCTCGATCGTTCCTTTTTCCTCAAGGAGATCCTTGAAGGCAAAAATGCCGTTAAGTTCGTCTTGCGTCAATGTCTTTGCCATCCGTGCGAAGAGCTTAACCCCGTCGAAGAAGGAATCCGCGTTTTCCTCGGCATCCTGAAGGAAGTCTTTCAAGCCCATGGGAAGACCGAAGATTCCGTTTTCGTTGGCAGTGCTTAAGACAAGCTCCTGCAATTTGTCGGGAATTTCTCCCACGTCCTCCTTGAGGACGGCAAAGGCGTCCTTCAGGGACTCTCTGTCCATGAAGCATTCCTCGAAGGAACGGCCGACAAGGCGGATCCATGGAAGAAGGTCTTCGGAATCCACGAATTCGGGATCGAGGAAGAGACGCAAAGTCCCTCTTATCATCTCGCTGACATTTTCGACGCCAAGGATGTCCAAACAGCTGGAAAGATAGTGATAGAGGAAGCGTCCGAAGAACCATTTGGATTCTTCCACGATGTCGATGATCGGGTAACCATAGGGGTCGGAAATGCTTGAGAAAACGGAATTCTCCTTGAGTTTCATAAAGAAATCGCGGATTTCGCTTGTCGGGGCATTTTCGATGAAGGCGTCGATTTCATCAAGGTTTCTGAATCCTGTCTGTCCGTAGGAAACGTTGGAGATGAACATGCTTCTTATTGGGCTATTTCCCCATAGGCAAGAAAGGTAAGGGAGAAGGACGGACGCCTGGTCCTCGTCAAGCTCGGCAAGGACGATCTGCAGACCTTTCGTCAGGGCAAGGAAGTTCTCCTTTCCCTGAAGGGATTCCGCCGTCACCTGGGTTCCCTGACCTTCGGATTCGAAGACTTCATAATAGGCTTCCTTGATGCCGTCCACGGACAGCAGAAGGTCCCGGCACCTTGTCATCAGTTCTTGCGTCATGCCGGCCTTGTTGAACATCGGGACGAGAAGGGTATCGAAGAGTTTGGCATCCCTTTCCAGGTAGTCGATGTTTCCTTTCGCGCCCATGTCGTTGATGAAGTCGTTCAGGAAATTCGCCAGGAAAATGCCGGTGATGTCCCCTTCCCGGTTCGGGATTCCGCGATTTATGGAATAGCCGTTCTCCAGAGGCCCTTTGGGCTCTTCCGAGGAGGAAGAAGAGTCTGGCGATGCGGTGGAAGACGTGATGGACGAGATGATGTCCGTCGTTCCTGTCGTCGAGGAATCCTCCGGACTTGTCAAGGATGTGTCGGAGGAGGAAGTGGTGCTGGAGGGATTGGTGGTTGACGGAAAACCAAACGGCGGTTTGAAGGGGAAGTCGCCGGAGCATGCGGAAAGGGAAAGAAGGCACGAAAGTGCTGTCAGGAAAACGATCTTTTTCTTCATATGTCCTTGCCTCTCTATCGGGACGGGGTTTGCATGTTGAGACTAGTTAAACACTTCTCGGGAGGAAAAGACATTTGAAAACAATGAAAAGATTGTCCATGACAGATAATGTTTTAGAGTCAAGACGACTTGCCACACAATAACAGGTGGTGACGGAAATTCTGTCTACCTGAAAAGGGAGAGTCCCTCGATATCGTTCTTTGTAAGCCCGATGGCGAGAAGATAGGCCTGGATTCCGCCGAGGCTTTCTAGGAAGGCGATAGTTCTTTCCATCGTTTCTTTTCTGGCATGAAGGAAGGCTTCCGGAAGGTCCTCTCGATGGGTGGCGGAACCTGTCCTTTTCATTTCGGCAAGGTTTTCTTCCGTCTGGCAGTAGTCCACTAGGATCCTCTCCTTGTCGATGCCGCTAAGCGAAAGAAGCAGCATGGCAAGAATGCCTGTCCTGTCTTTTCCGGCATTGCAATGGAAGAGGACGGGCTTTGGGAGGGCGGAAAGGGAAAGGAGGGCAAGGCGGATTTCTGCCTTGTGGTTGACAAGCATGTCGATGTAGTCCCTGGAAAGGTCTCCATCAAGAAGGCGGATGTCGCCATAGTGGAGGATGTCCCTTATGCCTGCTTCCTTGTAGCGGATGCCGTTTGCGATCAGGAAGAAAAGATCGTCCGGCTTTTCCGTCCGTTCCCTTTCGCCTCTTAGGTCCAGGACGCTTCTTATGCCGCTGGCGAGGATCCTCTCCTGGAAGCCTTGGTCCATGCCATTCAGGTTCCGGCTACGATAAAAGGATGCCCGCCCGTTTGGCGGACATCCCGGAAGTTTTCGGAAGTTATCCTTGTCAGGCAAGGCGGTTGACAGCCTTGATCTTCTTGAGGTGATCCCTATCGGCATTCTCGATATCCTCGTAGAAGGTGGCATAGTGACGGGAGGGGACGTAGTCGATAAGGCGCTTCTTGACATCCGCGGGGAGCTTGTTTCCCTGACGTCCGTAGAGATTGTCGTGCTTGAGGCGCCAGCGGACGTCGTCGCTGATCATCTGGCGGAGATCCCTTGTCGGCGCCCAGCCGAGGAGTTCCTTTGCTTTGGCGTTGGAGGCGACGATCGAGTCGGCATCGCCGGCCCTTCTGGGACCATATGTCCAGTGGATGGGAAGGCCGGTCACCTCGCCGACGGTCTCGACGATTTCCTTGTTGGTATAGCCCTTGTCGGAGCCAAGGTTGATGATGGCCGAGCTTCCGCCCTCGAGCAGTCTCTTCATGCCCAGGACATGCGCATCGGCAAGGTCGAGGACATGGATATAGTCGCGGAGGTTGGTGCCATCGCGCGTCTGGTAGTCGTTTCCGAAGATCTGCATCGGCTTGCCGGTGAGGGAAGCCTCGACCGTGACCGGGATGATGTGGGTCTCGACGGGATGGGCCTCGCCGATCGTTCCGTCCTCGCTTGCGCCGGCGACGTTGAAGTAGCGGAAGATGCAGTGACGGATGCCATAGGCGATCTCGCAGTCGCGGATCAGCCTTTCGGCGGCAAGCTTGGAGAAGCCATAGGGGGATTCGGGATGGAGCGGAGCCTCCTCGGTGATGGCCGGTTCCTTGCTCGTCCCGTAGACGGCGGCGGTGGAAGAGAAGACGATGTTGCGGCAATTGTGGGCGTGCATGGCACGCAGGACGGAAACGACGGCGGTGAAGTTGTCGTCATAATAGCTCAGGGGATGGCTAACCGATTCCGGGACGATGATCTTGCCGGCAAACTGCATGACGCCGACGATCTCCTGCCTTGTGAAGAGGGAGTCGAGAAGTCCCAGGTCCCGGACGTCCCCGATCACGACTTCCGCCCTTTCGTCGATCGCCTTGGCATGTCCCGTCGAGAGATTGTCCAGGACGATGACTGAATAGCCGGCGTTGCAAAGCTGCCGGACGGCATGGGAACCGATGTATCCGGCACCGCCCGTCACCAAGATCTTTCCTTCTTCCATGAAAACATTCCTCCTATCATTCCATGTCGAGCCACGAAAGCCCGTTTACCATACAGTCTGCATTATAGGCAAAGGAAAGGGCTTGTGCAATTTCAATTGCATTCTTGTCCGATGTTTCCTCTTGCCCTGTCGTCAGATCGCCGATGACTTCGACCGTCGTATCGTCCTTGGAGAGGGAAAGGAAGGCCAAAGCAATGGTGTAGATGGCATAGACGACGCTTCCGATGGCAAGGGCGGAAAGAAGGACGAGGGCAAGCTGACGCTTCGGGTCCCTTTTCCTTCCGGGCACTTCGTTTTCCTTGTCTTCCATGGCCTAGAAAAGCATGTCCTTGTAGCAGCGGGGATAGGGAAGGGTGTCGCGGATGTTCTGCATGCCGGTGACCAGCATGACCAGGCGCTCGAAGCCCAGGCCGAATCCCGAGTGGGGGATGGAGCCGTTCTTCCTCAGGTCAAGATACCACTGGTAGGCCGGGATGTTCATGTTCAGCTCGTTCATGCGGGCAAGGAGCTTGTCGTAGTCGCATTCCCTCTCGCTTCCGCCGCAGAGTTCCCCAATGGCCGGGACAAGAAGGTCGACCGCGGCGACGGTCTTGCCGTCGTCGTTCTGCTTCATGTAGAAGGCCTTGATTTCCTTGGGATAGTCCGTCAGGAAGATAGGGCCCTTGTAGACGACCTCGGTCAGGTACTTCTCGTGCTCGCTTCCGAAGTCCAGGCCGAAGGAGAAGTCCTCCACCTCGAAGCGGTGGCCGCCTTCCTTGGCTTCCTTGAGCTTCTCCAGGGCTTCCGCATAGGTAACCCTCTTGAAAGGCTTCTCGATGAACTCTGTCAGCCTGTTGGTGAGGTTCTTGTCGATCCTTTCCTGGAAGAAGGCGATGTCGTCCTTGCAGTCCTCCCACGTCTTCTTGACGACGTACTTGAGGAAGTCCTCCATCAGGTCGCAGTCGTCGCTGAGGTGGGCAAAGGCGAATTCCGGCTCGATCATCCAGAATTCGGCGGCATGGCGGGTCGTGTTGCTCTTCTCGGCGCGGAAGGTCGGCCCGAAGGTGTAGACCTTTCCGTAAGTCAGGGCAAAGGGCTCAACGTGGAGCTGGCCGGAGACGGTCAGGTGGACGTTGTCCTTGTTGAAGTATTCCGTCGGCTTCTTGACGTCGGCATAGACCTGGAAGGTCTGGCCTTCGCCTTCGCAGTCGTTGGCGGTCAGGATCGGGGTATGGATCCAGTAGAAGCCGTGGCTATGGAAGTACTCGTGGATGTAATAGGCCAAGGTGGAACGGACGCGGAAGACGGCATTGAAGGTGTTCGTCTTCATGCGCCACTGCGGAATCGTGCGCAGGTATTCGAAGCTGGCTTTCTTCTTCTGGAGCGGGAAGTCCTCGCTGACGCCGCCGACGAGCTCGACTTTCTCGGCCTTAATCTCGAAGGGCTGCTTGGCCTCGGGCGTCAGATGGAGCCGTCCCTCGACCTTGATCGAGCAGCCAAGGCGCAGGGCCTCGATTTCCTTGTCGGAGGCATCGTAGACGATCTGGACATTGGAATAGCAGGAGCCGTCGTTCAGGCTCAGAAAGCCGATCTGGCCCATGGAGCGGTTGTTCTTGACGAATCCGCCAAGATCGAGACTTTCGCCTTCCAGTTCGTCGAGCGTTTTCTCCTCAAGACGGCGATAGAGATCGCGGACGGTGTATTTTTCTGTCAAATCCATTGTTCTTTCCTCCTATTGGATGCGGTATTTCTTCCCTTCCTTCTCGATGTCCCTGTTTGGGCGGGTATTGAAGGAGAGGGGGCTTGTGAGGCCCATCTCGATCATGTGGTGTGCCGCCTTGGCGATCATCGCGGCGTTGTCCGTGGTGCACCACAGTGGCGGGATGACGATCTCGGGACCGTTGACGAATCTTTCCCGGATGCGCCTTCTGAGATAGGTGTTGGCGCTGACCCCGCCTCCGACGACGATCATCTTCACCGGATGGTCGTTCTTGAGGAGCTCGGCCTTGTCCAGAAGCTGTTCGACGAAGGCCTTTTCCGTCGAGAGGGCATAGGCCTTGACCCTTTCCGGATCGAGCCTTCCGCCGTTTTCCTTCTTCTCCTTCTCGATCATGCGGATGAGATGGCTCTTCAGGCCGGAGTAGGAGAGGTCATAGCCGCCGACGTTTGCCTTGGGAAGGGGGATGGTCGGGATGTTGGGCTCCTGGCTGACCTTGTCGATGTGGACGCCACCCGGATAGGGAAGGCCAATGGCCCTTGCGACCTTGTCGAGGGCCTCGCCGATGGCATCGTCCTGCGTCTCGCCGAGGATGTGGAACTCGAAGGGACGGGGAAGATAGACAAGTTCCGTGTTCCCGCCGGAGACGACGATGGCAAGAAGCGGATAGCGGAAGTCATGGACGAATTCGTTGGCATAGATGTGTCCCGCAAGATGGTGGACGTCGATGAGGGGGACGTTGAGATACTGAGAGATCGTCTTGGCGGCCATGGCACCGATCTGGAGGGCGCCGGGAAGTCCGGGGCCTCCGGTGACGGCGACGTGGGTGATGCTTCGATAGTCGAATCCCTTGAGGGAGAGGACGTATTCGAGGACGGAAGTGATGTTCTCGAGATGAAGCCGGCTTGCCAGCTCCGGATAGACGCCGCCGAAACGCTTGTGGTCCTCGACTTGGGTGTTGACGCTGTTGGCCAGGAGTTCCGTGCCGTTCTTGAGCAGGCTGACGGCGGTTTCGTCGCAGCTGGACTCGATGGCCAGGATGATTTCGTCTTTCATGACCTAAAGCTCCTTTCTGTAACAGAGGGCATCCTCGCCGGGATAGTAGTTTCTCCGTCGGCGGTAGATGACGAATCCGTTTTTCTCGTAAAGCCTTCGTGCCTTGTCGTTTCCTTCCCGGACTTCCAGGAAGCAGGTCTTTCTCTTTCCGTCCCGAAGCGTATCCAGAAGCGCATCGAGAAGATGGGAGGCCTTCTTCTTTCCTTCCTCCTTTTCGAGGATGGCGATTTCGTCGATCTCGGCTTCCATCTCGTCCTTCCGATAGAGGACATAGCCGATGGGATTTCCTTCGCCTAGCAGGACAAGGGCGCCAAGAAGCGGGGAGAGAAGGTAGTTTTCCAGTTCCTTTTCATCGAGGAATCCATCCGCGATTCTTTCCCTGGACAGGGCGAGGACAAAGGGAAAATCCGTCCGGGAAAGAGGACGGACGTCAGATGGCAAAGGCATAGTGGGGAAGGAAGGCCTTCTCGTTGGCGGAATAGTCGCGGAAGCTCTCGGCATGCTTGACCATCAGGGAGAGGACGTCGACCTTGCGAAGATCCTTTCCCAGGAGTCCCTCGATGGCCTTTTCGTCCTGGCTTTCGACGACATAAATCCTGTCCTCGAGGGCATGGAAATCTTCCTTGCTGACCTTCCTTTCCTCGACTTTTCCATCCTTCCTTTCGCCCACGAAGAGGTTCCCGTTCCTGTCGGAGAGGGCGGCAAGAGTCCCTTCTTCCTCAAGGAGCATCAGTTCCAATGTCCCAAGGCCATAAAGGGAAAGCTTCGGATCGAAGGCATAGAGCGTTCTTGGTATCGTCAGCCCAAGACGGATCCCGGTATTGCTTCCGGGGCCCAATAGGCAATAGCAGGCCTGGACGTCCTTGAGCGTGATCTGAAGGGCCGAAAGGGCCATGTCGATGGCAAGATGGGTCCTCTCGAGGCTCTTCTTCGGGTCGCCGAGGTCGACGCGGTAGTATTGCCTTCCCTTGAGGATCTCGACGGCAAGGTTCTTCGTCGCCGTGTCGAGGAACAGGGCGATTCTCTCAGTTTCTTTCGTCATCGATTTCGATCCGCCTCCTTTCGTCGTCCAGAATCTCGAAACGTATGCGGATGCAGGGATGGATCGCGGCAAGCTCAGGCAGGAATTCCGGCCATTCGACAAAGGCCACGACGTCCTTCTCGCCCACGATCTCGTCCAGGCCGATATCCATCAGATGACCGCCCTTTCCTTCCAGGCGGTAGGCATCGACGTGGTAGAGAGTCAGTCTCTTTCCCTTGTAGACCTTGACGAGGTTGAAGGTCGGGGAGTTGATCGTCCCCTCGACGCCAAGTTCCTTTCCGAGCGCCTTGCAGAAGGCCGTCTTCCCCGCGCCGAGGTCGCCTTCGGCAAGGATTGTCTCGCCGCCCGAAAGCGTCGCGGCAAGCCTTGCGGCGATGTCCGCCGTTTCCTTTGGGGAAGCGGATTCGAAGCTAGCCT
Organism: uncultured Bacillota bacterium; assembly: GCA_949282275.1. Taxonomy (GTDB): domain Bacteria; phylum Bacillota_I; class Bacilli_A; order RFN20; family CAG-288; genus Enterosoma. Next base: position 14,359 of record CASDOO010000036.1, on the reverse strand, counting down.
TCATTGTCGAGGATCGTGGCCTTCGTCTCGACGTAATCGACGAAATCGAAGACCTTCCTGGAGGCGGAGACGAACGTATCGACGCAACCCAGGCGCACCGGCTTGCGCATCGGAAGTTCCATGATGTCGTCGGAAAGGTTCATGCCGACCTTGACGCCATAGGAGTTGGCGGAGAGGAAGAGGGACTGGACGACGCTGTCGGTGGCGATCTCGTTGAGCAGGCGGACGCCCTCCTCGTCGAAGAACTTGCCGCCCTTGCGGACATCGGCAAGATAGACAACGACGTTCTTCTTCAGGCCGTCGACATGGACGGGGGTGAAGTTGTCGACATAGTCGGGGAGGACGGTATTCTCCTTGTTGCCCATGAAGGAAAGGATGAAGCTCTCCTCCGGGTCGATGCGGAGACGATAGGCGAAGAGGCGTCCGAAGAGGCCGTTGCGGGTTGCCGTCGGCTCCCGTCCGGCTCTCTTGGCACGGCTTTGCTCCTTGGCCCTCTTGTTCTTTTCCTTGTCGGAGGAGGAAAGCTCGTCGGAAAGGTCGAGGTCGATCATCGTCATGTCGGTTGCCGGGAGCTCCTGGGTGGAAGTCGTCTGCTCGCCGGCCTCCGGGACGTATTTCGTCCCGTCAAGGCAAGTCAGGCTTTCCGGCCTCTTGTTGCAGTCTTCGAAGGTCCTGTCGGGCATGATGATGAGGCATTCTCCCGTCTCGACAGGACGCTCCCTTCTTTCGCCGCGGAGGACGCAACGGCTGCTGATGGCGGTGATGGTCTTGAAATAATGCGTCTGGATGGCATCCTGGTCATCGAGCTTTGCCTCGGCGGAAAAGACGGGATTCTTGATGTCGAGCTGATCGGCAAGATAGCCGGAGAGGGCATCCTGGTAGACGGTCAGGTATTCGATGTTGACCTTGCTGGCCTTCTTGTAGACGAAGTGGCTCGTCACGAAGGAGGCGACGATGAGGACGATGGCAATGGCAAAGACGACCCATGTGACCCAGGCGAGATTCTCGTCGTTGTTGACAAGGGAGACGACAAGGACGGCGACGAAGGAGACGAGCATGACCGCCATCGAGACGATGTTGAAGATCGAGGACTTGCCGATCTTCTGGGCATAGCCCTTGCGGATGGATTCCAGATCCTCGTCGATGGTGTGGGTCATGTCGTTGTGGTACTGGATGGGATTGAAGACGCTGGGCGTGATTCCGGGATTGACGACGGGGTGGTATTCGCCATCGATCTGGTCCGGGACTTCCTCCGCCGGCTTGACGTCGCTTAGGTCGTGTACGCTTCCTTCCGCGGCCTTTTCCTCGGGATGGGCATCCGTCTCGATCGAGGCCTTTGCCTCATCAACCGCTTTCGTTTCTTCGGTTTGGCTATTTTCTTCCTTCACGCCTTCCTCGACGGTCGTCTCGTCCTGGCGCAGGTCCTTGTTTTCTTCCATGTTCGGGATTCCTCCAAAAATAGGTATGACAAAGAAATTATAGCAGAAACATAAGATAGTTTCTTTACAAAATGCGTTTTCCAGAAAGGCCCTCCTTCCAATGGAAAAGGGCCTCCGACCAATGCGGAAGCCCCATGGAAATCCATTCCCTTGACGATTGGGATTGCCTTTCGGGAATCAGCCGAGAAGATTCGTGATCTGGGCGAATCCGCAGGCGACAAGCATCGCAAGCTCCATCGCGATTGCCGCAAAGGCGCAGAAGTGGAAGGCCGTGTGGAAGTGCTTCTTCGTGCGGCCGAGAGCCTTGAAGACGACGCCGAGATCCAGGACGATGGGGGCGAGGATGAGCCAGGGACGGGCATCGTTCATCGAGGAAATGACATAGTTCTTCGTCATGACGGAATAGAAGACGAAGGGAATGTAGAGGGAAAGGGCGAGGAAGGCATCTTGGACGATTTCCTTGACGTATTGGTCCTTGAAGAGGTTGTCGAAGAGAATGCCGCCGATGGCAAGGACCCAGCAGATGGCAATGAGGATGTAGGCCGAATAGGAAGAGAAGGAGAACAGGGGCGCGGAGAGAAGGTACTTCTCGAGGACTTCGGGACGAAGGACAAGGAGGGCAAAGCCCGTATAGAAGGCGGCAAAGGCGACATAGTACATCGCCGCGTTGGCCTTGGCCAGGAGGTCGTTTTCCTTTCCGCGGCTCTTCAGCTCATGGTGGAAGAGGCTGACGAGGATCGTGGCAAGGAAGACGATTCCGGCAAAGGCGATGCCGAAGACGGCGCCAAAGCCCCAGCTTTCATAGCGGTATTGCGTTTCCGTTCCGTAATAGATGCCCAGGATGACGATGGCAAGGGCGCCAAGGGCGAAGAGGACATGGAGAACGATCGAGACGATGCGTTCCCTTTTCGAGAAGATGTCCGGTCCGTGTTCCTGGAACACCTCGTCATCGGAAGAGGCGCCAATGAACTTGAAGCGGGAGGGATCGAAGACGTCCTGTTTTTGTTCGTTGTTTTGCGGCATTTTGGACCTCCAAAAAATAGGGATTCCCAAAGATTATATCGGAAAAAAGGAAAAAGGAGAGGGGATAGGGACGAAAAAGGGCAACTTTGGGATGAAAGGGCTTACGAATCCAGTTTGTGGCCCTTGAAGAAGAGGGCATTCTGCATCCAGGGAATCTTGACGGTGAAGCCGCCTTCCTCCGTCTGGTCGAGATAGTTGGCAAGGCAGGCCATCTTCGCGTCGACGTCATCCATGCAGTGGAGGACGAGGGCTTCCGGCGTCGCGGGCACCTTCGGCGATCCGAATTCCAGTTCGCCGTGGTGGGCAAGGATCATGTGGACGAGGTAGGAGAGCTTCTCCTCGGGCGTGTGGAGCCGTTTTCCGGCGTTCTCGACGATCATCGCGCCCATGGAAATATGGCCAAGGAGGTTTCCGGCGACGGTATAGCTGGAGGCCTTGTATCCGGAGAGTTCCTCCGTCTTTCCGATGTCGTGGAGGAGCGCGCCGGCGATGAGATAATCCCTCTGGAGGATGGCATAGTTCTCCGCCGCCTTCAGACAGAGGTCAAGGACGGAGAGCGAATGATAGAGAAGGCCTCCCATGTAGGCGTGGTGGACGGTGACGGCGGCAGGATAGTGGACGAAACGGTCGTGCCTCTCGTCGAGGATCGCCTTCGCAAGGAGACGGAGATCCTTGTCCTTTATGCTCGCAAGGGCCTCCTCGAGACGGCTTTCCAGCTCGTCGATGGCAATCGGCGCGACGGGGATGAAGCGGGACATGTCGACATCGCCCTCGTGGACGGGATAGAGCTCGTTTATCTTCAGCTGGGGATGGCCCTTGTAGGTCCCCATGATGCCGATGACGCGGACGATGTTTCCGGCCTGCGCGACCTCGACGTCGGCATCGGTGATCTGCCACATCTTGCTGTCGAGCGTTCCGGAATTGTCCTGCAGGAGCAGGGAGAGGTAGGTCGTGCCGTTGTTGCTTGTCGCCTTCGTGCACTGCTTGACCATGAAGTCCATATCGATGGGGCCTTCGAAATTCTGCAAATCCTTGATCATTTGAACGTGTAGTGCCTTTCTTCCTGGATGCGGCCGATTTCCTCCCACGTGAAGCCGAGTCTTCTCAGCCGGCTTTGGAAGGCATCCTTCTTCTTCTGGGGATCGGCCTTTCTTTTGACGAGCAGATTATAGCATTTCTCCGCTTCTTTCCTAAGCAGGGATGCTCTTTTTTCCATTTCCTTCTTCGGATCTTCCCGGTGTTCGGAAAGATAGGCTTCCACGGCCTCATGGGCGGAAGACCCTGGGAAGCCGCGTCGGAGAAGCCCTTCCAGCATCTTTTCCTTTTTGATGGACGTTGTCTTGTCCTTGTATTTGTTGGACAGCGTCATCAGAAGACGCTCCGGGATTTCGATATCGAAGAGCATCGCCTTTGTTTCCTCGTCTTCGAGGAGGACTTCCGGGATGCCCCTTTTCTTCAGTTCGGCGAGAATTCTTTTCGGACCATATCCCTTTTCGATCCTGTCCTGGATGAAGTCCATGCAATAGGCCCTGTCGTCAAGGACATGGCTTTCCACATAAGGGACCAGTAGTCTTTCCATGTCCGCGGGCGAAAGCAAGAGGCGGGAGAGACGGTCCAGGCACTGCTTTTTCGTGAGACGGTGTGCGGAAAGGGTGCGGGCAAGATAGTTTTCCGCCTTGAATAGACGGCCCGCCTGCTTCAAGGCACGGATCTCAGAGGCATCGAGCTTCCTTCCGGGATAGTAGAAGCCATCGCTATAGGCGGAGGCGGAGATGCGGACGGAAAAGGAATCCAGGACAAGCTCGATGTCTTTCTTGTGGACGCGGATTTCCCGGATTTCAGAAGTCCTGGCGGATGGCTCTTTCATAGACTTCCATTATCCTTTCGTAGTAGCTCTGCTGGGAGAAAAGGGCAAGGCAGCGGTTGAATCCCTGGAGCGCGATCTGCTTCCTTCTTTCCTCCGGAAGGTCGAGTATCATCGCCAGCTTCGCAATCATGGAATCCTTCTTGTCATAGAGGAAGCCGGTCACCCCGTCGACGATCAAGGATTCGAGGTTGAAGTCGTATTTGGCAAGGACGACGACCTGGCTTGCCATGGCCTCCGAATAGGTCAGGCCTTGCGTCTCGGTCGTCGAGGAGGAGAGGAAGAGGTCGCTGATCTTGTAGAAGAAGGCGGTCTTGTCGTGTTCCACCTTGCCAAAGAAGAGAAGGGACTTTCCGATCTCGTCGGCATGGCGCTTGAGGATCCTTTCCTTTTCCGGTCCGTCCCCGACGACAAGGAGGACGACATCCTTCCTTCCTGTCTTGGCGAGGTATTCCAGGAAGAGCCCGATGGATTCCTCGAGGTTCTTTTCCTTGCCGATGCGGCCAAGCCAGAGGACGATCTTCTTTCCGACGAGGCCATGCGCCTTGAGGAAGGCTTTCTTCTCCTCGGGATCGACGGGACCATAGAAGCGGGAAAGGTCGATGGCGTTCGGGATGACGGCAATATGCTTGTCGATGCCATAGTCGCGGAGCATGCGCATGGCCTTTCGGGAGGGAACGATGATTTCCCCTTCCGCCAAGCCGATGCGGCGTATCAGGGACTTGACCGCCATCTTGGCAATCCGGTCCGGGATCTTCCTTCCGTGGGAGAGATAGTCCGTATAGCTTTCATAGAGAGTGTGGCAGGTATAGACCAGGGGAACGTCCATTGCCTTGGCACAAAGCCTTCCGAAAAGGGAGATGCCGAACTCCTGCTGGACATGGATGACGTCGAAGTCGATTTTCTTCAGGATTTCGTAGGCATGGCGATTGTAGAAGGAGGTCATGCGGTAGTTGTAGAGGGACTTCAGGCTTTTTCCGGGGATGCGGAGGATGCCGTCCTGAAAGCTTTCCTCCTTCTGTCCTTTCTCTCCCGTGGTGACGATGATGACGTTGTGCCCATGGGAAAGAAGGATGTCCCTTTGGATCTTGGTCGCGGTCGCGACGCCGTTGATGTCCGGATAGTAAGTATCCGTGAAGATTCCGATTGTCATCTTCTTCCTCCTTCCAGTCCGTCTTCCCTTTCGGACTCGTCGCTGGTCGTATAGGTCCTTTCCTCTTCGATGACGGGACCGTCGATGTCCGTTCCTTTTTTGTCGTCGTAGGTGATTTTCGTTCCCTTGGGAAGCATTTTCTCAAGGAACTTCTTGTCTCTCTCCATCTTTCTTCTTGTTCTTCTTAGCGCCCGGGCCCTCTTTTTGGCCTGCCTGTGGATGAGCTGCCGCTGGCTTTCCTTGAGGTCGCGATGGACTTCCTCCTCGATTTCCGGATCGGGTCGGAACATCTTTCTTAGTTCCTCGGCTTCGGCAACGGCCCTGGCGAGCTGTTTCTTCTGGATTTCCAGGGTCATCGTCTTGTCCTTGTCTTCTTCGGGGATCGCGTAGGTGCTTTCCTTCTCCATGTTCTTCCTTATTTTAGCAAAGGATTCCTGGACTTCCTTCTTCGAAAGAAGGACAGGGGCATCTTTTCCATCCCCGGCCTTCCTTCCCTGGATGAATTCCAGTGTCTTGCGGTCGTTCGTCTCGTGGAGATTGAGGACTTCCAGGTCGTAGATCGTCGCCGTATTGGAAAGAAGCTCGTAGCGCCTTGGCGAGCCCTTGTAGAAGAAGTAGAACAGTGCCCCGAGGACGAGGGGCAGATAGAAGGTCAGCACGCGCCAGAGGAGGTTTGCCGCCGCGGCGACGTTGTAGCTGTTTTCGACGCCCTGGATCGAGAGAAGGTAGCTGAAGATGGTCTGGAAGCCGATTTCCGGGGCACCGACCACGATGAAGGAAGAAATCAACTGAAGATAGCCCATTCCCGAGAAGAGCTCCAAAAAGTCCAGGGACGAAGTCGGGACGCCGATGGACCAGAAGATGAGGTAGGGAAGGGCGAAGGTCACGACAAGCTTTGCCGTATTCGTCAAAAGGGAGACCAAGACCAAGGGCAGATGGTGGGCAAGACGCTTCAATTCGATACGATAGGTCGCAAGTTGGAGCGTCCATTTCCTTCTGGAATTCTCGGGATCCTTGAGAACGTGGATCTTGCCAAGGATTTGGATTCCCGTATTCATGAAAAAGTGATGGAGCGGACGGCAGAAGGCCAAAAGGACGATGAGGAGAAGCATGAGAAGGGAAATCCCAAGGCCAATCAGGGAAAGCGGGAATATCTTGATGTTCCCGAGAAAGGCAATCGGGATTTGCTCGACATAGGGATACCCGATGAAGACGAGGACGAAGGAGAAGAGCGTGAAGACGATCTGGTACATCAAAAACTGCATCGTCAGGATGGATGCGGCATGGGCACCCTTGACGTCCTGCTTCGTGAAGGTATAGGCTTGGATGAATATGGCACCCGTCTTGTAGATGCAGCCGATGAAATTTCCGATGAGAGCGTTCACAAGGCCCTGACCGAAGCGATAGCGCCGGTTGTAGAGCTTGGTGAAGAAAGTCAGGCTCAAGGCATCCAGGAAAGGAAGGACGAGAACAAGGAGGATTGCCAGGAGAAAAGGAAAGAAAGCGACTTCCCCGATGAGGGAAAAGGTCCGGATCGGGTCGTCATGGAGGACATAGATGAGCGAAAGGATCGTGACGAGGACGAGAAGCAGGACCTTGACGATGGTCTTGACGGATTTCCTCGTCGTCATCCAAGCCTTTCGATGACGGCATGGACACGTCGGACGATCTCCTCATCGCCGAGGATCTTCAGGGTATCGTAAAGCTTGGGCGTGTTCGTGCTTCCGCTGATGGCGACGCGGATGATGGCGATGCTGTCGGCATACCAGCCGTTGTAGGCCTGGGGATCCTTCTTGTAGACCTTGCGGTCATCGGCGAAGTTGTGCCTCTTTCCGAGTTCCTTCATTGCGTTGAACCATGTCGACTCGTCACAGGAGAGATCCAGCGTGCTTGCGAAGTCTTCGAGGACCTCGCGGATAATCTTCTTGTCCAGGTGGGGGTTGAAGGGGAAGGCCGTCTCCAAAAGGGAATCGAAGACGTCCCTGTAGAAGAAGCGGATCTTCGGGAAGACATCGGAGAATTTCTCGTAGTCCTTCCGGGGCTTTTCCTGCTCCCTTTCGATATTGATGATGCTTTCGAAATAGTCGCGGTCCTTCTCGATGCGTTCCGCGGCATCCTTGTCGAACTGTCTGGCCCAGGCAAGGCATTCCTCGGCAAAGGCCTTCTTGTCCATGTTGGCGAGGACTTCCTTGGAGATGTTGCTCAGCTTGGGGAGGTCGAAAAGGGCGCCGTCGAGGGAGAACTTGTCGAAGGCGAGATGGAAGTCATCGAGATTGCCCTTGGGATTTTCCATCAGCCAGGCCTCGAAGTTGGAATTGGCGATGGTGAAGAGATATTCGATGATGCCCTTCTTCGGATAGCCTTCCTGGATGAAGAAGGCCGTTGCCGCCTCCTTGTCCTTTCTCTTGGAAAGCTTCCGGCGGTTTCCCGTCTCCTTGTCGTTGACCATGATGACGGGAAGGTGTGCGTACTTAGGAGCTTTCCAGCCCATCGTCTGGAAGAGCTCGATATGGATGGGCAGGGAGGAAATCCATTCCTCGCCACGGGTGATGAGCGTCGTGCGCATGAAGTGATCGTCGACAAGGTGGGCAAAGTGATATGTCGGAAGGCCATCGGACTTGAGGATGACGATGTCCTGGTCGTTTTCCGTCAGATCCATGTCGCCGCGAATCTCGTCGTGGACGCGGACGTGGTTGAGATGGTTTCCCTTGCTCTTGAAGCGGATGACATAGGGCTTGCCGCTCTTGATGAGGTCGATGGCCTCGTCGATGGAATAATGGCGGCACTTGGCATATTCGCCATAATAGCCGGGAATGACCTTGTTGGCCTCCTGGACAAGACGAAGCTCATCAAGCTCTTCCTTCGTGCAGAAGCAGGGATAGGCCCTTCCTTTCTTGAGCAGCTCCTTTATGACGACCTTGTAGATGTCTGCCCTCTTGCTCTGCTCATAGGGGCCATAGCTTCCCGCGTCATGGCCGCCGAAATAGCCCTCGTTGGCGACGATGCCGAAGTTCGCGAGCTGGTTGACGAGATCCATACCCGTCCCCTTGACTTCGCGTTTCTGGTCCGTGTCCTCGAGACGGAAGAAATAGACGCCATTGGTCTGCCTGGCGAATTTCCATGCGATCAATGCCGTGAAAAGGGAGCCTGTATGAAGGAAGCCTGTCGGCGAAGGAGCGAAACGCGTCACCTCGGCGCCTTCGGGTAGGCTTCTCTCGGGATAGCACTTTTCGAGATCCTTAATCGTCTCGTGGATGTCCGGGAAGATCAGTTCGGCTAAGTCCTTGTTCGTTGCCATGTTCGTTACCTCGTTATCGTTAATTGGTTGTGACTACTCGATTGGCTTGATGAAGAAGCGGCCATAGACCTGGTTGAGGTCGATGACGGTGATGAAGGCGAGCTTGTCGACCGCCTTGATGATCTGGATGGCTTTCTTCTTTTCGGAGCGGGAGATGACCATGTAGACCATCAGGTTCCTTCTTCCGGTGAAGGCACCCTTGCTATCGACGACGGTACAGGAGTGGGGGAAGGCACGGATAAGCACCAAAGGAAGGTTTTCGTTCGTTGTGAATATCTGAAGTTCCTGCTTCTGATTCTTCGTGTTGAGCAGATCGATGACGCGCCCCTGGACGAAGAAGTAGACCAGAGTGTAAAGGGCCATCGTGACGACCGGCGTGATGTCCGTGCTGGCTTCGGCACTGACGGGGTTCGTGCTAAGACCGATTGCCGAGAAGAGGACATAGCATCCGACGGTGATGCTGTTGGAAATGACGGAATATTGGCCGATGGAGGAGGATTTCTTTTCGGATATGTAGAGGGAGATGATATCCAATCCGCCGGAAGAGGTTCCTACCATGAGCGCCAAACCGGAAGAAAGACCTGTTGCAATGCCACCGAAGATTGCCCTGGCAAGATAATCCTCGTAGATGTTGACGACCTTGTAGATCCACTCGTCGGGAATGACTTGGTTGAAGAGCGAGAAGAAGGCGACGTTTATTAGGGTAAAGACGGCGAACTGTTTCGAAATCTTGAACCAAGCCAAAAGAAAGAGCGGAACGTTGATGACGAAGTAGAGGATGGAGACAAGGGTCGTTTCCATTTCAAGGAGATGGACGCCAGGGAACATTTCGATGAATTTGATGATCGCCTGTGACATTCCCGAGGCGCCGCCCGATATCAGGGCGTTGACCGTCGTGGCCCCTTCCTGCCAATGCTGGACGCAGTTGATGGAAGGAGACATGAAGGCACGGAAACCATAGGCGAAGATCAGGGCGGAGAGGGCTTCGAGGAAGAACTTTCCAATCCATATCGACCACGTCTTGAAGCGAGGGTGGTCGATGAGGAAGCTGTTTGTCTCATCTTCCGCCTTGGTGAACCATTTCATTGATTTTTACCTCAAAAGCAAAGAAACCTAAATATAATACTAGCTATATATAAAAAAAGAAACAAGATTTCCGATGAAAAGTGTTTCGAAAAATCGGGTAAAGGAACGTAATGAAAAAATATTCTTTATCATTACATTCAATTAAAATTAAAATTGGCTTTATAATTCAAAATAAAAAAAGGAAGCAATCTTTGAAATGCAAAACAGAATATATCTAAAACGAGTCTTTTTCCATTAGATAAGCCTGAAAATTGGCCAATGTTTTTCCATCATGAAAAGGCGAGAGAATCCAAGTACGGCAAAGCAAGAACGGATTGCCTGTCGAAGAAAGCCTGTTTTCTTTGCTAGTAGATAACAAGAAGTATATAATTTTCAAGATAAGCAGATTCATCCTAGGAGGAAAAAGATGAACAATGCGGAATTGAAGGAAGGCTTTGCCAAGGCTTTCGGGGATGGAGGAGATATCCGAGGCTATTTTGCGCCAGGTCGTGTCAATCTTATCGGAGAGCATATCGACTACAATGGTGGGCATGTTTTTCCCTGTGCCTTGAACACGGGAAACTATGCTGTCGTTCGTCTCAGGGATGACCATAAGCTTCGTTTTTTCTCTGCCAATTATTCTCGGCTCGGGATTCTGGAGGGAAGCCTTGACGAGCTGGTGAAGAAGAACGAAAGCTGGACCAATTATGTCAAAGGCGTCATCTTCGCAATGCGGGAGAAGGGATATACGATCGATAGGGGATTCGATTGCTACATCTATGGCAACATTCCAGGATCCGGGCTTTCTTCCTCGGCGGCGATGGAAGTCGTCATTGGAACCATGATCAAGGATTTCTTCGGCTTGGATGTCTCGCCCATCGACATTGCCCTCTTTGGCCAAAGGGCGGAAAACGGCTTCATCGGCATGAACTGTGGCATCATGGACCAGTTCGCCTCGGCCATGGGAAAGACCGGCAAGGCCATCTTCCTCGATACTGCGACCTTGGAGTACGAGTATGTTCCTTTGGAGCTCGAAGGGTGCAAGATCGTTGTCGCCAATTCCAACAAGCCACATAGTCTTGTCTCTTCCCATTACAACGAAAGAAGGCAGGAATGCGAAAGGGCCCTTTCAGACTTGCAGAAGGTTGTCGACATCAAGGCCTTGTGCGAGCTTACGCCGGAGCGCTTCGAAGAAGTCAAGTCCGCCATTTCCGATCCAGTCTGCCTTGCCCGTGCCAAGCATGCCGTCTACGAAGAAGACCGCACGAAGAAAGCCGTCGCTGCCCTGAGGGAAAACGATCTCGTGACTTTCGGAAGACTTCTGAACGAGTCGGGCGATTCCCTCCGCTACGACTATGATGCCACGTGTCCGGAGATCGATGCCCTTGTCGAAGAGGCCAGGAAACAGAAGGGTGTCTATGGCTCCAGGGAGACCGGTGGCGGATGGGGCGGCAATACCGTTTCCATCGTCAAGGAGGATTGCATCGCAGATTTCCGGAAGAGCGTCAGCAAGGCCTATACGGAGAGGACGGGCTTGAGCTGTTCCATCTATGAGCTTGAGACGGGAGAAGGCGGCAGGAGGATTTTTTGAGATGATATACCAAAGCATCAAGAAGCTTGCCACCTATGCCCTCGAAAAGAAGCTCATCACGCAAGAGGAAGTCTGCTATGCCATCAATCTTCTTTTGGATGTCCTGAACTTGGACGAGTACGTGGAACCTGAGGAGACCTACCATGACATCGAGCTTGAGCCGACGCTGAAGGAAATCCTCGACTATGCCGCCGAGCAGGGACTTCTGGAAAACGATTCCGTGGTCTATCGCGACCTCTTTGACACGAGGGTCATGAACTGCTTCACGCCTAGACCGCAAAGCGTCATCGACAAATTCCAGTCCCTTCTTGCCAAGGAGGGTCCTATTGCCGCAACGGATTGGTATTATGCCTTCTCCAAGGATACGGACTATGTCCGTGCCTATCGCATCAAGAAGGACCTCCGCTGGAAGACCAATACCCCCTATGGGGAGCTGGACATCACTATCAACCTCAGTAAGCCGGAAAAGGACCCCAAGGCCATCGCCGCGGCAAAGCTTCTCAAGCAGTCGAGCTATCCCAAGTGCATGCTCTGCTGTGAGAACGAAGGCTACCGGGGAAGGGTCAATCACCCGGCTCGCCAGACGATCCGTACCCTTCCCATGGAACTTTGTGGCGATGATTTCTATCTTCAGTATTCGCCATACTCCTATTACAACGAGCATTGTATCGTCTTCAACAAGAATCACGTTCCGATGGTCATCAATGAAAAAGCCATCCGCCATCTTTTCGCCTTCGTCGAAAAGTTCCCGCATTATATGCTGGGTTCCAATGCCGATCTTCCCATCGTCGGTGGATCGATCCTTACCCATGACCATTACCAAGGCGGACGTTACACCTTCCCGATGTTCCTTGCCAAGGAAGTCACCTCCCTCTCCTTCGCCGGTTACGAGGACATCAAGGCCAGCCACCTCTATTGGCCGCTTTCCGTCATCCGTCTCAAGGGAAGCGACAAAAAGAGACTTATCGACCTTTCCTGCAAGATCATCGACAAATGGCGAAACTATACCGACGAAAGCCGGAATGTCCTTGCCTATACCGATGTCGTCCCGCATAACACCGTCACGCCGATCGTTCACAGGGAAGGCGAGGATTTCGTCATCGACCTTGCCCTGAGAAACAACCTGACGACGGAGGAATTCCCTCTTGGCGTCTATCACCCCCATCCCGAATATTGGAACATCAAGAAGGAGAACATCGGCCTGATCGAGGTCATGGGCCTGGCTGTCCTTCCTTCCCGTCTGAAAGGGGAGATGGAAAAGATGACGGAACACCTTCTCAAGGGCGAGGACATCGCTCAAGACGAGGATACCAAGAAGCATGCCCAGTGGCTTTCCTCCTTCCGGGTCGATTATCCGAAGACGATGGCCAAAGAGGAAATCGAGGCCATGCTCGAAACGGAAATCGGAAAGACCTTCATGAAGGTGCTGGAATGCGCCGGTGTCTACAAGCAGGATGAAGAAGGAAGGAAAGGTCTGCTCCGGTTCGTGGAATTTGTCAATTCGAGATAAAATTGGTTCATAAACCTTAATTCCATGTTATAGGAACTTTCTTGCATTGAAAGAAATCCTCTTCGTTTTTTGTTTTGTTTCCCCTCCTAAAAGAATGTCGCCCCTAGCGTTCTGATGGTTTTGATATAGCTTGAAAAGCGGTAAGAAAACCTTTTTGCTAGATGGCGATTCTTTCAAGAATCAACGTCCTTTTTTCCATTTGGCTTTGGTTTTAAGGGGAGTTTTATAGCCTGTCTTACTAAAATTACAAATGATGCAATATGGCAAATACAAATTGATTTTTCGTTTCCCCGCGTTAATATGTTTTAAAGAAAGTCCTAGTTAAGTGTTGTAAGCAGTTTTCAAGGGATGCCAGATCTCGACGCCAAGGACTGTCTCGGCGAAGGCCAGGGCGCTGCGGATCGGCCTGTTGGCGAGCACCGTACACCACGCCAGGTAGGACTGGAGGTGGGCGGGGCGGATCCCGCGGTGCCTCCTCAGGAACCACTTGAGGCTGGAATGCCACGAGTTGACCGCCGATAGCTCTCCCTCCCCTTCCGGGTCCGTCGACGCCACCTTCCTCTCGGAGGCGGAGTCCGGGACGAGACGTCCCTTCCTGTGCGGGTCGTCCCTCGTGACCTCGGCGCCGGGGCCGACGATGCTGCCGTATGCCTTCCTCAGGGCCTCGTCCCCGGGCTTGCCCCGCCCGGCGTCCGTCGCGCGGACCTCGCCGGCATCGTTCGCAGCCACGGCTATCGCCTGCTTCTGCCCGGATATGCCCCTCTTCCTCGGCTCCACGGGCATCATGTCCTCCTTCAACCGCGTCGGAACGCGCTGGACAGGCGGCGACTATCGCCTGATGACGGAAATCCTGAGGAACGAATGGGGATTCGATGGCGTCGTCATCTGCGACTACAAGACAGACAACACCGTCATGGATTCCAGGCAGATGCTCTATGCCGGAAACGATCTCATCCTTGCCTCGCTTTCCAACCTTCTCTGGAACGATGCCTCCGAAAGCAGCGTCCAGGACATGACGATCCTTCGCCAGGCCTCCCACAACATCCTCTATGCCGTCGCCAACTCCAATTCCATCAACGTCGATGTCATCGGATATGGTCTTGAGAACTGGGGCATCGTCATGATCGTCATCGAGTGCGTCGTTGCCGTCGCCATCGTCGGCTGGGGTGTCTGTCTCTTCATCGCTGCCGGCAAAGTTGGCAAAAAAGAAAAATAATTCCATCCTGTGAAAAAGGTCCCGAGACGATTCGGGACCTTTTTGTATGGAAATGCAAATATTCTGTTGGGAGGAAACGAAGTTTTCCTACTTTTCCTCGCCGATAAGCACGCCGGCGTCGGAGTAGCGGTTGTGCTTGACGCGGTCGTTTACCTCGGCCTTCTTGGCGTTGTTGAAGCGGTCGAGCGTTCCGACAAGGT
>CASDOO010000035.1 GCA_949282275.1 uncultured Bacillota bacterium | reverse complement strand
CATCCGTCAGGAAGGCGAAGTCCAGATCTCCTTGGTCGGTGCCAGCGCCCTCAACCAGGCCATCAAGGCTTGCATCGTCGCCAGAAGGTTCCTCAAGGATGATGCCACTCCCAGCGACATCGCCGTCCAGCCGGAGTTCCTCATGCAGAACTTCTCCGAGCCTGCCACGACCGAGAACCGCGAAGTCACGACCATCATGCTCCACATCCACAAGGTCGAGTTCGATCCTGCCCACGCCGTTTCCAGCGACGTCCCCCATCACGAAGGCGAAGCTCTCTAAAGTCCGATGAAGAACTGCCGTCTCGTATCGCTTCCTTCCTTGAAGGAGGCGGCCTGGCGGAATCCTCAGCCGGATCTCCCTCTCAAGAGGGAAAAGATACGTCCAAATGCTTTTCTTGTCTCTTGGGGACAAGGAAAGCTTTTTTGTATCAGAACCTACGGCTGCCAGGCCAATGTCCGGGATTCCGAAATGATTCGACACCGTCTCCTCCTTTTGGGCATGAAGGAGACGGAGGATTTTTCCAAGGCCGATTTCATCCTTTTCAACACGTGCGCCATCCGCGAGAACGCGGAAAACCACCTCTATGGGGAACTCGGCCAGGTCAAGGGCATCGCCCTGACGCGGAAGGACCTTTTCGTTGCCGTCTGTGGGTGCGTCATGCAGGAGGAAAAGCCCGTCCGCTACGTCCTGGACCACTTCCCCTTCGTCTCCCTCGTCTTCGGGACGAACAACATCGATGCCTTCTATGTCCTTCTGGAAGAGAGCATCAAGGCGCATGCGACCTATGTCGACGTGCGTTCCCAGCCGACGGCCCTCGTCGAAAGTCAGGAGGAGGACACCTCCGGACGCACGAGCCGCTATACGGCCTTCGTCGACATCGCCTATGGATGCAACAAGTTCTGCACATATTGCATCGTCCCCTATACCCGCGGAAAGGAACGCTCCCGGAGGAAGGAGGATATCGTCAACGAGGTCCTCTTCCTCAAGGAAAGAGGCTATAGGCAGGTCACCCTTCTGGGACAGAACGTCGATTCCTATGGCAAGGACTTCGGCGACAAGTATGCCTTTGCCGACCTTCTGGAAGCCGTCGCACAGACCGGCATCGAAAGGATCCGGTTCACCACGCCCTATCCCTCCGATTTCAACGACAAGGTCTTCGACGTCATGGCCAAGTACGACAACGTCATGCCTGCCCTTCATCTCCCCATGCAGTCCGGATCGGATGCCATCCTGAAACGCATGAACAGGCGCTATACCCGCAAGGAATATCTCGACATCGTCCACAGCCTTCGCAAGAGGCTTCCCGACGTCTACCTGACGACGGACATCATCGTCGGTTTCCCTGGCGAGACAGAGGAGGATTTCCAGGAGACCCTCAGCCTCTGCAAGGAAGCGCGTTTCGACGGCGCCTTCACCTTCATCTTCTCCTCCCGCCCGGGCACGCCGGCAAGCCGCATGAAGGACGACACTCCCGACTCCGTCAAGCACGAACGCTTCGACCGCCTGAAGGATCTCATCGACTCCCTCTCCGAGGAAAAAGCCAAGTCGATGGTCGATACCGTGCAGGAAGTCCTTTTCGAGACGGTCTCGCGCCGGGACCAGAATAGAATCTCGGGCTATGACCGTCATGGAAAGCTCGTCCACGTCACGGGCGATCCTTCCCTCATCGGGCAGATCCGGAAGGTCAAGATCCTCGAAAGCCACACCTATTCCCTCGTCGGAGAACTCCTGGATGACTGAAAGGGAGCTTCTCGATAAGATCGACAATCTCCTCCGGGATTTCCGGGAGCTTTCGGAGACAAGGCGCTATCTTGCCCTGAAGAAGGCCGTGGAAGAGGACAGGCGCCTCGCCTTGCTCCTTGAGGAATCCAGGGCCCTGCAGAAAAAGGCCCGTCTTCTTCCAACACCCAACAAGGAGGCCATGCTTGAGAAGGCGAAATCCCTCTACCGGGAATACGAGGAAGATCCCCTGGTCGTCAACCTGCGATCGTGCAAGGAAGAACTCCTCGACCTCCTCAGGCCGCTGTCGGATTTCCGTCTCTAGAGGAACATGACAATGAAAGAAAAGAAAGAAGAATCGTTCACTCCCATGGTGGAGCAGTACCTCAGCTTCAAGAGGCAATACGGGGACATCATCCTCTTTTTCCGCATTGGCGACTTCTACGAGATGTTCCTCGACGATGCCCAGATCTGTTCCAAGGAGCTTCAGCTTTTCCTGACGGCCAAGTCCTGCGGAAACGGGAAGAAGATACCGATGTGCGGCATTCCCCACAGGGCCTATCTTTCCTATGCCCAGAAGCTCGTCGACCGCGGCTACAAGGTCGCCATCTGCGAGCAGGTCGAGGACCCCAAGCTCACCAAGAAGCTCGTGAAGAGGGACGTCATCCAGATCATCTCCCCAGGCGCAAACCTCGACATCAACGACAAGGCCAGCAACTATATCGCCTCCCTTGGCATCTATGGGAAACTCGCCGTCGTCAGCTATGCCGACTTGACGACCGGAGAGATGTTCTCCCTCAACATCGAACCGACAAGGGAGAGGATACTGGAAGAACTGCTTTTCCTGGATATCAAGGAATTGGTCGTCCCGACTTCCTTCGACAGCCAGACGATTCTCTATATCAAGAACAATTCCCAGGTCCCGATCTCCTATTTCAACGATGCCTCGACATCCATCGAGATGGAATCCCTCTTCGTCAACCTCAAGGACGAAAGGCAGGTCGACTGCTGTGCCCGCCTCTACAACTACCTCACGAGCATGGAAAAGCGTCCCCTGGACTATTTCAAGCCTGTCAAGAACCTCATGGGCGAGAAGCGAATGCGCGTCGACTATTCCGCCCAGAGCAATATGGAACTGGTCAAGAGCCTGGAGGGAAAGACCTTCGGCACGCTCTTCTGGCTTCTGGACAAGACGAAGACGCCGATGGGAAGCCGCTATCTCAAGAACCGCATCGTCGCCCCGATGGCCGACGAGAAGGAAATCGAGCGCTCCCTGGACATGACCGGCGCCTTCATCGAGAACTATGTCGTCCGCGAAAAGCTGCGCGAGGACCTTTCGAACATCTTCGACATGGAGAGGCTCATCGCCCGCATGGGATACGAGAACTGCAACGGACACGACCTTCTGCAGCTCAAAAGGTCCCTTTCCGTCCTCCCGCAAGTCGTCAAGGATCTTGCCCCGCTTTGCCAAATCGCACCGATAAACGAGCTTGCCTCGAACGTCGGCGACTATGCCGATCTCGTCCGGCTTCTTGAAAGCGCCATCCGCGAGGACTGTCCATTGACTATCACCGAAGGCGAGATTTTCAAGCGTGGCTATGATCCGCGCCTGGACGAGCTCATCGACCTGACAAGCGACGACAAGACCTGGATTGCCTCCCTTGAGGCCAAGGAAAAGGAACGGACCGGCATCAAGACACTTCGCGTCGGATACAACACGGTCTTTGGCTACTACATCGAAGTCAGTGCCGGACAGGTCAAGGAGGTCAAGCCGGAATTCGGCTATATTCGGAAGCAGACCCTGAAGACGGGCGAAAGGTTCATCACCCAGGAACTCAAGGAACGGGAAGACCGGATCCTCCGCGCCCGCGACGAGAAGACAAGCCTGGAATACCGTCTCTTCAAGGAGCTGCGCAAACGCGTTTCCGTCCATACCGAAAGGATCCAGAGGACAAGCGAAAGCCTGGCCCTTTTGGACTACTATCTCTCCCTGGCCTTCGTCGCCAGCGAGCATGGCTACGTCCGCCCGCATTTCACCCACGACGGAACGATCGACATCCGTTCCGCTAGGCATCCGATCATCGAGGTCGCCTCGCCGGAGACGCTCTTCGTCGCCAACGACTACCGCATGGACAAGGATACGGACGTCCTCATCATCACCGGCCCGAACATGGGCGGAAAATCCACCTACATGAAGGAATTCGGCCTCATTGCCATCCTTGCCCAGATCGGTTCCTATGTCCCGGCCGAGTCCTGCAATCTTCCCGTCTTCGATGCCCTCTATACCCGGATCGGCGCCTCGGACAACCTCATCAAGGGCCAGTCCACCTTCATGACGGAGATGAGCGAGGTCGCCCAGGCATTGGAGGAGGCCACTTCTTCCTCCCTCTTCCTCTTCGACGAGATTGGCAGGGGAACGGCGACCTTCGATGGCATGGCCATTGCCGAAAGCATCATCGAATACATCGTGGAGAAAGTCCACTGCAAGACCTTCTTCTCGACGCACTACCACGAAATCACCAAGCTCAGCCAGAAGATAAAAGCCTGCCGGAACATCCATTGCGACGTTCGCGAGGAGAACGGAAACGTCACCTTCCTCTACAAGATGAAGGAAGGATCGATGGACCGTTCCTATGGCATCAACGTGGCAAAGCTTGCCGGACTTCCCATGGAAGTCGTCTCCCGGGCAGGCGAGCTTCTTGCCTCCTTCGAAAGCGAGGATCGGGTAAGGAAGGACCAGATCCGGGAAATCGTTCCGGAAAGGCCGAAGGAAGATCCCATCGCCGAGGCGCTCAAGAAGCTCGACCCGATGACCATGTCCCCGCTTGAGGCACTCAACTTCCTCTTCGACCTCAAGAAGAAGGTGAAATGATGGCAACGATCCATCTGATGAAGCCGGAGCTCTCCAACCTCATCGCTGCCGGAGAAGTCATCGAAAGGCCGGCAAGCGTCGTCAAGGAGCTCGTGGAGAACGCCATCGACGCCAAGAGCCGGAACATCTACATCGGCATCGCCGATTCCGGAAAGGGAAAGATCCTTGTCCGCGACGACGGCTGCGGCATGGACCGCGAGGATGCGAGGATGTGCTTTTTGCGGCATGCCTCCAGCAAGATAAGAAGCGAGTTCGACCTCAACCGCATCAAGACAATGGGCTTCCGCGGCGAGGCCATCCCCTCCATCGCCAGCGTCAGCCGCATCACGATGACGACCGGAAACGGAAGCGGCATCGGAACGCGCGTCGAAAGCACGCCCGATTCGGAACTCGTCGTCCTGGACGCTCCCGACAGGAAAGGGACCATCTTCGAGGTCAGCAGCCTCTTCTTCAACACGCCGGCCCGTCTCAAGTACCTCAAGTCGGACAAGGTCGAGACCTATGCCATCATCGAAATGGCCGAGCATCTTGCCTTGGGCTTTCCGGATGTCGCTATCGCCCTCTCCGTCGACGGGAAGGAAATCTTCCGCACCACGGGAAGGGGAGACCTGCTTGAGGCCATCCAGAAGATCTATGGAAACCGCATCGTCCCTTCCCTCTACGAAATAAGGAAGGAAGGCCTCTACTTCTCCTTCCACGGCTTTGTCGGAAAGCCGGAGCTGAGCTATTCCAAGAAATACAACCAGCTCCTTTTCCTCAATGGCCGGTGCATCTACGACTACCGCATCCAGAAGGCGATCGAGGAGGCCTATCGGGACTACCTCCCTCCCCTTCGCTATCCTTTCTCCGTCATCCACATGGAAATCGATCCTGCCCTGGTGGATGTCAACGTCCATCCGACGAAGAAGGAAGTCCGCATCTCGATGGAAAACGAGATGGCCCAAGAGCTCAAGGAATGCCTTCTTTCCACGTTGCAGGGAAAAAGGCCTCTCTACGACTCCGCAAGCGACAGCAAGACGCAAAACGACCTCGGCCTTGACGCCTTCGACATCGACGATCTCAAGGAAGAGGAGGAAAAGAAGGCGAAAGAGGCTTTTGTCGATGGCAGGCCTCTGAAGGAGGAGAAGATCTACTTCCAGGACTCCATTCCGGACACGCCAAGCTATGAAGCGCCTCTTCCCGTAAAGCCGATTTCGAATTCGTCAAAGGAAACGGAAGACATGGACCTGCCTAAGCCAAAGGCAAGTGCCGGCAAAGGATTCGAGGATATTTTCCGTGAGGATGGCTATACCGGCGCCCTCCCCCAGATGCACCCCATCGGCCAGGTGCTGAAGACCTTCATCGTCTGCGACGCTTTCGATGGCTTCTACCTTATCGACCAGCATGCTGCCCAGGAAAGGATAAACTTCGAGAAGACGGAACGTCTTTTCGCTTCCGTGCGTTCCCGCGTCGTCCCCCTCATCCCATCCGTCCTGGAGCTTTCCTTCAAGGAGCAGGAGAATTTCGACGAGGAACATGTCGCCCGTCTTCTTGCAAGCGGCATTCTCGTCGAGCCCTTCGGGGACAGGACGATCGTCATCAAGGAGATTCCCTCCTTCCTTTCCGACCCGGACTATCTCCCCATCATCGAGGATTGCGTCCATTCCGTCCTCAACGGCGAAAAGGCCGACCCCATCCGTTTGATGCGCCTGGACATCGCCAGCATCGCCTGCAAGAAATCCATCAAGGCAAACCAGGTCCTCTCCCTTGCGGAAATGGAGGCTTTGATCAAGGACCTCGCCAAGTGCGTCAATCCGGCAAACTGCCCGCACGGAAGGCCGACGCTCATCAAGATCACGCGCGAAGATGTCGACAAGATATTCCGGAGGTCCGGATTTTGATCTACGTCATCCTGGGACAGACTGCCAGCGGAAAGACGTCCCTTGCCCTCTCCTTGGCAAGACGCTTTCACATGCCCGTCTTTTCTGCCGATGCCTACCAATGCTACAAGATGATGCAGATCGGAACGGACAAGCCGAAAAGGGAAGACGTGGCGGGCATCGCCTACCACTTCTACGACGAATACGATCCCGACGATGCGATGAATGTTTCCCGCTTCCAGGAAGAATGCCTTCCCCTTCTTAGGGACTACGTGGAAAGGGGACAGGACGTCCTTGTCGTCGGCGGGACTTTCCTTTACATCAAGGCCCTTCTCTACGGCTATCGCTTCTATGGGGAAGAGGATGGGGCAAGTCCCTACGAGGACTGGAGCCTCGAGAGGATGCAAGAAGAGCTTCTGCGGCTTTCAAGGAAGACCTACGAGAGCATCGACATCCATAACCCCCGTCGCGTCAAGAGGGCTTTGGAACAGATCCACTGTGGCCACAGCCGGGAGGAAATCCTCGAGTCGACCCCGAAGGAGCCGCTTTTCCCGACCCTCTTCTTCCGCATCGACATCGACAAGGAGGAAGGAAACAGGAAGATCGACGAACGCGTCGACAGGATGTTCGAGGAAGGCTTTCCCGAGGAAGTCGATGCCCTTCTTGGCAAATATCCCGAGGATCTCTACGCCTTCCGTTCCCTCGGCTATCGGGAACTCATTCAGGCAAGGAAGGACAACATTCCCCTATCCAAGGCAAAGGAGGACATCAAGGTCCATACGCACCAATATGCCAAGAAGCAGCGCACCTTCCTGAGGCATCAGTTCCCGGAGGCCATCGCCCTTCCGAAGGCGGAAATCGAAAAGAGGATTGCCGACCACATCCTCCTTCGCCAAAGGACGGGCATCCTTCTCTCCCGGCTCAAGAAGGAGATCGAAGGCAAGAGAATCCTCCTTGCCGGCATCGGGGGCGTGGGCGGAAGCGTTTTGGAAGCCCTCGTCCGTCTCGGTTTCCAGAACATCGAAATCGTGGACAAGGACAAGGTCGACGCGACAAACCTCAACCGCCAGATCCTCTATACCCTCGACGACCTCGGAAGGGACAAGGTCGACGCCGCCATCGACAGGGCAAGGAAAATCAATCCCCTTCTCGACATCAGGGCACGAAAGGAAAACATCGATGCCTTGTTCCAATGCGAAAGGAAGGACGTCATCCTCGACTGCATCGATGACGTTACGGGAAAGGTCTCACTCTTTAAAAAGTCCCTCACGGATAAGAGCCTTTTCATCACCAGCGCCGGTTTTGGCTTCCACGTCGATTCCACGAAGGTGTCCTACGGAAAGCTTTCGGAGATGACCGATCCGCTCTCAAGGAACTTCCTTTCTGCCATAAGCAAGGAAGGTCTTGAGGAAGAAGGAAAGAACATCCTTGTCGTTTATCCGAAGGATGCCAAACGAAAGGGCCTTCCAAACGAAAAAACAATCGGCTCGATAGCGCCTGTCGTCAATGCCGGCGGGCTTGGGATCGTCAGTCTTTTGCTAAGAAAAATGGAGGAGAGCGAAAATGTCCCAAAATGAATTGGAAAGAATCCTTGCCTCGCTTGGCCTTTCACCCGAGGAAGTCCTTCCCTACGGAAGGGAGTGCGCAAAGCTCGACCTTGACGCAGGAAAAAGGCCGAGAAGGGGAAAGCTTATCCTGACGACCGCAATTACCCCGACGAAGGCCGGCGAAGGAAAGACGACGACGGCAATCGGACTTGCCGATGGCCTTTACCGTATCGGAAAGAAGGCACTGGCCTGTCTTCGCGAGCCTTCCATGGGACCCGTCTTCGGTCTCAAGGGCGGCGGAACGGGAGGCGGCAAGGAAAGGCTTCTCCCGGAAGAGGAAATCAATCTCCACTTCACCGGCGACATCCATGCCCTCACCAGCGTCAACAACCTCATTGCCGCCATGGTGGACAACGAGATCTTCCAGGACAGTCCCCTGGACATCGACCCGGAAAGCGTCGTCTTTCCCCGTGCGCTGGACATGAACGACCGTTCCCTGCGTCATATCGAGACCTGTCTCGGAGAGAAGGAAGGGCCAAGGCACTTCTCCTCCTTCGTCATCACCGCGGCCAGCGAACTGATGGCCATCTTCTGCCTGAGCCGGGACATCGAGGATTTCCTGGACAGGACGGAGAACATCCTCGTCGCCAAGTCCCGTCAAGGCAAGGACATCCTTGTCAAGGACCTCGATATCCGTGAGGCCATCCGGAAGCTTATCCAAAAAGCCCTCCTTCCCAATCTCGTCAGGACAAGCCATGGCACGCCTGCCATCCTCCATGGCGGTCCCTTCGCCAACATCGCCCACGGCACCAATTCCATCATCGCCAGCGACCTGTCCCTTCGCCTTGCCGACTATGTCGTCACGGAGGCGGGATTCGGAAGCGACCTCGGGATGGAAAAATACCTGGACATCGTCTCGCCCATCCAAGGCTTCTCCCCGGACCTTGTCATCCTGGTCTGCTCCGTCCGTGCCCTCAAGCTTCATGGCGGCGTCGCCTTCGAGAATCTCCAGGAAAAGGATTGCGAAAGTCTCGAAAAAGGCATCCCGAACCTGCTCTTCCATGTCCAGAACGCCCGCCAATACGGCCTTCCCGTCCTCGTCTGCATCAACCGTTTCCCGACCGACGACAAGACGGAAATCGATTGCCTCTCCGCCATCCTGGAAGAGAAAGGAATCCCCTTCTCCCTCTGCACTTCCTACGAGGATGGACCCGAGGGTGCCCTCGACCTTGCCCAAAAGACCGTCGCCATCCTCGAGAAGAACGAGAAAGACTTCCATCCTATTGTCGACGATTCCATGGACGTCTTTGAGAAGATCGAAACGATTGCCAGGAAGGCCTATGGCGCCGATGGCGTCATTTACGACGAGGAAGTCCTGAAAAGGCTCCATGCCATCACGGAAGAGGAAAGGTGCTTCCATGTCTGCATCAGCAAGACCCCGACTTCCCTGAGCGACGATCCCAAGCGCCTCAACGTCCCAAGGCACATGCTCCATGTCAAGGATCTCCGCCTCTTCCACGGGGCGGGATTCCTCGTCCCGCTGACGGGATCGATCGTCACCATGCCCGGGCTTCCGAAGGTTCCCCTGGCAAAGAGGATGGGAAGATGACCATCCTCTCCGGAAAGGACGTCCGCCCCCTGCTAATCGAGCGGATCGAACGGGAAATCCCGAAGAAGGACCTTCAGTTCTATCTTTTTTCCGACCGGGAGGATTCCTCGGCATTCTATTACCTCCGGGGCGTCAAGAAAGCGCTGGAGCGTTTCTCGATTCCCTACGAAGAGGACTTCCTGGACAGGACGGATGTCAAGGCAAGCCTCAGGCGTTTCGAAAGGAAGGCCAAGGAAAGCCAGACCATCCTTGCCCGCCCGCTAGCCATCGACAACGAGAAGGCCTTTCTCGATGCCATCAATCCGGACCACGACCCGGACATGACGACGGAAAGGAACGTCGGACGGATGCTTCTTGGCGACATGGACTACCTGCCGGCGACGGCGCAAAGCGTCCTTTTGATCCTGAGGCATTACCATATCGAACTGAAAGGGAAAAAGTGTCTTGTCATCGGCCGCAGCCGGACAATCGGCCTTCCCCTCTATGCCCTCGTCAGCCATGAAAACGGCCTTATCGTCCAGGTACATTCCCGCATCGACCCCGCAAGCATAAAAAAGGAAGCCCGGGAAAGCGATGTCATCTTCCTGGCAAGCGGCAAGAGGGGCCTGCTTTCCAAAGAGGATCTTGCAAGGAAGCCTTTCATCATCGACTGCGGCTTCCAAGACGACGGCAAGGGAGACCTCGGCTTCGTTCCGGAAGAGGAAACAATCTCCGGCTATACCCCCGTTCCCGGCGGCGTCGGCGTCCTGACGTCCTATTGCCTAGTGATGAACGCCATCCATCTGTCAAAGGGAAAATAGTTTCGTTTTTCGTCCTTCCTCCCCAATAAAGGGTGAGGAGGAAAACGGCCTTGCTCAAGCTTGATGACGTCTCTTTTGCCTATGGCGAGAAAAAGATAGTCGACAAAGTCACCGTCACCTTCCCCGACAGGGGCCTTGTCGTCCTTTTGGGCTCTTCCGGTTCCGGAAAGACGACCCTGCTTTCCCTTTGCGCCTCTTCCCTTCAACCGGACAAAGGAAAGATCGAAAGGATTCCCGACATTCCGCCCTCCCGCGTCTATCAGTCTCCCCTCCTTCTGGATTATCTCGACGTCCTGGACAACATCCTCCTTCCGCTCCGCCTCATAGGAAAAAACAAAAGGGAAGCAATCGAAAAGGCCCGGGAAAGCCTGGGAAAGGTTGGCCTTCTTGAGAAGATCCATCAGGATGTCCGGCTTCTTTCGGGTGGCGAACAGATGCGCGTCTCCATTGCCCGCGCCCTGGCTTTCGATTCGCCTTTCCTGATCATGGACGAACCGACCGGTCAATTGGATCGGACCACCTCGATGGAAATCCTTGCCCTCCTGAAAAGGCTTGGAAAGGAACGGCTTGTCCTTCTAGTGACCCATGACGAAAAGGCCGCCTATGAAATCGCCGACCTCCTTTATGAGCTCAAGGATGGAAGACTTGTTCCAATCCGTGAAAACAATGCCGTTTCCTCTTTTTCATTCCAGGATGAAAAGAAGAGAAAATACGGTTCCATTTTCCTTTTTGATGCCTCTTTGCTGACCTTCCGCTTTCTGAGGAAAAGGCGCATCCGGATTTTCCTTTCCGCCTTTTTCCTCTCGTTGAGTCTTGCCTTCCTCAACGCCGGCATCGATCTTTCCATGAATATCGACCAATCCCTGGAACAGCTCTTTTCCGAGTACTATGACAACGGCATGATGACCCTTTCCCAAAAGGACACGATTGCCTCGTCCGGAAGGCTCTCTCTGGAGCGTTACCAGGTCCCGACCGAAGAGACTTGCATGCAGCTTGGCGTCATCGAGACCTTTCCTTCCTTCAACTACTTCCTTCCCGAGTCGAATGACGTCCGGCTTGGCGGGAAGAAGGTCTCTTCCGGTTTCTATCCCGTCCTCGATCAGGACGCGGGAAAACTCCTCTCCGGAAGGATGGCAAGGACGATCAAGGAAGTCGTCGTCAACCTCTCCTTCCTCCAGGAGCTTGGGATTCCCTATGAAAAGGCCATCGGGAAAGACTTCTCATTTCGCCATTCGGCCATCGCCAAAAGCAACGGCCTCGCGGAAAGCGACCTGGTCCGGATCGACTATCGCTTCACCATCGTCGGCATTGCCAAGGAAAAGAAGGCCTTCAATTCGCCCTCCTGCTACTATTCCTATGACGGGGCAAGTGGCTTCTTCGACGGCATCTATCTCGAGAACATCTCGGAGGAACTCGGAAGGCCCGTGTCCATCCTCGGTCTCTTTTCGTTGACCGAGGAAAGGCAGGACGATTTCCGCGGAACGAAAATCCTCTTTCAGGCCGAATCGCCAAGGAAGATGATCGAAAGGTCAGAACGTCTTTTCGGCGAAAGGCTGCGTGTCTATTCCAAGGGCGAGAGCATACGGGAATCGACTTCGGAAATCGTCACTTCCCTTCTGGACGTCCTTCTTGCCTTCCTTGTCCTTGCCATCGCCTCGATTTTCCTGCTCTCCTATCTTTCCATCTACTCCCTCTACGAGGAAAACATCCGCCTTCTCGCCCTTGTAAGGACCTATCCCAACGAGAGGCGGAACAGGAGAATGGTTTCCTATGGCATGCTTCTTGCCTTTTTCCTTCTTTCCTCGCTCTTGCTTCTGCTTCTGAGCGTTTCCTTTGCCTTCATCGCCAATGCGATCCTGGCGCAGATGGCATTTCCGTCCTTTCTTTCCGTCTTCAACGTCCTATCGCTTTCCTTCGTCCTTTCCTGCGCCTTCCTCTTCTCCCTGCTTGCCGGCATCCTTCCCATGCGCCGGGTTTCTCCATTCCGCATACAGCAGGAGCTCGTGGGAGAAGACTGATGATCGAGACAAGGAATCTCTCGAAAACCTATCCCGGAAACGAAAAGGCGACCCTCCAGGGAATCGATCTTCACCTGGAGGCACCTGGTCTCTATTTTCTCGTCGGCAAGTCCGGAGCGGGAAAAAGCACCTTCCTGTCCATTGTCGGCGGCATGGACTTCGACTACGAGGGCTCGGTCCGGGTGGATGGCGTGGAACTGAGGTCCCTGACGGAGAAAGAGAGGGAAGACTACCGCTTCGAAAATGTCGCCTTCGTCTTCCAGGACGGCAAGGCCGAAGAGGAAGAGACCTTATTCCAGAATCTCCTAAAGGCCCTGGACATTACTACCTTGGATCCGGAAGAGAAGAAGGAAAGAATCGACGCCGTCCTTTCCCGCCTAGGCTTGTTTGCTAGGCGGAACACCCCTTTCAAGACCCTTTCCGGCGGAGAACAAAAAAGGATTGCCCTGGCAAGGGCCCTGATCCGCGATTGCCCGATCCTGCTTCTGGACGAGCCCATGGCATCCCTGGACAGGACGATGCGGGAAAGAATCTCGAAGCTCTTGATGGCAGAGTCAAGAAGAAGGCTCGTACTCGTCATCACCCACGAGGAGAAGGAGATTCCCAAGGAAGCCTTCGTCCTCAGCCTTGTCGATGGAAGGATCTATCTCAGGAAAAAGGGCGCGTCTTGGAAAAGCAAGATATTGGCACCAGGCTATGGGCGAAAGAAGTTCAAAGGCCTTTCCTTCCTCCGGAGCCTTCTTCTTTCCCTCAAGACAAGGCGTGGCTTTCTGGTACTCGCCATGACCAGCCTCATCGTTTCCCTCTTCTCGATATCCTTTTCCTTCCTGCTTTCAGGGAGCGTGAAAGAGGCAATGGCGGCATCCCTTTCCCGGTTCATGGACAAGGGAGCGATGGTCGTGGAATGCACGGAAGAGGAGACCACGGCAACCGGATACGAAATCGTCGGCTATCGCGAGCTCCAGCAGATAGAGCGAGCCTTTCCGGAAGATGTCCTTGCCGTTTCCCCTTTCTACCTCTCCTCCCTCAATGCCCTCTTCCAGGACAGTCAGTCCATCCGCCTTTCCTATCAGAGCCGTTTCCTGGAGGTCCGCGCCCTTTCCCTGGATTCCTTCCTGACGCATCGGCTCGTCCAGGAATGCGGACAAGCAGAGGAAATCGCCATCGACACCAAGGAAATGACAAACGAGGAAATCATACTCTGTCTCGACGAGGAAAATCTTCTCTCGCTTTATCTCATGCTCTTTCGGGAAGAGGCAACCTATGGCATAACGGCCGAGGTGCTTGATGCAATCCGACGAAAAGTTTGGTATCAAGGGCTGACCTTGGAAATCCAGGCGGACATGGGCGAATGGTCCTATCACCTGGATCATTCCTATGAGGTGGTCGATGTCCTTTTTGCCGAAAGCGTCTTTGTCGTTTCCCCACATCCCGACTTCAACGAGCACTTCGTCTCACAGACGATGCAATTCGTCGAAGTGATGGAAGGCGAGACTTCCACGCTCCCTTGGCAGGTGACGAAAACCTATGGCCTTAGGCTCTTTCCGCTACGCGGAGGCGACTTCCTGCGTTCCTTCCTGAGGACTAAGGCATTCGATTCCTATACCATCGGCATGCTTCGGGAAAACGGCTATTACCAGGAGAAAGAGGAAGAGACCCACAATCACGTCCAAGTCTACAAGGACTATCTTCCTCGCGTCTCCATTGCCGAAATGGAAGCCTTCCTTGCCGAAAACGGAAAGCACGTCAAGGGCATCAGCTACTCCTCTCCCGTCTACACCTATACCGCCTCCGGATTCATCTCGGGATTCCAGAAGCCTTTCTTCTTCAGTCGTGACAAGGAGAAGCTCAACGCCATCATGGACCAGGCCTATCGCATGGAGGAGAATCTCGGCGCCTTCCAGGGATCGCTCATCGAAGTGGAGGAAGGCGTCATCAAGGCCGACCTCCTTTCCGCAATGGACGAGGACGGCCTGCGTTTTCGTTCCCTGGACCATCTGGAGAGGAGACCCACTCATGGAAGAAGGCCCGCAAGCATCCGCGAAATCGCCCTCTCTTCCGCCATGGCACGATCCCTCTTCGGGGATATCTCCAGGGCAATCGGGGAAAGTCTTCACTGCTTGACACTGGATAGGACCGTTGCCGACGGAAGCGGCTATCGAAACGTCTTCTCGGAGGGCGTCCTGACCATCTGCGGCATCTACGAGGACGAGGAAAAGGCCATCTATCATGAATCCCTCTTCCCCCTGTGCTACGCCTTTGCCCACACTTCCCTCGGACCAGACGAACTGCGCATCACCCAAGCCATCCTCGACGTGGACCTCGAAACGACGGATGCCGAATCCTTCCTCGACAGAATCGAGGCGAAGGGAAACTACAGGGCTTCCTTTCCCATGCTGTCGATGACAGAGGAAATCGCCTCTCTTCTGGATGGCCTTTCCTTCCTCTTCCTCGGCTTTGCCCTCTTTTCCCTCCTGACGGCATCGTTCCTTCTTTTCCTTTCCCTCTACCTCATCGTCAGCAAGGACAGGAAAACGATCGGGATACTCCTTTCCCTTGGATACGCCAAGAAGGAAATCGGCCTCTACTATGCGGCGATGATCTTCCTGGTCGGCTTTCTCTCCTTCCTGGGCTCGCTTGTCCTGTCCCTCCTTGCGGAAAGGACGATACGAAGGACGCTGACGGGAATGCTGACTTCCTATGGCATGGATTTTCTGCCCTATCTCATCAGCATGCTGACCATGTCTTTGACCTGCCTGATCCTCTCCCTGGTCCTCTACCTGTCGATCAAGAAGCTTTCTCCGAAGGCCGCGTTCCTGAAATGATAACCGCTTACATCGATTTTTCTATACTTGCAAAATGCCTTTGTGATATATTTATGGACGCATCGGAATTCTCGATGCAAAGAAAGGGTTTAGACAATGAAGGGTACTGTCAAGAAGTTCGACAAAGAGAAGGGCTACGGATTCATCACTGGCGAGGATGGCAAGGATTATTTCTTCCACTATTCTCAGCTCATGATGGATGGATTCAAGACCGCCGAAGTCGGCCAGCACGTCGAGTATGACCCGACGACGACCGAAAAGGGTCTTAGAGCCAACAACATCCACTTCGTCGACTAATCCGACCAAGTGAAGGCTCTTATAGCTCATCGTACCCTTGCGGTATAGTTGAACTGAAGAGTAAAAAGGCCATCTCGTCTCAGCGGGATGGCCTTTTTTGCTGTCTTCTTCCCTCAGCGCGCGTCCTTGAACGAGGAGCCGCCGATGAATTCCCGGATGAGGGAATTGCAGGGGATGTCGTCAAGCGGAATGGGGAGGAAATACTTGACGATGCTCTTGAGCCTTTTGGCGGTGGAGTATTCCTTGTCCTCGGGCGTGATCTTGTCCAGGAGCGGAAGGACGATGTTCCGCATCGCCGAGGTCTCGTAGGGAAGGAAGGTGTCGAAGACAAAGTCGGCATTCTCCTCCGTGGGATAGATATAGTTGAATTCGCCGCGACGAACGTTGGGCCACATGGAAATCGTCTCCTTGGCATCCGAGCCGCGGGTCCTGGCATCGCGGCTGATGCGACGGATGAGACGGAGATCGGTCATGCTTATGGGCGTATGGTTGTCGATGTTGACCTGGGGCTGGGGCGCAATGTAGATCTTGTACTTCTGGTGTTCGGGAATGCTGGATGTGAGCCTGTCGTTGAGGGCATGGATGCCTTCGATGATAATCGGCATGTTGGGGAGGATGGCAATCTCCTTTCCGATCTTGCGCATCCCGTCCTTGAACGAATAGGTCGGAAGCTTCACCTTCTCGCCTTCGATCAGATTGTTGATGACACTGGAGAAGAGCGGAATGTCGATGGTCTCGATGGATTCCAGGTCGGCACCCTCGGGAAGCTTGTCCCTCGGGATATAGAAATCGTCGATCGAGATGCGGATCGGCCTCAGGCCCAAGGACATCAGCTCGAAGGCAAGCTTGTTGGCAAAGGACGTCTTTCCGGAACTCGAAGGACCGGCGATACAGATGAGGCGGACGGGATGGCCATTGTTCTCGATGGCCCGGCCGAGGTCAGTCAGCATGCCCGAGAAACGCGATTCGGCGACATTGATCAAGGACAGAGCGCCGTGCTTCTTGATGAAACGGTTGATGTTGCTGACCGTGTCCACGCCGTTCATTTCCGCCCACTGGGAAGAACCGGCAAGGGTCGTCGCGAACTTCAGCTCGTCGCTAAAGGGCGGTATCTCGCCGTGGCATTCCGCACGCGGGAACTGGAGCATGAATCCGGGCTCGTAGAAACGGAGGGCGAAACGATCGAGATAGCCCGTCGAGGGGACAAGGGGCGAATAGAGATAGTCGCGATAAAGGAAATCGCCCGACTGGACTTCATAGAGATGGGCGAAGTTCTCGCTCCGGTAGCGAAGCACGTCCAGCTTGTCATGGAGTCCTTCCTGGCGATAGATCCCAAGGGCCTCCTCCTTGTCAAGGCATTTGCGGACAATCGGGAGGTCTTCCTGGACGAGTTCCCTCATCTTCTCGGATATCTTTCCGACAAGTCGGGATGTCACCCGGAAATTTCTCTTTCCGATGATGCGGCAGAAAATGGATCGGGAAATGTTATAGAAGAAACGGACATCCAGACGGCTATCGATCTTCTTGATGGCCATGGCGACAAGCATCCTCAGCGAGGATTCATAAATCCGCGAGGCGTCGCTATTGCTCAGGTCCAGGAATTCGATTTCCCTTTCGCCATCGCGAGGAAGAACATAGTTGAGGTCCTGCAGATGGCCATCGACCTTGCAACAGACAAAGCCGGACTTCCGTGCGTCGACAAGAGAGGAGACTTTGGTCCCCTTGGGAAAATAGTCTTTGATGATCATGTTTGACTCCACTTGCTTGACCCCTTTTTGAAGGGGAAAGTGAAATTATTATATATTTTGCGCTGGCCAAGTCAAAGCCCGGCGTTTATGATATAATCCTTGTGTTCAGTGAGGTAACAAAAATGGCAGATAACGATAAGGAAGTTTTGACCAGAGAAGGCAAGGCAAACATCGAGAAGAAGCTCCAGCACCTCATCGATGTCGAAAAGCCCCGTGCCCTTGCCGATCTCAATCTCGCCCGTTCCCAGGGCGACTTGAGCGAAAACGCCGACTACGATGCTGCCAGGGAAAGGGTCCAGGAGCTCGAGACGGAAATCAACCGGCTCCAGTTCACCCTTGACCACAGCATCATCCTCGATGAAGGTTCCGTTCGCTCCAGCGATCTCCACACCTGCCGTCTTGGCGGCGGAAAGATCACCGTCAAGAACATCGAGAAGGGAACGTCCGAGACATTTACCATCGTCGGTTCCGCCGAGGCCGATCCGCTCAACGGTAAGATCTCAAACACCTGCCCCGTGGCAATCGCCGTCCTTGGCCATCGCGCCGGAGACACCGTCGAGGTCCAGGTCAAGACCCCCTATTCCCTCCTCATCGAGAGAATCGAAGAGAACTAAATCCGCTTTTGACTTTGTTTTTTCCTCCTTCGCTCCCAATAAGGGGTGAAGGAGGTTTTTATATATGCTGAAGACCATTCTTGTCGGACTCGTCGTTACCGTCATCACCATCATCGCCTTCTCCGTCGTCCAAAGCGCCACCTCTCCTGCCGGAAATTCCGCCGTCAACGGCCAGCCGACCAGCGAAATCCTCGACGGCAAGGAAGTCAAGGTCGACATTTCGGGCGAGGTGAATCATCCCGGAGAGTATGCTATCTCCCCGGAAGAAACCCTCGGGACCCTGATTTCCATGGCAGGAGGCGTCACGTCCAAGGCCGACTCCAAGGCCTACAATCCCTCTCTCTACATCGGGACATACGTTTCCTTCTACATCCCGCCAGTGACCGAACTTCCGGCCATGTGCGTCGAGGAAGCCATCGAGAAGGTCAACATCAACGTTGCCAAGGAAGATGAGCTCAAGGAAGTCGGATTCAATTCCTCCCAAGCCCCGAATCTGGTGACCTATCGCGAGGAGAACGGACTCTTCCAGGCCATCGAGGACATCCTGAACGTCAAGGGGATCGGCGAAGCGACCTTCAACAAGGTCAAGAACAAGATTTGCCTAAGCTGACCCTGTTCTTCGCCTTTCTCTTCCTGGTCCTCGGGCTTCTTGCCGGCTTCTACAATCCCCTGATCCTCCTTGTTTCCCTCCTGCCTTTGCTTTTCCTCTTTCTCCGCCATCGGAAAAAGGATATCGCTATCGGTCTTTCGTTTCTCTTGCTCGGTTTCCTTCTTGCCTTTTTCCTCCCGAGAGGACAGGAAGGCGACATCGATTCCCTTTTCCTTGTCGTGGAGCGGAAGGAAGGCTATTGCCTCGTCCAAGGCCTTTCCGGACGCTATCTTCTCTATGACAGGAATGGCGAATACACGCTCTTTTCGCTCGTCTCGATTCAGGGAACGACAGAGCCTTTCGGTTTCTCGCATTTCGAGCAGCAGTTCGACTTTGCCTCCTATCTCCGTTCGAAGGGCGTCTTCCGGATCCTTCAGGAAAAGGAAACGGAATTCCTCTTCCGCTCGCCGTTGGACATGGGCGTCGTCAAAAGTTATGCCTTCGCCTATCTGGACCCGGATTCCGAAACGATTGCCTCGTCCCTGCTCTTTGGCGCTTCCCTCTACGACCTGAAAGACTATGCCGCCCTAACGGAGCTCGGCCTTGTCTCCTCGATGGCGCTTGGCGGATTCCATCTCTCCTTTCTCCTGGAAACGGTCCATCGCCTTCTTGGAAGGAAGAACAGGAAAATCGCCGATGTCATCGATCTTGTCGTCCTTGTCCCCTTCCTTTTCCTCTCCTCGTTCCGTTTCGCCGTCCGGCGCATATTCCTTTCCCGGCTTCTCTTTGTCGTGAACAGAAGACTTCCCAAGAGGCTGGAAAGCCTGGACGTCCTCTCCCTTGCGGCAATCCTCATGCTCGTCCTGGAGCCCTATTGCATCCTGTCGGCCTCCTTCTACTATTCCTTTCCGTTCCTTTTCCTTCTTCGTCTATTCCCGGAGAAGCATAACGGCAAACGGTCCTTTCTTCCGTTCTTCGTCGTCATGACGCTCTTTTTCGTGCCGCTGAGGTTGTCGGATACCTATGCCCTTTCCCTTGTCGGCCCTCTTCTGCAGGTCGCCGCGATTCCGCTTTGCCATTTGATTTTCCTCGCTTCGCTCTTCCTGCTTCTTGTTCCGCCAATAGGAGTCCTTGCCAAGGTGCTTGTCTCCTTCCTCCTAAGGATGGCCTCCTTCTGCCATTCCTGGAGTCCGTTCCTCGTTTCCGGAAAGCTTTCCGTCCTCTTCCTTGTCGTCTTTTACGCCCTCCTTGTCCTTGCCCTCCTTTTGAGGACCTATAACATGCGAAGGCTTTTCAAAAGAACGCTCCTGGCCTCTGTCCTCTTCCACTCGACCGCCTTCCTTCCCGATTTCCTTCCGCATCACGAGATCTATTTCGTGGACGTGGACCAGGGAGACTGTACCCTTGTCCGCAACGGGCAAGGCAATTTCCTCATCGACACGGGCGGAAGCATCCATGATGACCTGGCACGGGAATGCCTTGTTCCCTTCCTCCGATCCAAGAAGATCCGGAAGCTGGATGCCGTCTTGATCACCCATTACGACTGGGATCACTATGGCGCCCTGGATTCCCTGAAAAGCCTATTCCCGATCGAAAGGGTATATGACGCCGAGGACTTCCTTAAAATGCCCGACCAATCCATCACGATTGCCGGCATCGAAGTGACCAATCTCAATGTCCATGGGACAGGAAGCGATGCCAATGAGCAATCCGGCGTCTATCATTTCTCGCTAAAGGGAAACGACATCCTCGTCATGGGCGATGCCCCGAAGGACGTCGAGGTGAAAATCCTTAGGGACAATCCCGATCTCCATGCCGACATCCTCCGCCTTGGTCACCACGGTTCCGACACGAGCTCCTCCGAGGCCTTCCTTTCCGCCGTCGATCCGGACATCGCCATCCTCTCCGTCGGCGAGAACAATTCCTATGGCCACCCTTCCCCGGAGACAATCGCCACCCTCCGGAAACTCGGCATCCCTTTCCGACGGACGGACCTGGAAGGGACGATTGCCTATGATTTCGATGCCTTTTCAACTATCATAGAGACATGGACAGCATTCTTTTCTGCGACGTCGGAAACACGGCAATAGACCTCCTTCTGAAATGTGCCGACGGACATCGCGTGGATCATTTCTTTCCTTGCGAAAAGGACAGGATGGCCGCTTTCCTCAAAGGATTGGAAGGAAAGTCGACGGCCTACGTTTCTTCCGTCTCCTCGAAAAACCTTTCCGCGCTTGAGGAAGTCCTCCTTTTCCGAGGCTTTTCCGTCGTCCGTCTCGACAAGGAGCAGATGCGTCTTTCCGCAAACAGGGAAGGCCTCGCCATCGGAAATCTGGACATCCTCGGACAGGATCTCTTCTGCGATATTTTGGCAGCCGGGAAGAACAGCATCGTCGCGGACTTCGGGACAGCGACGAAGATACTGGCAGTGGACAAGGAAGGCCTATTCCTAGGCGGAAGCATCCTCCCAGGGATTCCCGCCTTCCCGAAGATCCTCTTCCAGGAAACGGACCTGCTTCCGGACTTCCTCCTGAAAGGCGAGGACACGCCCCTTCTCTCCCTGAAGACGAAGGAGTGCATCGCCTCGGGGGCCATCCATGGCACGGCCTTCCTGATCGAAGGCTATCTTGCCGAACTTGCGAAACGGAAAGGACTCGAAGGCGCCCGGATTCTCTTCACGGGCGGGAACTTCCCCTATGTCGAAAAGGCCCTCTCCAAAAGAGGAGACTACATCCGCGAACTCTCGCTAACAGGACTGAAAAAGGCATTCCAAGTCGGATAAAACCGTTTTCCGTTCGTCCCTGTGGCGAAGTCGAGGCAGTTTCTATAGAATATTCAGTCGAACGACGGATAGCCCATTCCATAGGAGGAAACAAGCATGGAAGAAAACGCAAAGCCCATCGAAATGAAGGATACCCAATACAAGGCCTTGGTCGACCCCTATCGAAAAGAGGCATTCAAGGCCCTTGAGGAGCTTGTCGCCATCGATTCGGTCAACGATCCGAAGACCGTCACGGAAAAGACGCCTTTCGGCGCAGGCGTGGAAAAGGCCCTGGATTATGTCGCGAAGCTGGGAAAAAGGCTCGGATTCCAGGTGGACCGCTGCGATGGATACGTCACGGAACTGACCTATGGCGAAGGCGAGAAGACATTGGACATCTATGCCCATTGCGACGTCGTCCCCGTCAGTCCGGCCGATTGGAACCACGACCCCTTCACGCTTACGAAGGAAGGAAACGTCCTCTATGGCCGCGGAACCTCCGACGACAAGGGACCTGGCCTTGCCTGCCTTTTTGCCGTCAAGGCGCTGATGGATGCCAAGAAAATGGAAGGCGTCAAGACACGCTTCCTCTTCGGCGGCGACGAGGAGAGAGGCTCGGCCTGTCTCGAGCACTACTTCCATGTCCTGAAGAAGGGCTATCCGACCTATGGCATCTCCCCGGATGCGGAATATCCCGTCATCTACGGCGAGAAGTCCATCTATGCCTATGAGGCCAGCTACGATCTCGACCTGGACGTCGAGCCCTTCACATGGGGAAACGCCCTCAACATCGTCATCGACAAGGCCTCTTGCGTCCTCCGCTCCCGTCTGGAAGAGGCAAAAACCCTTGCCAAGCGCTTTGCCGACAAGCACAACGGCCTCCAGATCCATCTCGACGGCGACAAGGTCTCCGTCATCGGCGTCCCCTGCCATGGCTCGACGCCCTGGAACGGAAAGAATGCCGCCCTCTATCTCCTCTGCTTCCTTGGCTATCTCTATGACGAGAACAAGGCCAGGGAAATCTTCAACCAGTACCTTTCCGGAAAGGGAGAGAGTTTCCGCGGGGATTTCAAGGATGCCGACTTCGATTGCACGTCCTACAATGTCGGAAAGGTGACCTACGACGGAAAGACGCTGAAGCTCTACGTCAACCTCCGCTTCCCCGCCACCATCGACAAGGAGGACGTCATCCAGAACGTTGCCCTCAACACGGGCGCCCAGGTGACCCTGCTTGGGGGATCGGACGGCTTCGTCATCGACAAGAACTCTCCTTTCGTCCAGGCCCTCGTCAAGGCCTATCGCGAGGAAACGGGCGACGAAGAGAGCAAGCCCCTTGCCATCGGCGGCGGGACCTATGCCCGCGAAAGCCGGAATTCGGTCGCCTTCGGTGCCCAGTTCCTCAATCGCGACTACCGCATGCACGGAAACGACGAGTTCTTCCCGCTTTCGGACTTCTATGACAACATGCAGGTCTATGCCCATGCCATCGACAACCTCGTGCAGTTGATGAAGGAGGAAAAATGAGGCTCCGCCATCGTTCCTGGTCCGACCGGATCGTCTCGGAAAACAAGGACATCGGCATCCGGCTGGAGAATCTTTCCGAAGAGAGCCTGAAGGGATTCGACCGGCTCGAGATCGGCTCCGGTCTTGGCGGTTTCCTTTTGGCCTGTTCCGAGCGCTTCCCCGAAAGCCGCATTCTCGGCGTCGAGGTTGCCTACAATGCCTTTGCCACCGCCCTCAAGAAACTTTCGCCGCACAAGGACAGGCAGAAGAACTTCCTTCTCGTCAATGCCCCGATCGAAAAGATCTTCCCCTATCTTCCGGGCGACTGCCTGGACGCCATCTACATCAACTTCCCCGATCCCTGGCCGAAGAAGAGGCAGCAGCACAGGCGCCTTTCCTCCATTCCCCTCCAGCACGAATACTACCGTCTCCTGAAGTCTGGCGGCAAGCTCTACTTCCGCACGGACAACGTCGCCCTCTTCGAGGACAGCGTCGCCTATTTCCAAAAATGCGGCCTTTTCGACATCGAGACGATTTCGCCCTTCTACTCCGAAAAGGTCGATTTCCTTCCCCCGACGGAATACGAGAGGAAGTTCCGAAGCCGTGGCGTCGACATCCATCTCATCATCGCCACGAAGAAATAATCCATGCGGCCCGGCCTGTCCGGGTCTTTTCTTATGAATTGGATGCGTGCGCGTAAACCTTATTTATGTGGGTCGCTTTTCGAACCAAAAAGTTTTAGCACTCATTGCTTGAATTTGCTAAACGATTGTTTATAATAGTCATGGCACTTAAAAGAAGGAGTGCTAAACCTGGAGGCTTCGATGGATCTGAAAAGAAAGGACCTCATCCTGAAATGCATCGTCGAGGAGTTCGTCAAGACCGCGGAACCCGTCGGCTCCGTCACCATCCTGAAGAACTACCATCTCGACTGCTCTTCCGCCACCATCCGCAACACGATGGTCCAACTGGAAAAAGAAGGCCTGATCGAGAAGACACATGTCTCTAGCGGTCGCGTTCCTTCCGCAAAGGGCTATCAATATTACCTCGACCATCTCAACGAGGAGAATCTCCTCAGTTCCGTGGACATGGAATTCCAGAGGGAATTCAAGAGGGCGCTCGATTCCAGGACGCATTCCGTCGAAGACGTGATGTCCAAATCCTGCCAGATGCTCTCCGAGCTGACGAACATGGCCACGGTCGTCCTCGGTCCGAGGGCAGACGACGAGAAACTCGTCTCCGTCCAGCTGCTCAAGCTCAACGAGGACCAGGTCATGGGAATCTTCGTCACGGATTCCGGATACGTCGAGAAGAAGACGTTCATCCTCAAGAACATGGGACTGACCTTCGAGACGGCAAGCGGGGCGGTTGAAATGCTCAACAGCCGCTTGTCCGGTTCGAGGATATCCGAGCTTGCCGAAAAGGCCGAGTCGCTAATGCCGATCCTGATCAAGCAAGTCGGACAAAGCGGAAGGGCAATCATCCAGTCCTTCGTCGAGGCGCTGATGAGCTTCGCCAAGAAAAGGTTCAACGTCTATGGAAAGAAGAACCTTCTTGCCCTTCCCGAATTCGCCGACGATGCCGATGCCTTCCTCTCCGCCATCGATGCCCTGGAGGACCCAAGCAAGCTACAAAGGACGATGACAAGGCAAGACGACATCGGAAGCGTCTCCGTCGGCTTCACCTCGGAAAACAACGGCGACCTGGCAATCGTCTCCAAGCCCATCAACGGCAAGGACAAGATAGCCGTCGTCGGCCCGAAGAGAATGGACTACCGCAAGGTCCTCTCCGCATTGGAATACGTGGTCTTCATGATCGACAAATATCTCGGAAGCCAGGCCAATAGCGAAAATGCCCTCGTCCCCGTCAGCCCGCCGCAGAACCTGGTCGTCCGCAAGCCGGCAAAGGCCAAGAAGAAAGGAGCCAAGAAATGAGCGAAGAAGAAAAGAAACAGGAAGAAACGCCGCAAGCCCCTGAAAGCGAGGTCCAGCCGGAAACGGAAAAGGCCGGCAAGGAAAAGACCGAAGCAGAAAGGAAGCTTGAGGAAGACATCCACTCCCTTCAGATCCAGATAGACAACCTCAACGTCGACATCGCAAACGCCAAGAAGGAAGCCGAGGACTGGAAGAACAAGTACTACCTCGCCTACGCCGACATGGCAAACACGCGCAAGGAAGTCCAAAGGGAAACGGAGGACTTCAAGAAATACGCGAAGCAGTCGGTCATCGAGGAGTTCATCCCCGTCCTGGACAGCTTCGACATGGCCCTGAAGAACGAACCCGAGGACCCCGTCGTCCGCAAGTACCTCGAGGGCTTCAAGATGATCCACGGCAAGCTTCTCAACTCTCTCGTCCAGATGGGCATCGAGATTGTCGACCCGAAGAAGGGCGAGGCGTTCGATCCCAACAAGATGAACGCCTTCTCCGCCGTCGATGGCGATGAGGACAATCTCGTCGCCGACACCTTCCTCAAGGGCTATCGTCTCCACGACCACCTTCTCAGGCCCGCCGGCGTCATCATCACGAAAAAGGTTGAAAAGAAGGAAGAAGAGAAAGAAGAAACCAAGGAAGAAGCCAAGGCCGAGGAAAAGGCCGAAGAAAAGAAAGACAACTGATTCCAAAAAGGAGGAAATGAATCATGGCTAAGGAAGTAATCATCGGTATCGACTTGGGAACGACGAACTCCGTCGTCTCCTATATGCAGGAAGACAAGACCGTCAAGGTCATCCCCTCTCCGGAAGGCACCAACACCTGCCCCTCCGTCGTCTCCTTCAAGGCAGACGGCGAGATCATCGTCGGCAATGCCGCCAAGAGAATGCTCCTGACCAATCCCGACACCGTCTATTCCATCAAGAGAAAGATGGGAACCCGCGAGACCGTCCATATCAATTGCGTCAACAAGGATTTCACTCCGGAAGAGATTTCCGCAAAGATCCTCTCCTTCATGAAGTCCTACGCCGAAAGCTATCTTGGCCAGAGCGTCAAGAAGGCCGTCATCACCTGCCCTGCCTATTTCAACGATGACCAGAGACAGGCGACGAAGAACGCCGGCACCATTGCCGGATTGGATGTCGTCCGCGTCATCTCCGAACCGACGGCCGCGGCCCTTGCCTACGGCATGGACAGCAAGAAGTCCGGAAAGATCCTCGTCTTCGATCTCGGCGGCGGAACCTTGGATGTCTCCATCCTCGATATCGGCGATGGCACCTTCGAGGTCCTCTCCACTTCCGGCGACACGAACCTCGGCGGCGATGACTGGGACCACCACATCATGGATTGGCTCCGCCAGGAAATCAGCAGCCAGTGCGGCATCTACATCGACGAGAACAACCCGAAGGATCGTCCGACCCTCCAGAGACTCCGCGACGAAGCCGAGAAGGCCAAGATCAACCTCTCCAGCCAGACCCAGACCATCATCTCCCTTCCTTACATCGGCTTCAAGGATGGCGCCCCTGTCAACTTCGAGACCACCCTCACCCGTGCCAAGTTCCAGGACCTGACCGCGGACCTCATCGACCGCTGCATCAAGCCCTTCAACACCGCCCTTAGCGATGCCAAGCTCTCCGTCAGCGACCTCAACGAGATCATCCTCGTCGGTGGTTCCACCAGAATGCCTGCCGTCATCGACCTCGTCACCCGTCTCAACAACGGAAAGAAGCCGGCCCAGTCGGTCAACCCCGATGAGGCTGTCTCCATCGGCGCTGCCATTCAGGGCGGTGTCATCCGCGGCGACATCAACGACGTCGTCCTTCTGGATGTCACGCCTCTTACCCTCGGCATCGAGACCCTCGGTGGCGTCATGACCCCTCTCATCCCCAGGAACACCACCATCCCCGTCACCCGTGCCCAGACCTTCTCCACGGCCGAGGACAATCAGCCCGGCGTCGAGATCCAGGTCTTCCAGGGCGAGCGTCCGATGGCTGCCGACAACAAGTTCCTCGGTCGCTTCAAGCTCGAGGGAATCCGTCCGGCCAGACGCGGCGAGCCCCGCATCCAGGTCACCTTCTCCATCGACGTCAACGGCATCGTCTCCGTTTCCGCCAAGGACCTCGACACGAACAAGGAGCAGCACATCACCATCTCCAACTCCTCCGGTCTCTCCAAGGACGAAATCGATCGCATGGTCAAGGAAGCCGAGGCCAACAAGGAAGCCGATGACAAGAGAAAGCAGGATGCCGACACCCGCAACGAGGCACAGCAGCTGATCGACACGATCGACCGCCAGATCAACGACAAGGAGCATCCGATCGACGAGAACACGAAGAACCAGGCCACCAAGATTCGCGACGAGATCAAGGAAGCCCTCGACAAGAACGACCTCGAGGCCGTCCGCAGCAAGATCGCCCAGCTCCAGCAGGCCGCCAATGCCGTCTACCAGGCCAATGCCCAGGCCCAGGCGAATGCCTCCAGCCAGACTGCCGGAGACAATGCCCAGCAGAGCACCGAGGAGAAGGATCCGCATGTCGTCGATGCCACCTTCACCGAGAAGAAGGACGACGAAAACAAGTAAGCCGTTATGAGGAAGCCCGGCCTTATGACCGGGCTTCTTATCGCATGGAGGTGTTCAAGTGGCAGAAAAAAGAGACTACTACGAAGTTCTTGGCGTGGACAAGAATGCAACGCCGGACCAAATCCAGAAAGCCTACAGAGCCCTTGCCAAGAAATACCATCCCGACCTGAACCATTCTCCGGATGCACCGGAAAAGTTCAAGGAAGTGAGTGAGGCATACGAAGTCCTCAAGGATCCGCAAAAGAGACAGCAGTACGACCAGTTCGGCCATGCCGCCTTCGACAACAATGGCGCCAATGGCTTCCAGAACGGCTTCAATGGTTTCGGCGGCTTCTCCGAGGCGGACTTCGGAGACATTAATGATATCTTCAGCCAGTTCTTCGGCGGCGGTGCCCGCACAGGCGGAAGGCGCTCGAACGTCCCGCACCGCGGCGCCGACAGGAAGGTCACGATCAAGCTGTCCTTCGATCAGGCCGTCAACGGCACCAAGGTCGACATCCCGCTCGACTACGTCAAGACCTGCCCGGATTGCCACGGCAGCGGCGCCAAGTCCCCGCAGGACATCGTCAATTGCTCGACCTGCCATGGAACAGGAAGGGTCCGGACGAGAAGACAGACCATCTTCGGCATGATGGAGTCGGAAGGCGTCTGTCCCGACTGCGGCGGCAGCGGAAAGCGCGTGAAGAACAAGTGCAATACCTGCCATGGCCAAGGCCGTGTCCGGGTATCGGAAACCATCACCGTCAATATCCCCAAGGGCGTCGACGACAATGACATGATCCGCATTGCTGGAAAGGGCGATGCCGGCGTCAACGGCGGTCCCAACGGCGACCTCATCCTCATCGTCCAGGTCAGCAAGAGCCAGATCTTCGAAAGGAAAGGTGCCGACATCTACACCAGCGTCGAGGTATCCCTGGCCGATGCGCTTCTTGGCGCCAGCGTCACGGTCAAGACAGTCAAGGGCGATGTCGACCTCAACGTCCCGCCCTGCACCCAGCCAAACACCGTCCTCAAGATGGCGGACATGGGCGTCACGCTTCCTAGCGGAAAGACCGGAAGCCAATACGTGACGATCAAGGTCGTCTTCCCCAAGTCCCTCAATAGCGAGGAGAAGGAACTCATCCGCCAGTTCGACGAGGCGGAGGGAAGAAAGCCGCAAGGCGTCTTCTCCTGGCTGAGGAATAAGTTCAAGGGCAACTGACATCGATTCCGACAAGAGGCTTCGGCCTCTTTTTTCATATCCTTCCGAGACCCCCTTTCCATGCAGCCATCTCTTTCTCTTTAAAATAGTCCTTGTTCCCTTTTTTGGTATAAAGAAAGGAAAGAAAGGAAAGGGAAAAAACTTGAAACTGTCTGAAAAGCTTGCCAAGACGAGGACACCGATCAGCCGAATCGCCAAGCCAACTGGCATTCCCATCGAACGACTTCAGGCAATCCAAGAGAATAGAGAAGAACCTTCCCCATTCGAGGCTCAGGAAATCGGCAAGGCCTTTCGCCACCTGACGATGAACAAGGTCAACATCGTCCTCTTCTTCCTCCTCGCCGCATTGATTCTGATCGAAGGCTTCTTCTCCATCGCCTACGCCATCGACTCATCGAACTCGGCATATCTCAACATGCTCTGGATCGACCCCGTGGTCATCGTCGTCCTTCTTGCCGTCTACTTCGGCCTGAATTGAAAACAAAAAGCCTTCTCGTGTCTATCGGGAAGGCCTTTTTGCTGGTTATTTTAGGCAACTTCCGTCAACCGTGGAAGAATGGTAAAGACGTATTGACCTTCCATGTTCTTTGCGGAGTATGTCATGGATACATTATATGTTTTCGTTACGCCTTCGGCATCGGTAATCGTAACAGGATCTTGATAGTCACTGGTAAAGACCTTATTCACCAAACTCCCGACAGGAGCAGACCATTTCGGGTCCTTCTTCACGCGCTGAGTATACTGGTCGGTAATTGCGTCCATGGCGTCAGCAGTGCTCTCGCCCGGATACTGGCACATATACATGAAGCCCGCCGATTGGCCATCGTAGTAGGCAAGGTCGCAGATATAGTCGCCGCCCAGGGTCGGGAAGATATTGACGATATCGTCCGTCCATCCTGCCGCCGCAAAGGTCTCGTAGTAGTAAGGATCGACCATGTCTTTCCAGCTAAGGCTGTCCGTGCTTTCTTCGATCGTCTCCGCGTCGACGGGGTCTTCTGTCGTCCCGACAAGATTGTAGGTTGCCTCCATGCGATAGTAGCCGCCGCTGTCGACCTCGACGGTCATGCCATCATCCGTCAATGTCACCGTCATTTCCTCGACGGGAACGCCATCGTATGCCGTCAAATAGTAGGAATAGTTGTCTACAGGATAGTCGAGCATCCACTTGTTTCCATCGTATCGATAGACGCCGTCACTGACCTTTTCGAAGAAAGAGGCTG
Source organism: uncultured Bacillota bacterium (assembly GCA_949282275.1). GTDB lineage: Bacteria > Bacillota_I > Bacilli_A > RFN20 > CAG-288 > Enterosoma. The sequence goes on along the minus strand of CASDOO010000035.1, from coordinate 49,507 downwards.
ACATGGAGAGATTGGGAGTGACATAGAAGCCCGACGTGTCGGATGCAAAGGGCGCAGCGGTCGGATAATTCTTGCCCCCGATTTCCTTGAGCGGCTGGATGAGGTCTTCTTTCTGATCCCAAAGATAGTTGAAGCGGCTCTCGAGGACCATTCCTCCATAGCCATGCGTGAAGGAATAGACGCTGGTAGCAAAATTCGTCTCGCCTTTTTCCGTGGCGGAATAGCTTGTCGGCTCCCAATAGCTGGCAGGAAGATATTCGAAGCTTTCCTGGTCATAGGGCGTCATCAGCTGATAGACGACATTCGTCTCCGTGAACGTTTCGGAGCGGAGGGTGGACAAAGCCGTCTCCAGATCGGGATCGGCCTTGGGAAGCTCGATTTCCGTACCGTCGTAGACCGTCACCGCATCGCCTAGGGCAAGGACATCGAAGTCATAGAGGGCATAACTGTAATTCTTGGTCAACTCACCGAAGAAATTTTCTTCCAAAAAGGTCGCCTCCATGATGAGCTGGACTTTCGTGATCCGTGTCCCGTCCGTCTTCAGGACCACGGACGTGATCGGCGCATCCGTGTTCATCCCTATGGCGAGATTTCCCAAGGCATAGCCCAACGTCATTTCCTCGCCATTCGGAACCGCCTTTTCCTCATCGGTCAGATCATAGCGGATGACGTAGTTTCCCTCTTCGTCCTGGCCTTCCGAGACGAAATCCTCCACGGAAAGCTGGCCGAACGGATCGGCAAATCCGGATTCCTCCCAATTCCAATAGGCACCGATGAAGCCTTCAGTCGAGACGTTGTTCAGGCCAATATTTCCCATCATGGCATAGCCGTCGTCTCCCTTGAAATAGTAGACGTGCTTTGTCGCATCGCCATTCTCGCGATACTTGCCAATGAGAATGGAAGTGTCCGTCGTTGCTTTCTCGCCCGTTGTCGAAAGGCTCGGGTCCGTGTCATCGACATCGATGTGGACACATTCGTAGTCCTTCTCGTTGGCCCGGATGTGCCAATAGTTGCCATAAGGCGAGGAATACCATTCCGGCTCGGACGAATCGATGATGGGCGAAGTCTATTGGGACTTTCTTTTCAACATCGACAGACTCGACTATGTTCTCTCGTTCTATTGCGGCGGAATGAACCTGGTCTTCCTGGCGTGGTATCATTTCGAATTCCGAGAGGATCTAAGAAGCTTCCAGAAGACGATACATGATATGTTGCGGGAAGATTTCCCAATCCAGTTCTTCGAGAAAAGGAAAGACCGAAAGAACAGTTGATTCAACGATTTCCGAGAATCCGGCAAAGGCGCCTTGCCAGCAAATCAGCATGACAGGAAGACCATCCCATGACGAAGGAAGCAATCGATGACCCGGAAACGCCTTTCCTTTGGGACGTCCTTCGAAATCCATCCTTTCTGTCTTATAATTCAACCATGGAAAACAGAACAATTCATCTCGAAGGAACACTCAACACGAGGGATCTTGGCGGACTGAGGACCATGGACGGAAGAAGGATAAGGAAGAACCTCCTCATCCGGACGGACTGCCTCTACCGCCTGACGAAAAAGGACGTGGACACGCTCTCCGGAAAATACCACGCCATCTACGACATCGATTTCCGCAACGAGTCGGAAAGGACAAGCCGGCCGGAAGTCCCTATCCCGGGCTGTCGGATCGTCAACCTCTCCATCACCAACGACCACAACATGGGAAAGGTCCCGCCACCGCATGAGACCTATGGCATCACGAAGAAGAGGATGCTGACGCTCTTCGACTTCATCTACTGTCTCTCCGAGAACGGCGATGCCAAGAAGGGCATGGAGAAGAGCTATCGAAACTACGTCTCCTCCGCCCTGGGACAGGAGGGCTATTCCAAATTCCTCCATCTCGTATTGGAGGCCGAAGGAAAGGGCGCCGTCCTCTTCCATTGTGCCGACGGGAAGGACAGGGCCGGGATTGCCGCCTATCTCCTTTTGAAGACCTTGGGCGTCGACGACCAGACGATTATCGAGGACTATCTCCTGACGAATGACAGCGTCAAGGAAAAGAAGTCGAAGCGATATGAGGAGCTCTCCCTTGCCGGCGTCAAGGATCCCCTTCTTTCTTCCGCGGTGATGCTTGCCGGGGTGGAGGAAAACTGGCTCATGGCGGCAATGAAGACGATCGAAAAGGATTTCAACGGCTTTGACGCCTACCGAAGGGACAGGCTCCATTTCTCAAACGAGGAACAGGAACGGCTTAGAAGCATCTATTTGGAAGACTGATTCCGAAAGAAGCATCGCATACGAAAAACCACGGCCGAAGCCGTGGTTTTTGATTGGCGCTGTCGAAGGATCAATAGTACTCGACGACGTTGAGGTTGCGAAGGAGCATGGCCCGCTTCTCCTCGTCGGTCGTGGAGATGAGCTTCGTCGCGGAGACGACGCTGATCCACTGCTGGACGTACTGGATGGCGATGTCCGACTTCTTGCAGAACTCCTTGAGGTAGGTCTCGGCCCCCTTTTCGTGTCCCTCGAGGAGGAAGAGGAGGTAGGTCATGGCCGCATCGGCGGAGGCATTTCCCCTGGTGCAGTGGGCCCAGTCGAGGATGTAGAGCTTGTCGCCGGAGACGATGATGTTGTGCGGGGCAAGGTCGCCGTGGCAGACCTTGTAGTGGTTGGGCATCCTCTCGAGACGGGCATGGAGCTCATAGCGGGTGGAGGCATCGAGTCCGGAATTGGTGATGTAGTTGTTGAGCTTGTCCTTCAGCTTGGGAAGCTTGAGGTTGGAGGAGATGTGGGAAAGCAGGTCGAGCTGGACCTTGACGAGGAGCTGGATGCACTTCTTGACGTCCTTCGGATTCTCCGTCATGATCTGGGCAAGCGTCTTGCCTTCGATTTCCTCGGAGGCGATGGCCCAATCCTTGCCGATGGGGAAGACCTCGTAGACCTTCGGGGCGAGGAAGCCTTCCTCCCTGGCGTATTCCTGATTCATGGCTTCACGGATGACGGTGCTGGCAGGATAGAACTTGTGGTCGAAGACCTTGGTGATGACGTGGTCCTTCCTGTAGATCTTCTTGTTGTGGTGGGTTAAGATCAGCTCTCCCAAATCGGTTAATTCCTTCTTGGCCATAAGTGCCTCCTTTAGTTCTTCTTACCGTACTTCTTATTATATTCCTTTTCTCCGTAATAGGCTCTCAGATAGAGATCCTTCATTTCGGAGATAAGGGGATATCTCGGGTTGGCTCCCGTGCACTGGTCGTTGAAGGCGGCCTCGCTCATCTCGTCGAGACTCTCGAGGAACTTGCCTTCGTCGACGCCGGCTTCCTTGATGGTAAGAGGAAGCTCGATGTCCTTCTTGAGGGCGACGACCTTGTCGAGCAGCTTCTTCAGCTTCTCCTCGTCGCTCTTTCCGGTCAGTCCGAGCATTTCGGCAATCTCGGCATACCTTCTCAGCGTGTGCGGATACTTGTACTGCGGGAAGGTTCCCATCTTCGTCGGGACCTCGCCGGAATTGAACTTCATGACCTCGTTGAGCATGAGGGAGACGCAGACGCCGTGGGGGAGGTGATGATAGGCACCGAGCTTGTGTCCGAGGGAGTGGTCGATTCCGAGGAAGGCGTTTGCGAAGGCGATACCGGCGATCGTGGCGGCATGGGCCATGTGTTCCCTGGCCTCCGGATCGTTTCCGAGGTTGTGGTAGGCCCTAGGCAGGTATTCGAAGATTTCCTTGATGGCTTCCTTGGCAAGGCCATCGGTGAAGGAGGTGGCATACATGGAAGCATAGGCCTCCATGCAGTGGGTGAGGGCGTCGATACCCGAAGCCCTGGTCAGGCCCTTGGGGATGTTGAGCATGAGGTCGCTGTCGATGATGGCCATGTTGGGAAGGAGCTCGTAGTCGGTGATCGGGTACTTCGTTCCGTCCCTCTGGTCGGTGATGATGGCAAAAGGCGTGACCTCCGATCCCGTTCCGGCCGTGGTCGGGACGCAGACGAGCATCGCCTTCGTGCCCATCTTCGGGAAGCGAACGATTCTCTTGCGGATGTCGACGAAGTCCATGGCCATGTCGGAGAAGTCGGCCTCGGGATGCTCGTAGAGGACCCACATGATCTTTGCGGCATCCATCGGGGAACCGCCGCCGAGGGCGATGATGCAGTCCGGCTTGAAGGAGCGGCAGAGGCTGGCACCTTCCTCGGCACAGGCAAGGGTCGGATCGGGAGCGACATCGGAGAAGACCTCGGTCATGATGCCAAAGCCATCCAGGATGTCGGTCAGCTTCTTGGCGAAGCCGCTTTCGGCAAGGAAGGAATCGGTGACGATGAGGACTCTCTTCCTCTCATAGACCGTATGAAGCTCCTCCAGGGCCTTGCTGAGGCAGCCAGGCTTGAAGAAGATCTTGCTGGGCGTTCTGAACCAAAGCATGTTCTCTCTCCTTTTTGCAACCGTCTTGACGTTCAAAAGCTGCTTGATTCCGACGTTCTCGGAGACGGAGTTGCCGCCCCAGGAACCGCAGCCGAGGGTCAGGGAAGGAAGGAGCATGAAGTTGTAGAGATCGCCGATGCCACCCAGGGAGGAAGGCGTATTGATAAGGATACGGCAGGCCTTCATGCGGAGGGCGAATTCGTCGATGTGTGCCTTGCCAAGCCTCTCGTCGGCATAGAGGTCGGCCGTGTGGCCATAGCCGCCGTCCTTGACGAGCTGATCGGCCTTGTTCAGGGCATCCTCGAAATCCTCGGCCTTGTAGAGGGCAAGGACGGGAGAGAGCTTCTCGTGGGCGAATTCCTCGCTCTTGTCGGTCTTCTCGACTTCGCCGATGAGGATCTTCGTGTCCTCGGGAACCTCGACACCGGCCATGCGGGCAATCGTCGCGGCCTTCTGGCCGACGATCTTGGCATTGACGGCGCCATTGATGATGACGGTCTTGCGGACCTTGTTGAGCTCGTCGTGCTTGAGGAAGTAGCAACCCCTGTAGGCGAATTCCTCCTTGACGGCATCATAGACATCCTTCAGGGCGATGACGGACTGCTCGGAAGCGCAGATCATGCCGTTGTCGAACGTCTTGGAGTGGATGATGGAGCTGACGGCCATCTTGATGTCGGCCGTCGTGTCGATGATGGTCGGGGCATTGCCAGGTCCGACGCCGATCGCGGGCTTGCCGGAAGAATAAGCAGCCGTGACCATGCCCGGGCCGCCCGTGGCAAGGATGCAGTCGCAGGACTTCATGAGCTGGTTGGAAAGCTCGATGGAAGGCGTCTCGATCCAGGCGATGATGTCCTCCGGGGCGCCGGCCTTGACGGCAGCGTCGAGAACGACCTTGGCGGCGTGGATCGTGCAGCCCTTGGCTCTCGGATGGGGCGAGAAGATGATGCCGTTGCGGGTCTTCAGGGCGAGAAGCGACTTGAAGATGGCCGTGGCGGTCGGGTTCGTCGTCGGGACGATGCCGGCAAGGACACCCAGAGGCTCGGCAATTCTCTCATAGCCCATGTCCTCGTTGTCCTCGATGACGCCACAGGTCTTGGCATCCTTATAGGCATTGTAGATATATTCGCTGGCGAAATGGTTCTTGATGACCTTGTCCTCGATGACGCCCATGCCCGTCTCGGCAACGGCTTCCTTGGCAAGGGGAATACGCTCCTTGTTGGCGGCAATGGCGGCTGCCTTGAAGATGGCATCGACCTTTTCCTGCGGGAAAGTGGCGTAGACCTGCTGGGCCTTCCTGACGCGCTCGATCAGTTCGGCGAGGTCTTGACTAGCCTTCAGTTTCTGGTTCTCGTCCATGTGAGAAAACCTCCTATTAACGGCAACATTATAGGTAGATTGCTCATGTTTGTAAATCGTTTTATGCAGGTTTTGAGCATTTTTTGCATGTTAAAATGCTTGAATGCTCATTTTTTGCTCATTTGCTCGTTCATTAACGCTTTCATTCCCTTTATTCGTTGCACACTTTCCATTTGACGGATTCACGTCCGTCCTCTCTGGAATCCGACACGTTCCAAGCCGTTCTTTCCTTTGGGCCTATGCCTTATCATATTTATAAACGGAAGCCAAGAAACGAAAGAGCTTGAATCCATCCGCATTCTATGTTATCTTTATCGAGCACGTTTTTTCAGGCGCATGCATATAATTTGAAGGAGGATAGAGAGATGTCAAGAAAGTGCCCGCTCACTGGCAAGGGACCGATGTCCGGAAGCAATGTCTCCCACTCGATGAGACATACCCGCAGGAGATGGAACGTCAACCTGCAGAACACCACCATCATCGTCGATGGCAAGAAGACCCGTGTCCGCATCTCCACTTCGGCCATGAGGACGCTTCGCAAGAACGCCAAGAAGGCTGAGGCGAAGAAGGCCGCTGCCGAAGCCACTGCCGCCTAAGCGCCAAAACGAGCCCCTTCCAAGGGGCTTTTCGTTTGCATCGAAAAAAAGAGGGGGGCTACCCTCTTTTTGTTTGTCTAGAGCGTATAGGTCACGCCTTGGGTGACGATGATGTCGAGGAAGAGAAGGAAGCCCGTCAGGTTCAACAAGGCCAAATAGATCCATTCGTAGAGGGAGAGGAAGTTGACCTTCGGCTTGACGTAGTAGGTCGCCCCGTTTTCCTCCGTCCTGTCAAGCCTGGCCCAGTTCTTCAGCTTCGGGTTGAAGAGGGCAAAGAAGGAAAGGAAGCCCAGAACGCCGACAAGGACGACGATGGGGACGGACATGTGGCTTTGCAGGATCAATCCCCCGGGAATGAGGGTGATGAAGGCAAAGAGGATCGATCCCAGGGAGAAGAAGGCAAAGCCGCACAAGGCAGCAATGATGTGGCCCTTGTAGTGGCTCAGGGGCAGGATGTTGGAAATCAGCATGGCAAAGGCGGAGACGACAAGGAAGAAGAGGATTGCCAGGGCATAGGTCGAATCCAGGTAGAGGAAGAAGAAGGCCATGCCCAAGGCAAGGGAAAGGATGTCCAGGGCAAGGACGCCATAGAGGAGAAGGCGATAGGAGAGGGGGAGGTCCTTGTAGAACTCATAGGGAAAGGAGTTGCGGAAATGGTTCCTTTCCTCCTTCAGCAAAAGCGAATTGCCGTAGGCAAGAAGGACGAAGTAGGCAATGGCAAGGGCGAAACTGGCAACCAGGAGGCCGCTTGCCCAGGGGAGAAACTGTTCCATGCTGTCTTTCCTCGATATATCCAGGCGGATTTACTCTATTGTACCATCGGCAAGGCTTCGATGGAGAGAGTCGACGAAGGCTTCCTTGTCCTCGCTCCTGAAATAGCTCGACCCGGCGATGAGGATGTCCGCCCCCTTGCGAAGGCATTCCCGACCGGTCCTTTCGTTGATGCCGCCATCGACCATGATCTCGAAGGAGAGGGCGTTGCTCTTGCGGAAGTAGTCAAGCATTGCGATCTTCTCCAGGGATTCGGGAATGAAGCTCTGTCCGCCCTTTCCCGGGACGACGGACATGACAAGGAAGAAGTCCGCCAAGGACTGAAGCGGCATCACCAAACTCGTCTTCGTCTCCGGCGAGAAGGCAATGCCAAGACGGAGATCCTCGTGCGCCCTCTTGAAGCGTTCGAGCGCGGGAAGACAGTCGGAGATCGTCTCGTAGTGGACCGAGATCTCCCTTGCCCCAAGGGCATAGAAGCGTTCCAGATGGCGAAGGGGATTCTGGACCATCAGATGGACGTCGAAGCCGATCTTTTTGTGGTATCTTTCGAAGAGGGGAAGGAAAAGATGCTCGCCGAAGGAGATGTCCTCGACGAAGTTGCCGTCCATGACGTCGAAGTGGACGAACCTTGTCTTCGACCGGACAAGGCCATCCATGTCCTTCTTCAGGTGCAGGAAGTCCGCCGCCAGAAGGCTCGGACGGATCAGCGCCTCTTTTTCCATTTGCTTGCCTCCTTTACTTCCTCGTGTATCTTGCAATAGTCCTCGTAGCACCATTTGGGAATCCTTCCTTCCGCGACGGCCTTGACGATGGCGCAGTTCTTGGAAGAGGAAAGATGCAGGCAGTCGACGAACGGACAGTCCTGGAAGAGGGACTCGAATCCCGGGAAGAACGTCGCCAGCTCCACCACGTTCATGTCGACGATCTGGAAGTCGGAGAAGCCCGGCGTGTCATAGAGATAGCCCTCCCGAAAGGGAATGAGGACCGTCTCCTTTGTCGTATGCCTTCCCCTGTCGACATCAGGATAGAGCGCATCGACCCGTCTTTTCAACGTCGGGTCCAAGGTATTGAGGAGCGTCGACTTCCCGACGCCCGTCTGACCCATGAAGGCGACCTTCTTCTTTCCGAGATAGGCTTCCAGTTTCGGATAGTCGAAAAGCGTCGTATCAACGGAAGACAGGAAGAAAACGGGATAGCCAAGTCTTTCATAGTAGGAAAGGTTTTCCCTTGCCTCTTTCAATTCCGCTTTGCTTGCGAGGTCGCACTTGTTGACCAGGATGGCCGCATGGATGCCGCAGAAGTTGACCATGGAAAGGAACTTGTCGAGGAGATAGGAGGAAAAGGATGGTTTCTTCAGGGAGCAGATGACAAGGACCTCGTCGGCGTTGGCTAGCCGGGGCCGAGGCAGATAGCTCTTCCTAGGAAGGATCTTGCTGATGAAGCCGTCCTTGTCCAGCTCGACGACATCGCCGATGACGATGCCCTCGTCCCGATAGGTGACCTTGCCGCGCTTGTGGCTCAGCAAAAGCTCGCCGGCCTCTTCCGGAAGGAGGGCATAGCCTTGCGAGGAGGAAGAAAGGACCAGGTATCTAGGCATCCTTGTTCTTTCGGACTTCCCTGGCGGCCTTCTTCAGGGCCTTCTTCTTGGCGCGGATGTCCTTCTTCTCCTCGTAGTCGACAAGGGAGCTGCGGTGGAAGAGACGATAGAAAAGACCGGCCTTCCGTTCCAGAAGGGAAGGGTTCTTCAGGATCTTCTCGATTTCCCGGCGCAGTTCCTCGACGGAATTGTAGCGGTCCATCGGTTCCTTCTCGCAGCATTTGTATATGATCTGCTCGATGCAGGGTGGCGTCTTCGGGTTGAACTTCTTGATGGAGGGGAACTTCTCCTTGATGTGCATCACGGCGACGGTGAGGTTGCTGGCGCTATCGAAGGGAACACGTGAGGTAATCAATTCGAAGAAGGTGATGCCCATCGAATAGATGTCGCTTCTTTCCGTGGCGGGATTGCCCTGTCCGACCTCCGGGGCAAGATAGTGGACCGAGCCGATGACGACCTGCTTCTGGGTGACGTGGCTGGCATTCTGGAAGATGGCGATGCCAAAGTCGCCAAGCTTGATCGTCCCGTCCTTCGTCAGATAGATGTTCTGCGGCTTGATGTCCCGGTGGATGACGCCATGCTGATGGGCATACATGACGGCGGAGCAGAGCTGGTACATGATGTCGCAGGCCTCGAGGAAGGAGAACTTCCCGCGGACGTCGAGGATTTCCTTCAAGGTCTGTCCGTTGACGAACTCGTTGACGATGTAGGGAAGGCCGCGATAGGAACCGACGTTGAGGACCTTGACGATGTTCTGGTGGTTGAGACTTGCCGCGGCCCTGGCTTCCCGCTCGAAACGGGCGAGGTTTGCCTTGTCGGCCGCCGTTTCCCGGCGCATCATCTTCAGGGCGACGTCCTTGTCGGTGATGAGGTCGTGGGCCTTGTAGACGATGGCCATGCCGCCCGATCCCAATTGGCATAGGATCTTGTAGCGGTCGTCGACGATCTCGTTTGTCCTATCGTGCTCGTCCATTTAGATGTTCTCCCAAAGGGAAACGGCGATGTTGTCCGTGCCCTTGTTGGCCAAGGCTTCCTGGATGAGCCTATGGCTCAGAGTCGGCGCCTCCTCGAAGGATGAAAGGATCTCGGCGATCTTCTCCTCGGAGACGGCATTGTAGAGGCCATCGGAACAAAGAAGGAGGATGTCGTAGTCGGCATTGGCGACCGTCCTCTCCTGGATTTCGTTGAGGTCGGGATTGATGCCGACGGCATTGATGAGAAGGTTCCTTTGGGGATGGGTCTTCATCTCGCTCTTGGTGATCTTGCCCGTCTCGAAGAGGAGCTCGACATAGGTCTGGTCGGTCGTGATGCGGACAAGGCCTTTCTTCCTGGAGTAGGTATAGCAGCGACTGTCGCCGATATTGCAGACGATCGTCTTCTCCGGCGTGATGAAGGCGCAGACGGCCGTCGTCCCCATCTCCTTGTAGTCATCCCCGGAAAGGGAGAGCTTGTAGATTCTCTTGTTGGCCTTCTTCAGCCCCTTGCGGAGGAACTTCAATGCCCGTTCGGGTCCGAAGGCACGCCTGGAGGCGGCAAAGTCGATGGAAAGCTCGTCGACGACGATCTTGCTTGCCATCTCGCCCTTCCTGTGTCCGCCCATTCCGTCGGCAACGACCAAAAGGGCGCCGTACTGGCTATTGGCGGCATAGGCGGCATCCTCGTTGTTCTTCCTGGCGGTCCCGATGTCGCTCAGGCAGGAGAACCGGCGTCTTTTCTCATTTTCTTGCATACTTGGCCCTCAGTTGTCCGCAGGCGGCATCGATGTCGCTTCCGAATTCCTTGCGAATCGTCGACTTGATGCCCTTGGAGAGGAGGTAGCGATGGAAGGCATCGATCTTCTCGTCCTCGCTTCTAAGCAGTCCCTTCTCCTTGACGGGATTGAGGGGGATGAGGTTGACGAAGCCGTGGGTCGGATAGATGAGATCGTAGAGCTTCTTGGCATCGGCGATGGAATCGTTGAAGTCCTTGATCATGACATACTCGAAGGTGCACCTTCTTCCGCCGGAATCCTTGTAGTACTGGATGACGGCAGGAATGAGCTCCTCCAAGGGATAGGCCTTGTTTATCGGCATGATCCTGTTTCTTCTTTCGTTGTCGGGGGCATGGAGGGAGATGGCAAGGTTGACCTGGAGGCCTTCCTTTCCATAGCGGAGTATTCCCGGCACGACGCCGCAGGTCGAGACGGTGATATGACGGGCACCGATATCCAAGCCGAAAGGCGAATTGACGTTTCGGATGAAGGAGATGACGTTGTCGTAGTTGTCGAAGGGTTCGCCCGTTCCCATCACGACCACGTGGCTGACGCGGAGGTTCTCGTCCTTCGCCTTCAGATAGCGGTCATAGGAAAGGACCTGGCCGAGCATTTCCTCAGCCGTGAGGTTTCGCTTCTTCTTGAGAAGGCCCGAGGCGCAGAAGGCACAGCCCATGTTGCAGCCGACCTGGCTGGAGACACAGACGGCATAGCCATAGACATAGTGCATGAGGACACTTTCGACCTCTTCCCCATCGCGCATCCTGAAAAGGCTCTTGACCGTCCCGTCCTTGGATTCCTGACGGACGGTGCATTCGGGAACGTAGAAGTCATAGCGGGACTTCAGCTCTTCCCGGAAGGCCTTGGAGATGTCCGTCATCTCGTCGAAGGACGTGACATCCCTCTTGTAGAGCCAGGCATAGATCTGCTTGGCGCGGAACTTGGACTGTCCGAGGGCGAGCATTTCGCTCTCAAGCTCCGGATAGGAGAAACTGTATATGCTCTTCATCTTTCCCTCCTGAATAGGCAATAGTAGCCGCCCTCCGTCCGATACTGGCCAGGAAGAAGGCGGGAATCGGAAACGAAGGCGAAGTTCTTTCGCAGGGATAGGAAGGATTCCTTGACATCCCTTGTCTCAATCATGGTCAAGCCCGAATTGATGAACAGAAGATAGCCATCCTTCTTGACGAAGTCGGAAGCGGCAAGAAGTTCCTGCGTCTGTCGATGGCAGGAATCCACCATGTCCTTTTCCTTGAGGTCAGGGAGGATATCCGGACGCATGCCGATCTTGCCGATACCGATGTCCGTGCCCTGCTGGACGACGACATCCATCGAATCATAGGGGAAGTATGTCTTGACCAAGTCCTTCTCGCATAGAAGCGGATGAATCTTCTCCTTGGCCTTGAGAGTGCAGATCGTGTCGATGGCCGCGCGATAGCTTTCCTCCTTGGAGAAGACCGGGGCAATCCTCAGACCCGGAAGGTCCTTGTATAAAGAAGCCAGATAGCAAGCGAAGAAGGGAAGCCTCTGGTTAAGAAGGAGGCAATCCATCTCGACGAAGAAGTCCGGAAGGACGGATGCGGCAAGGCCCTTGAGAAGTTCCAGAGGATGGAAAGTGCCTTTGCGGATGGCTTCCTTTTCCCTTCCTTCGGTTTCCTTTCCAAGAAGGTAGAGCGTGTCCTTGTCCGTAAGGATTTCCTTGGCTCCCGGGATTCCTTCCTTGTCCGCAAGGAAACGATTGCGGACCAAGGTGGCTGAAGGCATCTCCCTTAAGGAAAGGGCAATCTCCTTGGTCTTCTGCGGTCCATAGGCAAAGACAAGATCCCTTAAAAGGAAGTCTGGCATTTCCAGGACGATGGAATTGTAGGTATAGGGTTTCTTCTTCAAAGATTCGGGTATGGCAAAGGGCTTTGAAGAAGCCTGTTCCAGCTTGGCATAGGAAGCATCGCAATCCCCAGCAAGACGCATCGAGAAGTAAGTCGAATAGTAGCAGGACTTGACCTGCTCCTTTTCGATGTCCTTGCGATGCCTCAATTGATAAAGCGTCACCAAGGCAAGATATCGTTCGTCGCTGTCCTTGGCATAGTTGGGGAAAAGGGAATCCACTTCAAAAGACAATGAGAAATAGCGCCGAAGGACGGCAAAGACGTTCCTCTTCAGTTCCTTGACCGAAGACGGCGAAATCTTCTCCATGGCGATGATGCGGAAGATCGTCTCACGATAGGTCTTCCTCTGGCCGAGAATACGTCTCAAGGCCAAAACTTCCGATGCAAAATCCGGCATAGAAATCTCCGCAAATGATTATAGCCCAAAAAGTCCCATGGATTAAGCGAAACAAGCCAATCCATGGGACAAATGACGTCACAATTTAGGGAAAAAGAAGTTATGCCTCTTCTACTGGCCATTCCTCCATGATTTCGAAAAGAGTTTCGATATCGACAGAGTTGTTTTTCAGTCGTTCGAAGTCCTCGAACGGTTTTCCCCTGAGGGAAGGGTATTTTCCAGTACTAAAGTCAACATCCTCGAGTTTCCAGATTTCTGGGTCAAAATTCATTATTTTCTCAAGGAAATTTCCGTCGAGCAAACTTTCATCGATTTCCGAGCCAATATTCTGGTTGACGACTTCGAGGGGAAGCCCGGCAAGCGTATAGGAGTAATAGGAATCAATGCAATCATAATCACTTACCCCTCCAACAACCAATGACCAGACTTCTTCCGTCCCTATCATCAGGCAAAAGTTTAAGACCGAAGAAAGGGAAACAAGCGAGTCTTGTGGAGAGCATAAACTAACCACATCCCCGGAAAGTTCACCGACGTTGATGCAGAAGGAGAACTCTAAACCTTCCCCGATGCCATATGCAGAGGCACGAGCAGAGGAAGTTGACGACGCTCGTGTCGGAGACCCAGTTCGCGACGAGGATCATTTCCTCGTACACGGGGGGGTGCCGAAGTTCCATTCCTTCCCCTCGGAGAACCAGTCATCGAGGACGTATCCCTCCTTCTCGACTCCGGTGCGCTCCGTGACAAGATCACCGGGTTCCAGTTTCTGGGGCTCGACCGACGTGCCCCCGACAGTGTTGAATGAGACGACTATTTTCTGTATCCCATTACATCCGCCTATCAAGAGCGGAAACACTAAAGAGAGCAATGATAAAATAACTACTCTGATTTTGGACATACTTGTTTCTCCTCTTTATTGTTTTTTTTCTAATCGGACACATCCTTTCAGTTTAGAGTCTTCAACGCGCACATTCTTTTCGTAATGAAGTTGAGGATTCTCGCCTTGTTCCTCTTCGGGATGTCTCCGAATAGATATCGTCGTTCTTTTATCATTTTTATCGATTATAATCGATAAAATATTCCTTTTGTACCTTTTTATGTAAAATACGTCTAATTTAGTTTAATGAATTTTGGAAATGTGTATTTTTTATACCCTTTTCTATTTGGAAAAGTGTATTTTGAACACGTTTTTCCAAACTGAAGCTCCTCAATAAAGCCAAAATTCCTTACCCACGCCATCAAAAAATCCCGCCTCCTTGGAAGCGGGACGCGTTTTCGAAGACTAGCTTCCGTAATGCCGGTATTCCCTTTCCAGGATCCTGTCGAAGGCCTTGGAAAGGCTGGTGTTGAGGTCGATGGCCCTGTCGACGTATTCCTGAAGCTCGTCGATCTTGTTCTCGTAGATCCTGGGATCCTCCCTTGCAAGCTCGGGCGCGGTGTCGAGGAAGAAGTAGGAGACGATGTAGTTCCGCTTCAGCAAGAGGGCATGGAGTTCCTTCTCGTTCTTGACGGCGATGCCATGGCCCAAGAGATCCTTCTCAAGGGAAGCGACGTCCTTGCCCTGGCTTTCGACAAGCCTAGTCCTGGCGATGCTCTCCAGAGCCTTTATGTTCTCCTCGGTATTCGTCTGTGCCGTGAGGTTCTTGATGCCGTCGAAGAAGGTGGCGACGCGATAGGCATTGTAGAGCGCATACTGGAACACTTCCAGAAAGCGTCCGGTCAGATAGGTAATCCTTTCGAGATAGGTCATCTTCCACTCCTTTCCAAGTCGAAAAAGGGCTCGACTGGCGAGCCCTTGCCTTTTATTGGGATTGTCGGAGGCTTAGTCCTGGTTGGACTTGACGTCCATGACCTTCTTGCCCTTGTAATAGCCGCAGCTCGGGCAGACATGATGGGGACGGACGGTCGCGCCACAGTTGGGGCAGGCGGCGACGTTGACGGCCGTGAGACCGATATGTCCTCTTCTGATTCTCTTCTTGGTCACTCCCGTTCTTCTGAAAGGTACTGCCATGGTCTTATCCTCCGTTTCTACTTAGTAACGCATCGATGGTGCAAACAGCACCAAACATTATACCGACCGATGCCTGAAAAGTAAACAGAAATTTCCGTCGGATTTACTTCCAGGTGATGGATTCGTAGAGATGGATGTACTCTTGCGCCGATCTGGCCCAGGAATAGTCGCCCTTCATGCCTTCCTGGATGAGCCTGTCCAGGCCCGGATTGTAGAAATAGCGGGAAGAGGCGATGAAGCAGTTCATGTAGGCCGTCGGGTCGTTGTTGTTGAAGACGAAGCCCGTCGCCTCATAGCCGAGGTTGATGTCCTTGACCGTGTCGTTGAGGCCGCCGACGTTGCTGACGATGGGGACCGTGCCATAGCGCATGGCGATCATCTGGCTCGTGCCGCAGGGCTCGAAGTAGGAAGGCATGAGGAAGTAGTCGCTTGCCGCATAGAGAAGATGCGCCAGGTTCTCGTCGTAGCGCTTGACGAAGTAGACCTCCGGATGCTGGAGGGCGTGGGCAAGCACTTCGTTTTCCATGTCGCCCGTGCCGATGATGATGAGACGGGAATCCGACTTCTTCAGCTCGGCCATGCAGGAGATGAGCCTGTCGATGCCCTTCTGGCCGGAGAGACGGGTGATGCAGGAATAGAGGGCGCCCCGGAAGGAGGTGGACATGCCGAGGTCGTTGAGGATCTTCTCCCTGTTGGCCCTCTTTCCGACCTTGTAGTCGTAGAGGGTGTAGTTCCTGGCCAGCTTGTCGTCCGTCGCCGGATCCCAGATGTCGACGTCCAGGCCATTGACGATGCCGACGAAGTCGTTGTGCCGGCACCAGTCGAGGACGGCGCCGATTCCGCCAAAGCCGTCATGGTCATGGAGCAGCTCCTGGCAGTGGGTCTGGCTGACGGTGGAGATCTTGTCCGCCGTCATGATGCCTGTCTTCAGATAGTTGAAGGAATCGCCCATGCGGACAAGGCCAGAATCGTAATAGTCGGTATGGAGGTTGAAGAAGCGGCGCAGGTCGTCCCTGGATGCCCAGCCCTGGAAGGCGGGGTTGTGGATGGTCAGGATGGTCTTGATCGGCTTGGGGTTGAAGCGCAGAAGAAGGGGAAGGACGGCCGTCTGCCAGTCGTTGCAGTGGACGACGTCATAGTCGTTGTGACGGGTGAGGAAGGTGTTGACGGCCATCATGAAGCAGGCAAAGCGCTCGTTGTCGTCGCCATAGCCGTACATGCCGTCGCGGTCGAAGCGGTCCATCGCCGTGAAGTAGAAGTCGATGTCGTCGATCCTGTGATGGAAGACGCCACAGCCCTGCGTGCGCCAGTCCATCTTGAAGTCATAGGTGTCGTAGAGGTCGGTCAGGACTTCTTGATGCCGGTCGCGGATGGCCTTGTAGAGAGGAAGGATGACGGAAACCTCGTGTCCTTTGTCCTTGAGGGCCTTTCCGAAGGAATAGATGAAGTCGGCAAGGCCGCCGGACTTGATATAGGGAAGGGCTTCGCTCGTTACCAGGAGGATTTTCATCAGACGATGTCTCCCTGGGCGATGTAGAGCGGGTTGTCGAGCGTGCCGACGATTTCCTTCACGTGGAGGACCTGGGCCTCCTTGTCGACGATGGCGTTCTCGATGTGGATGTTCTCGCTGATGACGGCATCGCTTCCGATGACGGCGTTCTTGATGACGGCGCCCTTATGGACCCTGACGCCACGGCCGAGGATGGAATTGACGACCGTGCCCTCGATGATCGAACCGTTGGCGATATAGGAATTGGAGGCACTGCCGGTCTTCTTGTAGAGGACGGGGGCGGTGTCGTAGGACTTGGTATAGATCGGCCATTCCTCGTCGAAGAGGGAGGAATAGGTTTCCTCGTTGAGCAGGTCGAGGGAGTACTTCAGGTAGTTGCTCAGGGAATCGAAGGACTGGACATAGCCCTCGTGGCGGACGGCACGGATGAGGACGGAAGGCGAGATGTGGTTGAGCGTGTCGGAAAGGGAGAAGAAGGCGGAAGTGCCCTGGGCATATTCCATCAGGCTCTCCAGCATCGGATAGTCCATGATCATGGTGCCCATCGAGATATCGCCTTCATCCGTCTCGCCGCGGTTGACTTCGATGCGGGTGACCTTGCCCCTTTCGGAGATATAGATCTTGCGGGCGCCGATGAAGGATTTCTTCAGTCCCTTCTTGTGGGTATAGAGGAGGGAGATGCGCGATCCGGATGTAATATGGTCGGCAAGGAGGGCCTGGAAGTCGGCCCTGTAGACCATGTAGGGCGGGGCGATGACGACATAGTCAGGCTTGATGGCCTTGAGGAACCAGCGGTTCTCGAAGAGATCGGCGACGTCGGTGTTGTATCCGGGATTGGAGATGTTGGGCTCATCGTAGAGGATCTGGAACTGACCGATCTTGGTGTTGTTGATCCAGGAGTTTCCGTTTCCGACGTGGCGGGAGAGCGAACGGATGTGGTTCTGGCAGAGAATGCCGATGGACGGGATGCGAGAGTTGAGGAAGTTGGAGAGCTGGAAGTCGATGAAGGCATATCTTCCCAAGAAGGAGGTGGAAGCGACGGAGCGATGCTTCGTCATCGGCCCGAACTCGGGGCTGTTGAAGCAGTCGACCAAACCTAAAACCTTGATTGCCATAGTTAGTCTTCCTCCGTGTAGAGAACGATGTCGTCCTTGGTTCCGATCTTGTCCGAATCCACGACGACGGAAGCGCCGATGATGGCGTTCTTGACCGTGACGCCGCTCTTGACGACGGCACCGGGCATGATCATCGAATCCTGGACGACGGCGCCCTTTTCGACGACGACCTCGTTGGAGATGACGGAATGGATGCACTTGCCGTGGATGACGGCGCCCTGGTTGACGATGCAATCATCGACCGAGCCGGTCTTGCTGATGAGCTGCGGACGGGAGAAGGTATCGGCGGAATAGATCTTGAAGTCCGAGGAATAGAGGCGAAGGGAGCATTCGGGATCGAGAAGGTCCATGTTGGCCTCCCAGAGGGAATGAACGGTTCCGACGTCCTTCCAATAGCCGGAGAAGGCATAGGCGAAAAGTCTCTTTCCGGCCTTGAGCAGGGTCGGGAGGATATCCTTGCCGAAGTCATGGCTGGACTTCTCCAGGGCATGGTCGGCGACAAGGCTCTCGCGCAGCAGCTTGTAGTTGAAGATGTAGATGCCCATGGAGGCAAGGTCGGACTTCGGATGCTTGGGCTTTTCCTGGAACTCCGTGATCCTGTCCTCCTCGTCGGTCAAGACGATGCCAAAGCGGCTGGCCTCGCTCATCGGGACGCGGATGGTGGCGATGGTGACGTCGGCGGCATTCTTCTTGTGGAAGGCAAGCATCTCGGAATAGTCCATCTTGTAGATGTGATCGCCCGAGAGGATGACCACGTACTCGCAGCGCGTCTTGTCCAGCCAGTCGATGTTCTGGTAGATGGCATCGGCCGTTCCCAGATACCAGCTGGCGCCCTGGGGCGTTTCCCTCGGTGGCAGGATGGAGGTGAGGGCACCCGTTCCGTTGAGGCCCCAGTTCCTGCCTGTTCCGATGTAGGTGTTCAGGGCCGTGGACTCATACTGCGTCGCGACGCCGACCGCGGAGATTCCGGAGTTGGCGCAATTGGAGAGAGGGAAGTCGATAATCCTGTATTTCCCGCCGAAAAAGACTGCAGGCTTCGCAATCTTGGCCGTCAGGGAGTGGAGACGGGTGCCCCTTCCTCCGGCCAGGATGACTGCTACCATCTCTGCTTTCATTCATAGCCTCCTTTGTTGTAAACGCTTTCAACGGAAAATATTATAAAACATCGTTTTTATATAGAAAAGGAAGAAATGTCAAATATTGGTAAAAAGTAGCTTTTTCACCGCAAACTGCCTTTCGGATTTCCTCTTTTGTCGCTTGCCTAGGAAAATATCCGCGTAGCTTTTCCTTTGGTGCATAAGGCCCTCTTTTGCGATTCTTGGCCCTTTTCCAGCTTCTCCCTTTTCCCGGGAAACTTTTTCCTGTATACTTTGTGTAAGCGTTTCCAAAGGAGAAAAAGCATGTATAATCCCGAAAACATCCGCAATGTCGCTGTCGTCGGCCATCAGGGAAGCGGAAAGACGAGCCTCGTCGAGTCCTTGGCATACAAGGCCGGACTGATTCCGACGAAGGGCGAGATCGAAAAGAAGAACACCCTTTCCGACTATCTTCCTCTGGAAAAGGAGAAACAGGTCTCCCTCTCCTCCAGCGTCGTCCCCATCGAGCACGATGGCTACAAGATCAACCTCATCGACCTTCCGGGAAACGACGACTACATCTTCGAGACCATCGGCATCACCCGCCTCATCAAGGGGGCCATCCTTGTCATCGATGCCAGCAAGGGCGTCCAGACGGGAACGGTCAAGGCCTTCAAGATGCTGAGGAAGAGAGGCGTTCCGATGTTCCTCTTCCTCAACAAGATGGACAAGGAGAATGTCGACTTCAATGCCCTTTACGAGGACATCAAGCTCAAGCTCGACGAGAAGAAATGCGTTCCCTTCTCCTATCCGATCGGAAGGAAGGAGAACTTCGACGGCTTCGTCAACATCGTCGAACTGAAAGCGCGCAAATACAATGGCGTCACCTGCGAGGACGACGTCATCTACGAAGACAAGAGGGAAATCGTCTTCGCCCTCCATAACCGTCTCTGCGAGGCCGTTGCCACGGTCAACGACGAGCTTCTGGAGCGTTTCTTCTCCGGCGAGCCCTTCACGAACGAGGAAATCCGCTTCGGCCTTCGCGAGGGCGTCCTCAAGGGCGAGCTCTATCCCATCATCGTCGGCTCCGCCACGAAGGACATCGGCATCAATACCCTGACGAACATGCTGGTCAGCTATCTTCCCTCCCCAAGCGACCTCAAGCCCTTGGCGGCACAGGATGCCAAAGGCGAGGAAGTCCATGTCCCGACAAGCATCGACGAGCCGACATCCCTCGTCGTCTTCAAGAACGCCTACAATGCCTATCAGGGCCTTGTCTCCGTCTTCAAGGTCCAATCGGGCGTCCTCCATGCCGGCGACGTCCTGACCTGCCTCAACAACGGAAAGGAGTATGCGCTCAACAATCTCTTTTCCGTCTGCGGCGAAAGGCTGACACCGATCAAGGAAGTCTCCGCCGGCGATATCGCCGCCGTCACCCGCCTGGAGGATCTCCATCTTTCCTATACGCTCTCCGACAGAAACCGTCCCGTCCGGTTCAGAGAAGTCAACTATCCGACCCCGACCTACTTCAATGCCATCGTCCCCGAGACGAAGAAGGATTCCGACAAGCTCTTCCCCGTCGTCAGCAGAATGTCCCTCGAAGATCCGACCATTTCCCTCCGCAAGGAAGAGACGACCGGCCAGATTCTCATCGGAGGCCTCTCCAAGACCCACCTCAATTCCGTCCTCGACAGGCTCACCGACGAATACGAGATCCATTTCACGACCGAGAAGATAAGGATCTCCTACCGCGAGGCCATCACGAAGTCCGCCGAGGCCGAAGGCCGCTTCGTCAAGCAGACCGGCGGAAGCGGATACTACGGCGTCGTCCAGATGCGCTTCGAGCCTTCCGAGGAAACATCCTTCGAATCCTCCGTCTTCGGTGGCCACATCGACAAGGGCTACTTCCCCGCGGTCGAGAAGGGCTTCCTGGAGGCCCTCAACAACGGCGGTCTCATCGGCGCTCCCGTCATCCATGTCAAGGCCACGCTTCTCGATGGCAAGCAGCACACGGTCGATTCCAACGAGATGGCCTTCAAGAATGCCGCCATCCTCGCCTTCCGCAATGCCTATCCCAATTGCGCCCCGATCCTTCTCGAGCCCTATGACCGCATCACCATCGACTGCGAGAACGACTATCTCGGTGCCGTCCTTTCCGACCTTAGCAAGAGAAGGGCGAGAATCCTCTCCACCGACGAGAACAGCTCCGGAAACCTCGACGTCATCGCCATCGTCCCCGAGGCCGAAATCCAGGAATATGCCAACGAGCTCAAGGCCCTGAGCAAGGGAACGGCCTTCTTCAACCGCGTCTTCGAGGACTACGAGGAAGTCCCCTACAAGCTCCAGGAGGAAATCCTGAAGGCGCACCAGGAAACGAAGAAATAGGACACGTCTACAAGCCTCGGCCGAGTGCCGGGGCTTTTCCTTTGCACGAAAAAAGGCAGGCTTTTTGGCCTGCCCTGTCTTGGAAAGTCTAATTCTGCCTCTTCTCGTTGAGGTTGCCTTCCTTCGCCTCGTCCAGGATCACGCCTTCCGTGGGACGATAGATGATATGGTCCTGAAGCTGGGGATAGAAGTGGAAGGCGACGGCGCAGCCGACGCAGCCCGTCAGGGCGCCAAGGATATCGGCGACGAAGTCGAACATCGTATCCTCGAGGGCGAAGTGGTAGCCGCCGAACTGACTATAGAAGGCGGCGATTTCCTCCTGGGAGAGCTGGAGGTTGCCGTCGACGTCGATCCTGTCGTAGAACTCGGAAGGAATGTACTTCTGCATGTTCGTGCCGGCGATCTGGTCGAAGGTGAATTCATAGAGTTCCCAGAAGGCCTGGAAGGCGATGGCGAAGAAGAAGGCGAAGACAAGGGCGAAGAGGACCTGATGCGATCCCTTGTTCGTCTTCCTGAGGAAGTACTTGGCAACGACATAGCCACCCAGGGCAAGCTCGGCCGTGGCGAAGAAGTGGAAGATCTTGTCCATACCCGGGAAATAGTAGTAGAGGGTCAAGGCCTCGCCCAGGATGACGGCGGCGAAGAGGTCAACGGCGATGATGATGTCGATCAGGTGGGAGAACTTGATCTTGAAGAGTTTCTCCACGATGGCCGGGGCGAAGACGCCGATCATGCCCGAGACGGTGGCAATGACAATGGTCTGGGCCTGGGTGACGTCCCAATAGTGCGTCGCGCCGCAGATGGTCGTTACGGCAAGGACCATCAAGACGAAGTAGACGAGGGATTCGATCGGATAGAAAACCTTCCGGAAAAGATCCATTTTCCAAGCCCTCCCTATTCCTTGATGTTGAGAAGCGAGTCGGTAAGGTCAAGGACCTCCTTGGCGTAGCGCTTCTTCCTTCTTTCAAGAAGGTGCCTTCCGAACGGATAGTTGACGATGACGACGGCAAGGCCGACAAGGCCCAGGACGATGCCGATGGCAATGTCGATTTCCACGGCACCAAGGCAGATGCACAAGCCGAATCCGAAAAGCAGGACGCCGACGATGCCAAGGAAAAATCCCAGGATCTCGATCGGCCTCTTTATCTTCTTCTCCAGCTTCCTTAGCTCGACGTATCGGTCGTCTTCCTTCCCTTCCGGCGAATAGGCCTTGCGGACGGATTCGACGTAGTTTCTTTCCCTTGCGTCCATCGTATGCCTCCTTGACGATTGCACCACTATTCTAGGAGGCCTTTTTTGCGTCAATGTGAACGTTTTGTATTTTGTTTGTATTCTTTTTGTAAGGATTTTGTTAACGGCCAAAAGCCGTCACGTCATTCTTCCTTTTTCTCCTCTTCCTGGAGGATCTTGCCCGACAGGGAAAGGATCTCCGGCCCGAAGCGCCTCTTCAGCACCCGGCCCAGGAAGGTATGGAAAGGAACCGTCAGAAGAAGAAGAAGGATGCCGACGATGGTCAAGGGAATGCCGACATGGAGGATTTTCCACTCCAGGCAAAAGGCCATCCCAAGGCCAAAGGCACAGAATCCCAGAAGCCCGACGATGAGCGCAGGATAGAAGGCAAGCCTCCGGGCCATCCGGTCGAGCTTCTTGATCCGGGTCAGCGTCGGGGCCATGTTCGTGTCGAGATATTTCTCCCTTATGGCTTCGATTTCCTTTCGCTCCTTGTCGGTCGGGGCGCGATAGGAATAAGAGCCTTTTTCGCCTTTGTTCCTCATTGTTCCTTCTCCTTGAGTTTCTGCGTGATGACGAAGGTCGTCCCGACGCCGATTTCGCTTTCCACTTCGATCGTCCCGCCAAGCCGGTCGATGACTTCCTTGACGAGGGCAAGGCCTAGGCCGTTTCCCTCCTTGGCATGGGAGGTGTCCTCCTGATAGAACTTCTCGAAGATATGCGAAAGGTTCTCCTTGGCGATTCCGGGGCCTTCGTCCTGGACCCTGAAGACGGCTTCTTCGCCCTCCTTCTTCAGGGAGACAACGATCCTTCCGCCCTCCCTTGTGAACTTGACGGCATTGGAAAGGATGTTGGAATAGACGATCTTCAGGAAGGAGGGCTCGCTGACGAAACGGATCTCGTCGATGTCGCATTCCAGCTGGATGTCCTTCTCCTCGATTTTCTCCTCATAGAGAAGGATGGTCTCGGAAAGAATCTCGTCGGCCTGGACTTCTTTCATGTTCGGAAGGATCTTCTGGTTCTCCAATCGGCTGAGGCTGAGGATGTTCTTGACAAGCTGAGAGAGATTGTTTGCGGTCGTCTCGATCGTCTGGAGGTATTTCTTTCGCGTCTCTTCGTCAAGGGACGGATCCTGGAGTGCCTTGGCATAGCCCGAAAGGATGGCAAGAGGCGTCTTCATCTCATGGGAGACGTTGGATATGAAATCCTCCTTGAGAACCTCGTTCTTCTCCAGTTCCTCGGCCATCTTGTTGAGGTTGTCCGCGATGAGGGAGAACTCCAGCGGGGAGAAGCGGTTCTCCTCGAGGGGAAGGCGGCTCTTGAAGTTGCCCTTGGCGATGAGGGAGGTGAAGTCGGTTATCTTCTCCACGGGCTGGTCGATCGTCCACTTCCTTCGGGCGATGTCCATAAGTCCGCTCGTCAGGGAAAAGAAGAGAACACAGAGGGCAATAAGGAGGATGACGATGAACGTCCTCCCGGGAAAGGTTTCCACTGCCCTGTTGTAGACCCAGATGCTGATCGTGACGATGATGAGGAAGTAAATCGACTGAAGCAGCGTCCCGGCGATGGAAAAGCGCCATTTCCTTCGCCCGTTCATGAAAGCACCGCCTTGTATCCCAGGCCATGCATGGTCACGATGCGGAAGCCATCGCAGGACGCCGTCTTCTCCCTTAGCTTGGACATGTAGACGTCCACCGTGCGGCTCGTGGCGGAGGAATCGTATCCCCAGAACTCGTCCATCAGCTGTCCTCTCGTGAAGGTCTTCTTCGGGAAGGAGAGAAGCTTGAAGAGCAAATCGAATTCCCGGACGGTCAGGTTGAGTTCCTCGCCGTCGACATAGGCCGTATGCTCCTCCTCGTCCATGCGCAGGTTGCCGACGACAAGTTCCTTCTTCATCTGGATGTTCGCCCGCCTCAGAAGGGAGGCGATCCTCAGAAGGAGGATGTCCATGTCGAAGGGCTTCTCCACGTAGTCGTCGATGCCGAGGCGGAAGCCTTTTTCCTTGGAGTTCTTGTCATCAAGGGCCGTCAGGAAGAGAATCGGCACCTTCTCGTCAAGGTCGCGTATCCGGCCAGCCAAGGCAAAGCCATCCATCACCGGCATCATGACGTCCGTCACCAAAAGGTCGATCTTCTCCCTTTCGAAGATATCGAGCGCTTCCTTTCCGTCGAAGGCCGGAAAGACCGCATAGCCTTCCCTTTTCAAGGCCGAAAGCAGCAGCTCGTTAAGCGCCTTGTCGTCTTCCGCAAGCAATATCTGTACCATAACGCCTCCATGGATCATCCCGAAAGAGGATAGCATCGCGATGTTAAAGAAATATTAACGCGGAAAGGCAATCATGACCAATCCTTTTGTCTTTCGGACGTGACGATGGCATCTGGAAGTTATCTAGAAGTCCTAGAAGCTATCTAGAAGTTTGCTAGAAGTTAAAGAGGGTTTACAATCGCATCCCTCTTTCATACGATGCGCATGTCGTTTTCGGCATCCGGAAGGCGGAAAACGGAGAAAAAAGTCCTGTCCGCCTTCCCTTTGTCCTATAATCTAAGGAAAAAAGGAGAAAAGCCATGATCGAATTCCGCTATGACACGCAGTTGCTCATCGAAGGCAAGGGCCTAAACGAGGACGCCATCAACGACTACTTCCGCACCCACTTCAAGGGCGATTGCCTCCTTGCCGTCGGCGACGACAGCCTCATCAAGATCCACTTCCACACCAACGAGCCGTGGAAGGTATTGGAATACTGCTCCAGCCTTGGCGAGATCTATGACATCGTCGTCGAGGACATGGACAGGCAGGCCCGCGGACTCAAGGGCTAGCCCATCGAACCAATCCGACTGGGCCCTTCGGGGCCTTTTTCCGTGGACGAAGAAAAGGCTCCTTCCCGGTGCGGGACGGAGCCTTGTTTCCTGTTTACTGGACGGCTGGCATTTCCTCTCCGGAGGGAGAAGGCGTCCCTTCCGGAGGCGTGTCTTCCTTGTCGTTTTCCTGCCTGGCCTTCTTCTTGTCCTGGTAGACGTCCAGGCCGGAGCGCTTCCTCCTGTCGTCGTGGATGGCAACGAGGATCAAATCGACATAGCTGACAAGGTCCCTGAGCTTCTCGCTTGGCGTGGAGAGGATCGCCTGGAGGCCAAACTGCCTCAATAGGTCGGTGGAACGGCGGATACGGGCGGAGTCCATCTTGGAGAAGGCCTCGTCGAAAATGACAAGACGGAGCGTGTTGTTGTCCTTGGGGTTGTTGGCACGGCAGAGGGAGGCAAAGGAGGCGAGGATGGCGATGTAGAAAGGCGTCTGTGTCTCGCCGCCGGACTGGCTCTTGAAGGAACGGCCAAGGGAGATCGTCTGGGCGTTCTCGCCCTCGCCGCGGATGACAAGGAGGTCGAAGAGGATGTAGGTCGTGTAGGAGGTGAAGATCTTCACGTTCTGGAAGACCTGCTCCCTTTCCTCGGCCTTGGCGGAAGTGGAGGAGGAGATGAGGGTGAAGAGGTCATCCATGGTGGTCTTGTACTTCTCCATGAAGAGCTGCTCGGCATCGCCCGCCTTGAGAAGGAGCGGATCCATGATCATGTCGTAGTATTCGATGTAGTCCTTGTTGGGCGTGATCTTGAACTGGTAGGTATCCCTTCCGAAATGGCTGTCGGCAAGGGCCTGGTTGAGCTCGTCGATCTGGGCATGGACCGTCTCGATGGAGGTCCTCAGCTTGTAGACGAAGTCGTCCTTGAATTCGCGGATGGAGGCTTCGTGGGCCTGGCGGATCTTCTCCTCGTACTCCGGCAGCATGACCTTGGAGATGTTCTCCAGTTCCTTTTCGAACTCGTCGTTGCTCGTCAGGGAAGTGGTGTCGTAGTTGAGGTGGTAGGCGGCGCAATAGTCGGAGCGCAGGCGCAGGAGGTTCTCCCTGTCGTAGCGCTGCTTGTTGGAGGCCTGGAGGTATTCCTTGCTGGCCTCGGTGCGGATCTGGGGAAGGGTCATCTTCTGCTCGTCGAGGAGCTTGTTGAAGAAGGGCTCGTATTCCTCGTTGACGACCTTCTCGTCGAAGTGGGAGAGCTCCCTCTTGAAGTCCTCCATGTTCTTGGTGGCGATGGGGATTTCCTCGCCATTGAGACGGCTGGTCTCGTTGATGAGGGAGCCTCTCTCGGTAAGGAGGTCCTCCCTTTCCCTGTTGAGCGTGTCGATGTCGGCCTGGATGGCGTCGATCTTCTTCTGGACCTCGTTCATGTCGCCCATAGAGGCATCGTGCATCTCGCTGTCGACGTTGTTCAGGCTCTGCTGCAGTCCGGCGATCTCGCTCGTCCTGTCGATGTCGGCCTGATAGGTCTGCAGTTCCGCCTCGGACATGACCGGAAGGGTCAATAGGGTCTGGATCTTGTTGAGGGCCTCGGCAAAGAGGGAATGGCGCCTGTTCATCTCCTGGTAGTCCTTTGCGGAGAGGGCCTTGGTGTCGCTTGAGACCTGGGTCCCAAGGAAGAAGACCCTGGCATTGGCCTTGTTCAGATACCAGGTGGCAAAGCCGCGGTAGCCGGTGCAGTCGGAAAGAAGGCCCGATCCGGAACGCCTGGCCTCTTCGAAGGTCTGGCACTTGCGGATGCGTCCCAAGAGGTAGTCGGTATAGACCCTGGCGCCCTCGTCCTTCGTGTCGATCAAATGTGCGATGGAATCGTCGTTTGCGACGATGTTGGAGGCAAGAAGCCTTTCCGTGTCGACCAGGGAGACGCGGTAATAGTTGTAGTTGGCGACCAGTTCCTTGAGGATGCGGTTTGCCTCCTCGTAGTACTTGGGATTGACGAAGAAGTTGAACTTCTGGTTGAAGAGGACGGCTTCCAGGGCCATCGTCCATTCGGAATCGTTGACGTCGACCAAGTCGCAATAGATATGGACATAGCTATCCGAATGCCGGCTCTTGAGGGCCGTCTCCAAGGCATTCTTGATGGCGAGGTAGTTGGGGCCAAGCTGGGAGAAGGGCTTCTGTCCGGAATTGACCTCGCTGAGGTCCCTCTGGAGGGACTGGAGGTCGGAAGCGATCTTGTAGAGTTCCTCGTTGAGGAGGGAGCGCGTCTGGATGGCCAGGTTCTTGAGATGCTCCATGTCGTTGCGGAAGGCCTTGACGGCGGAGAAGTCGACCTGGTCCGTGTCGATGGCATCGATAAGCGAGCGGCATTCGCCGACGATATCCCTCAGAAGCTCAAGGAGCTCGTCGAAGGAAGCGGCGACCTTCCCGCCAAGACGCTTGGTATCGAACTGGGAATAGAAGGTGACGAAGTTCTGGCAGACGTCCAGATAGTCGTTGACATAATGGGTCAATTTCGTCATGACGGAGGAGACCTGCATCTCGATGCTGGCGATCTGCTTGGTGATGTTGTCCTTCTTCATCGAGAGCTTCTCGGTCAGGGAGTAGCTGGAGGACTGGAGCTTCTTGGCCTGGTAGGAGGACATGTCCTTCCTCAGCTCCTCGATCTGGGAATCGTAGATGGCAAGCTGGTCGGAGATGGCAATCAGCCTGTGGTTGTCCTTCTCGAGCATTTCCTGGAGTCCCTGGAGTTTCCTTCTTCCCTCCTCGTAGAGGACACGGGAATTGACGTAGGTGAGCATGTCCAGACGCTTGTTGTAGGAGCGGACGGAATCGAAGGTGTCCTTGATCTTGGTCAGGCACTCGACCTTGGTCTTGAGGTTCTTGGCCTCGAGCTCGAGGATCTTGTACTGCTCGATGTTCTTCTTCATCGGCTCGATGTCGACGGTCTTGTCGACGTCGCAGATATATTCCGTGATGAAGGAAGAGATATCGCTGATCGGGGCGAAGGAGACGGCCTTCTTGAAGAGGGAGAAGTACTTGTCGGGGAGGTTTCCGAAGGCCTCCTTGGTGAAGGTCTGGTAGTCCGTGTCGGTATCGAAGAAGCGGAAGTGGTTGACCTTGTAGTTCTGGCGGACATAGGCGGAAAGCTCCCGGTACATCAAGGGACGGACCTTCTTGGGATTGCTCTCGGTATCGGAGTTGGAGAAACCGTTCTCCGGGAAGTGGGAATCCAGGTAGAAGTAGTGCTTGTCGACGTTGTCGGCGCTATCGACGTCGAAGACGACACCAAGGGTAAAGGTCCTGTCTTCCTGGTCGTCGAAGATCTCCATGGCGATGTAGGAGGTGAAGTTTCCGGGACGAAGGTTGATGACGTTGCCGTTGTCGCTGACGCCGGTCTGTCCACGGAGATAGGA
The DNA here is from genome assembly GCA_949282275.1 of uncultured Bacillota bacterium. Taxonomy (GTDB): domain Bacteria; phylum Bacillota_I; class Bacilli_A; order RFN20; family CAG-288; genus Enterosoma. The sequence continues at coordinate 21,236 of CASDOO010000035.1, read as the reverse complement.
AAGAAGGCTTCTTCCGGAACGGCCCTTTTCGTTGGCGGCCTTGTTGAAGTTGTCCGGACGGGTCGATCCCAGGATGAGGATCTGCATGGCATCGATGATGGTGGACTTTCCGGTACCGTTGGGGCCGGTGAGGAAGGTGATGTTCTTGATATCCGTCGTCGTGTTGGAGAAGTAGTGCCAGTTGATGAGACGGAGCTTGACGAGGTTCTTCATGTCTTAGTCCTCCTTGACGGGAATGTCGACGCCCGTCCTCAGCGGCGTTTCCTCGCTTGCCTTTTCCTCGGGCTTGGAAACGGCGGCATCGAAGGCGTTGGAAAGCTGGCCATCCATCGTCGGTTCCTCGGGCTTCGTCAAGAAGCCATAGAGGGCATTCATCTTCTCGGCGGAGATGACGAACTTGATGGTCGGAAGGATGAAGAAGCTATAGGAAGGCTCGCCATAGGTGCCGTTTGCCCTGGTGATGACGTTGTAGGAATCCAAGGTACGCAGGGAAGAGGCGATCGTCGAGGAGGAAAGCCTCTTGGTGAGGTTGGAAAGGCCGGTCTCCTGAAGGAGGCTGTTGAGGCTTCCATAGGTCATCAGGACTTCCGTCTCCTCCGGGGCCTTTCCGATCTGGTCCTCATAGTAGGAGCGCAGGGCATAGACGATGAGGGTCGTGACGGTATCGATGCGGAGGTGGTTCTTCTCCGCGCCGGAGGTGATGTAGATGATGCCGTCCTCGTCCGACTTGTTCAGGTCCATGTCCATGTAGGAGAGATAGTCCTCGAACATGGAATAGTGCCTCTCGATGAAGAGATAGTCGGGATCGGCCTTGAACATGCGGCTCTTCCTGTCGTAGCTCTTGCGGACGATGAAGCACTGGTAGAGGAGATCGTTGAGGGCTTCCGAGAAGAGTGTCCTCTCGCCGCGCGTCAGTTTTTCATAATCTTCTGTGAACATGTTGTCTACCTCGCTCTCTTCTTCCTGGTGAACTTGTATAGGGGCATATAGTATCCGGCATAGTCGACCCTGTCCTCGATTTTCTCGGCCGTATAGGGGATGAGGTTGAGCTTGCACTTGAGGATGGCGAGGATCATCAGGACCAGCTGGTCGGCATCGGCTATCGGAATGTCATAGGTCGTCATCTCGTCCTTGCCTGCCATCAGGGCATCGATGAATTCGAGGATGGCCGAATCGGAGAAACGGTTGAGCTCCTCGTCCAGTCTCTGGCTGAAGAGTCCGAACTGCTCGTCGGGATAGAAATCGTCGTCCATCGGAAGCGGTTCGCCTTCCTCGATCGTCCCCCTCTTGAAGGGCATCGTCAGGGAACGGCTGTCGAGATAGCCCTGGCGGATGAGATTGAGGGTGTTCCTGGCCTTCTCGCAGATAGGAAGCTCCTCATAGCGGAGGGCGGGATTGTTCTTGATCTCGCTTGCCATGGCAAGGATGATCCTGTCGATCTTGCCCTTGATGGTCTTGTCGGTGGCGGAGAGATAGTTGACCTTCTTCTGGACCGCCTCGGTATAGTTGGCATTGGCCCTGTCGATGTCGTTGAAGGATGCCGTCAGCCTGGAGAAGATGTCGATGATCTCGTTGATGGTCTTGATGATGTCCTTGGCAATGCTCGATTCGTCCCTGTTGCGGTTGACCGGCTCGCCCTTGGCTTCCCTTACCATGAGGGTGATGATGCGTTCGCTCTTGAGCCAGCGGTTGAGGATGGCGATCGTCGGCTGGGAATAGAGGCCCAGGGAGTCGAACGTCTTCATCGGATGATAGTACTTGTCCGAAATCGATGTACGATATTCGTCGAAATGCTGCTTGAGGGCGATGTTGGGGTCGAGGACGGAAGTCAGGCGGTTTCCGAAGACGCAGATCTGCTGCTTGAGCAAGGTGACGGACATCTCGATGGAGTCGGCATTGCTTCTTGCGTTGAGCAGGGAGCGATACATGTAGTCGTCTTCCTTGTCGTCTTCCATCTTCAGCTCGGCATAGGTCTGGTGGACAAGAGGGAGATAGGTGCCGACATCCGTCGTCAGGTCATTGATAAGCTTGAGAAGCTGGATGGAATAGGCCGGAATATAGATATATTCGACGCCGTTCTTGGGATTCTTGCTCAGGATGAACCATCCGCAGGTGGAAAGCTTGCGGACGACATAGGAAATCTTCGAAGAGAAATCATCCTCGGCATTCTTGTCGGGAGCGACCTTTTCCTCATCGCTCTTGTCATCCAGTTGGTCCATCTCGACCGAAAAGAGATCGAGAAGCTCCTGTCCCTGGCTCTTCAGCAGGGAAACATAGTCGCTTCTCTTGATATCCGTTTTGTACAAACGAAGACAACGATAGAGGCAGACGAGGGCAAATGCGTATATCGCCTTGTATTTTCGCGACAGCGGGGAGAAGAGATCCCCTGGAATCCTATCAAAGAGTCTTGCCAAAACGTTTACCGCCTTTCCACATAAGTTCAATAAAATTATAGTTCGGCCAAATGACCTTTACAACATTAAAAGCCCGATGATTTACATGAGAGAGCAATCTCTTTTTCAAGAACCAACTTTATTGACGAGATAGCTATGCGATAAGTTGCCTTCATATTTTCTGCCTCTTTTTGTCTCCCACGGCAGAAGAAAGGAAACTTTCCTGCCACAAAAGGGCAACAGAGCCTTTTCCAGGTCTCATTCTTGTCCTTTTCCCATACAAGAAGAAAGAAACCTCGAGACTCTTTGGCATGATTGCCAACGATATAAAACGTGTCTAAGACCATCGAGGCTCTCCTGTATGGATATGTTGGGAAAAAGATACGAAAGAATATCCATAAAGCCTTTGTTCTTAGTACTTTATTGACCATTCAAAGAGGCAAGCCTGTACACTTGTGAACCTTGAAATCCTTGTCCCCTCTCCCTATAATTTCATTAAAGGAACCGGCGGAGGCTCTGCCTCATGATCAGCTAACTGGCCAGTCAGTGATCATCACGGTTCTTTTTCTTTTTTCCCTTTTTGTCGAAGAGCTTGAGGATGAGATAAAGAAAAAGAAGTCCGAGAACATCGAATATTCCCATGACTCACCTCCTTTCTCCGACAGTGTCCCTGTCGGCGGAAGACGGAAACAAAGCAAGAAATGAAAAGAGGCAGAACCGGCGCCGAGTCCCTTCAGAAGCACGTTGCCATGCTTCACTACTTATTTGGTAGAAAGGACGAAAAAAACAAACCCAACGACAAGCCATCAGGCTTTCCATCCCCTTTCATGGGAAGATTTTTCCTGCCCCTACGTGTAAGCCGAATCTCTTTGGAGCCGATGGATTTTGTCGTTGGATTCATTACTTTTAAAAACAAATTCTGGCATCACAAAGTACAAATACGAAAAATAGCTTATTTACTTATGAAAAGGTTTTTCGATAATTTACAGGTATCTTTTCCCCCCGCTTGCCACTTGTCAAGGACATCCGACATATGAAGTCATTCGTTGACATCTTAAATTCAAGAAACCCCAATAGGTGTCTTTCTATTGTCCCTTCCCATTCCTCATTTCCCCTTCGGCATGCCTTTTCCTACGTAGTATAATGTCCGCATGAAAACTGTGCCCGCATATACTGAGAATGTCTTCATCGACATTCCGAAGAAGAGGACGAGAATCTATGAAGTCGACCTGCTCCGTGCCCTTCCTATCTTCCTTGTCGTCCTCTACCATCTCTGCTTCGACATGGCCGAGCTTCCTTCCCTCATTGCCAACTACGATATGTTCATCGACGAATACCCCAACCTGAAATATCTTGTCGAATACTGCCAAGGCATCCTCTCGAGCGACATCATCTCGACATGGCTTGTTCCGCTCTTTGCCGGCATGTTCCTTTTTGCCTGCGGTGTCTCGACGGCCCTTTCGAGGAACAATCTCAAGAGAGCCTTGGTTCTCTGTCTCTGGGCCATCCTTCTTTCCCTGGGTTCCTTCCTTCTTTCCTATTATCTCAAGATAAATCTCTTCATCGGCTGGGGCATCCTCCATATCATGGGCTTTTCCGTCCTTCTCTATGCCCTGATCGAGCTTTTCTCGAGGAAAGTCCTACATAAGGAAGTCTCGCCTCTCTTCTGCCTTGGCGTTGGTATCCTTGTCTATATCTTCGGCCTGCTTCTGAGAGCCGGCTTCATCGGCGAGGCATGGCCTGTGGAATATCTCCGCGGCACGATCGTCGACTGGCAGAAGAAAGATCCCTTCGGCTTTGTCCTTTCTGCCCTTGGCTATTACGGAAACACCGTCGACTGGTGGCCAATCTTCCCCTATCTTGGCGTCATCTTCATCGGCATGGCCTTCGGAAAGGGCGTCTATGGCGAAAGGAAGGAGAGCCGTGTCCCCTTCCTTGGAAAGCCCGTCTTCAAGCCGCTTCTCTTCCTTGGCGGCCATACCATCTGGGTCTATCTCCTTCACCAGCCCATCGCCATCGTCATCCTCTATCTTGTCCTCTCCTCCATGGGATTCCATCTATGAACAAAGACACGCTTTATCTCTCGATCGCAAAGTACTCTGATTCCAAGGAAACGGCCCTCTACTTCCGGGAAGGAAAGATGTCCTTTAGGACCTTCCTTTCCCGTATCGACAGGATGGCCGATACTCTCTATGGCCTTGGCATAAGGAAGGATACCGTCGTCTCCCTTCTTGCCCCCAATGTCCCGGAGTCCATCATCGTCCTCTATGCCTTAAGCAAGATCGGCGCGACGATGAGCCTTCTTCATCCCCTCCTTCCGCGGGAGATCCTCAGGGAATCGCTCAAGGAAACAAAGAGCACCTATCTTCTCATCCTCGATGTCCTCTATGGAAACTATGCCGACATCGAAGACCTTCCCGAGCATACCTATTTCCTGAGCGCCTATCCCGACCTCAACCCCATCGTCAAGCAAGGCTTCAAGGTCCTCTACCGCAAGGAACTGAAGAAGGTCGACAAGTCCCGTTACCTCCATCGTCTTTACGATGGAAAGAAAGACTTTCCCGTCAACGAGGAGGCCGACAGGGGAAGCCTCCTTCTCCGCTCCGGCGGAACGACGGGCAAGAGCAAGACGGTCCTCTGCACCGAGCATGGCATCAACTTCGTCACCGACCAAAGCGAGAAGATCCTCTGCTTCCCCTGCAAGGGCCATTCCATGATCGGCGTCCTTCCCATCTTCCATGGCTTCGGCCTTGCGATGGGAATCCATGCCCCGCTTGCAAACGAAGCCGCCTCCGCCCTCATGATCAGCTATTCGGGAAAGGAAATCGTCCGCAAGATAAAGCAAAACAGGCTCAACGTCCTTCTGACCATCCCCTACATGGTCGACAAGCTGATGAAGACGAAGGGCTTCTCCGGAAAGAAGCTCAGAAACCTCCTCTCCACCTTCATCGGCGCCGACAAGCCGGAGGAAAGGCTCTTCGACAGCTTCGACGAAAGAATGAAGAAGGAAGGAAGCGCCAACCGCCTTCTGGAAGGCTATGGCCTGACGGAGACGATCACAGTCAACTTCGTCAACACGCTCAGGGAAAACAGGAAAGGCTCCGTCGGAAAGGCCCTCGATGGCGTAAGACTCCGCATTGCGAAAAGAGAGGATCTCGACAGCGACCTCGGACCGAACAAGATCGGAACCATCATGATTTCCTCGCCATCCGTATGCCTTGGCTATCTCAACACGCCGAAGGACAAACAGCCTTTCCATTACGACAAGGATGGCACGAAATGGCTTGTCACGGGCGATGTCGGCTACTATGACGAGGATGGCTTCCTTTTCTTCAAGAGCAGGGAAAGGGACGTCTACAAAATTGCCGGCTACAACGTCTTCCCAAGCGAGATCGAACAGGTCGCAAACAGCCACAAGGACATCCTCTCCTGCGCCGCCATCTTCATCGAAAGTCCGACGCATCCCTACATGGTCCTCTATTGCCTGGCCAAGGAAGGAAAGGACGAACTGGAACTGGCCAAGAACCTGCGCCGCTATCTCTCCGACAGGCTCATCCGCTACTCCGTCCCGGAAAAGATTGTCTTCCTAAAGGAGCTTCCGCGGACCGACATCGGCAAGATCGATCGAAACAGGCTCAAGAAGATGTGGCTTGAGAAAAAAGAAGAACGATAGGAAGGATTCCTTTTTCTTACAAAGCCAGGTGTCTTTCGCAAACGCTAGTTATCATAGAAACGGAACCATATAGATTGGAAGATAACGGATTCCGTTTTCAGATTTGTAGTCTTTCGTATGGATGACGTATTTTTCTTGGATCCTCTTGCTAAACTTGTCACAGAACAAATCCAGCGATTTATGGGATTGATAATTTCCGGATTTAACCTCTATCGGGCATATTTTATTGCCTATCGTAATCAGAAAATCGATTTCGTGTAAATGATTCGATTTCTCGACTTTCATCGTATAGTAAAAAAGATTGTATCCTTTTGCCAATAGCATTTGCGCTACGGCATTTTCATATATATAGCCCAAATTCGCGTCCAGTTTATTGGATAAAAGCTTGTTGTAAATCACATTATCGGTGAATTTCTTGTCTTTGAATGCCAATGTGATAAACAATCCAACATCCGAAAGGAATAGCTTATAACGATCGATATCCTTTTCCAAAGCCATGCCTACATTGGGATTGTTTGCATGATAGGCAATACAGACAGTATAAGAACTGAGCATATCCGGAATCAATTTGCAAACTCGACTAGACCGCAATCCATCCCTTGCCGTTGCCAGCACATACCTCGCTGTGTTTTTGCTCAGGCTTGCCGGTATGGAATCATAAATGTCGCTAGCAAGGCCTGTACCGTCGATTTTGACGAAATCCTCTTCGTATAGATCAATGATTTCTCTTTTTGCCTTATCCACGATTTGCAGATTATTGCTTTCAATATAGGATTCTATGGCCTGCGGCATTCCGCCAATAAGCATATAGAGCCTAAAGATACGCATTAGGTTTCTGTGTAATGAATTGCCGGCAGGTTTCCTTTCCTTCATAAGATGTCTAATCGTATCCGCCGTCAGATTGTCTCCGATTGCCCATAGAAATTCTTCGAAATCCATTGGATACATGGCTATTTTGTGTTCTTCGCTGGGAATCAAAATTTCTTTCGTATTTTTCTTTATGGAAAGCAACGATCCTGTCTCGATGTACTTGTACCTCCCATCCGCAACAAGATACTTAATTGCCTGTCTTGCTTTCGGTAGAAGCTGGACTTCATCAAAGATGATGACAGATTCCTTGTCATACAGACGAACGCCCGTAAACTGTTGAAGCCGCAAAAAGAAAAAATCAAGATCATACATGTCATCAAACAAATCGATGATGTCTCTATTCGTATGTGCAAAATCAATTAGGACATAGGATTTGAATTCCTTTTTCGCGAATTCCTCGGCAATGGTACTTTTTCCAATGCGTCTTGCCCCCTTGATCAATAAGGCATATTTATCGCTCAGATTTTCTTTCCATTCCAGCATTTCGTCATATATTTTTCTCTTAAATACCCTTTTCATAAAATATCACCTCATGTTCTTATGATAACTCAAATCCCCATCAACGTAAATACCAAAACTACTCATTTCCCCATACTAAATACTCAGAAATTTACTGATTTCTCAATATAGAAAAATAGAAATAATACGCAATTCCCCGACTAAATGGCATCAAACTAGACAGTATATGCATTTTGTCATACTCGACTCTCGCTTAAGAAATCTCCTCTTTTCCAAACATTCTCAGGCTTCGTATCTTGCAAATAGCGAGCGATATAAACTGCTTCTTCCTAAAATCAAGCCGAAAGACATTCAAAAAGCCCGGTCCTATCGGACCAGGCAAGGATCTGAAAGAGCGTTTTTGCCTACTCTTTCACAAGGAGGATTGTCTTCTTCATGTCGAGGAAGCAGGTGACCACCCCGGCGATGGCCACAACACCGAAGATGGCGGAAAAGACTATTCCAAGCTCACCGTTTCCACCGATGAAGTTGACACCGTTCCAGATATCGGAGATGGAGGGAAGACAAGCCTTGAGGATAACGCCGAAGCTGACGGAATAGAGGACGGAGGGGATGATCGGCGCAAAGGGAAGAGGCGTGAAGATCGTGACGGCATTGGAGAAGACGGCAACGAGAACCAAGGCGAATCCGACCCATGTGAACGTCCTGTCGCTATCCTCGTGGTCGACGATCACGTAGACGATGTCGGCGACTAGAGCGACAAGGGCAATGCCCATGGCAACATAGAAGCCGATGCTTCTGTCCTTGAAGAACCTCTCTAGGAAGGCCTTCATCTTGTCAAGGAACGCTTTCATCCTTCCTGTCCTCCTTCCTTCTTCTTCCTGACGGCAGGAAGAACATAGGTCTCGGTAACATACAGGCCGATGCCTGCCGCAGTCAATCCAGCAAGAACACCGTCGATGGCATAGAGGGCCGGCTTCCACCAAGGCGTCCAATCCTGGACGACGGTATCGGCGGCAAGGCCGTTGACGAGGTTGGAGTGGCTATAGGCATAGTAGTAGTGCTTGTTGATGAGGCGCAGCTGCTCAAGAAGAGTGCCGTCCTTCTGTTGGGTGACCTGCCTGGTGATGGAGGTGTTCCTGGTCGGATCGTTGTTGAACATGTCCGTGCCGTTCATCATGCACTCGAAGGTATGGACATAGTCGGAGGAATCCTTGGAAGAGTCGGTCAGGACAACACCCTTGAATCCCCACTCGTCGCGAAGAATGTCGACCTGGACGACCTTGCTGGCGGCCCCGGCGGTCATGCCGACCCTGTTGAAGCAGGACATGACGCCCAAGGCCCCGCCGACGGAATCGCTCAGGATTCCCTCGAAGCAGCGCAAGGAACCCTGACGGAAGGCCTGCTCACCCGCAAAGGTACTCACGCCATGGCGATTGGTCTCCTGGTCGTTGCCGACGAAGTGCTTGGCGGCGGCAATGAGTCCGCCTTCCTGCATCGCCTTGGCCTGGCTGGCGCCGACGAGATAGGAAATGGTCGAATCCTCGGAATAGTATTCGGAATTGCGGCCGGAATAGGGTGTCCTGTGAAGGTCCGCGCCCGGTCCGAAGACCATCGTGACACCGGCATAGAGGGCATCCTCGGCGAAGAGCTCTCCCCTTTCCGTGAAGAGATCGACGTTGAAGGTGGAGGAAAGGACGGTCTCGTCGACATAGAGGGTAATGCCATCGACGGCCTTTCCGCTCTCGTCGCGATAGGTTCCGGAGATCCCCTTCGGGCCGTCCGTGTTGGAGTTGGCCGGCTTGTTGACACTGGTGACGGCAACGTTTCCCATCGTCTCGCCGACAATGGAAACCATGTCGGAAACAGTCAGCTGGTTGAGGAACTGTTCCCAAGTCTCGTCATCGTCGTATTCGACGTCCTTGAGCTCGACGAAGTTGATCGGATCGGCAAGCTTCTCGCCTTGCTTGAAGCTGTCGTAGGCTGGACCATCCGACGGCTTCTCGTACCAATGGCCATCGATGAGCGTCTTCATCTCGTTGGTTGCCGTAATGCCGGTATAAGACTTCGGGTAGGTGTTCCAGTCTTCCCTGGTCAAATAGGTGACGGCATCGTCGATATAGGTATTGAGGTCGATTTCCGAAAGGCGGTTGCTGACAACCTCGCCCGTCTCCCTGGATGTCGCATAGGTCTTGTTGTCGTATTCGATCTCGATGGAAACGACCTTCTCCTTGTCGCCGCTGACAGTATTGCCGGTGGCATCGACAAGGCCGGTGGCGTTTTCGCTGGCCAGGACGTTGTTGAGGGCATCATGGGCATCCTCACCGATGGCAAAGCGATAGCTGCCTTCATCGAAGACATAACAGCCTTTCTTGGAGGTATCGGCACCATTTTCGGCATTCTCGTCATAGGTGGCAAAGAGGTAATCATCCACTTCGATGGTGATTTCCTCTTCCTCGCCCTTGCCGAGCTCTCCAGTCTTGGCAAAGCCGATAAGCTGGATGGCGCTCTTTTCCGCCTGGCCTTTCTGCCAAGGCAGGGAGACATAGAGCTGGACGGTTGCCTTGCTCTTTCCGGTGTAGTTGCTTCCTTGTGCAGGGCCAAGGTTCTTGACTTTGACCTTGGCGATGACCTTGTGGCTTTCCTTGTCCCACTCGATGCTGACGACATCCTTCTGGAACTGGGCGTAGGACTGTCCGTATCCGAAGGTGTAGACCATCTCGTCGGAATAATCCCAGGCGTTGTTTTCGGAATCGTAGACACCGGCAGAGGAAGTCGCATTGTTGAGGCCCTTCACCTGATCGTGATAGCGGGTCTCGTAGTACTTGTAGCCGACATAGATATCCTCGGCATAGACGACATACTTGGAATCGTATTGCCCGGTGACGTTGCTGAAGGTGAAGTCACCGAAGTTCTGCATGGCCGGCGCAGAAAGGGAATTGCTGGCCCAGGTGTCAATGAGGTGTCCGCTCGGATCGGCCTTTCCGGTCAGGAGATTGCAGATTCCGATGTAGCCGACATCACCTGCCGCACCAAACTGCAATGCGGCATCGACGCCGTATTCGGGATCCTCGAGGAATCCCAGATCCATCGGGAAGGGCGAATTGACGAGAACGATAGTCTTCTTGAAGTTGCTCTCCTTTATCAGGTTGAGAAGATCCTTCTCTTCCTGATGGAGGGAGAGAAGCGGGACGCCAGACTTGTCGTTCGTGTCCAGGTCGACGCCTTCGCCGCCATAACGGGTGAAGACGACGATGGCGACGTCGTTGTACTCGGAGAAGGTGCTCTTTAGCTCGTTCGTATAGAAGGAAAGGGGAACTTCGCCGATTGTCGATTCGCCGGGCGTGGATGAGGAAACGCGACGGACGCCGGAGTTGACATAGGCATTGTAGAGCGTTTCGTTGATTTCGAAGCCGGCATCGACGAAGGCCTGGTGGAGAGAGCCGTTCCTTCCGGCCTTGAATGTGGAACCGCCACCATTGGTGGCATAGACGGGATCGGCAACGGAATTGCCAAAGAAAGTGATTTTTCTCTCGCTAGCGGCAAGGGGCAAGGCATTGTTCTCGTTCTTGAGGAGGACGGCACCTTCCTCCATCGCCTTGATGTTGTGTTCGTTCTCTTTCTGGATAAGCTTCTGCGCATTGGCGGCGCTAATGTCGCCAAACTGGCTCTTGTAGGTGTTCTCGGCGTTGTTTCCGGCTTGTGTCGGTGGCTTCAGGCCCAGGGCGTCGTTGATGAATCCATCATAGCCCTCGTTGACAGCGATGTCCGTCACGAAGGCACAGGTGATGAGAAGGAAGGCACAGGCGCCCGTCAGGCCAAGCCAGAGTTTGGATCTCTTGGCCATGGGACGTTATTCCGCCTGGATGGGCGTGGAGACGAGGGTCGTCAAGGCCGCCGTATAGTCGAAGGCATTGGCGGAAGTGAAGACAGACTTCTCCTCGAGGGCAGCTAGTGCGGTGTTGAGGCCCTCGACATACTCCTCGCCGGTGATGCCATAAAATTCCTGGCTTGTTTCGGACCAGTTGGCAGTGTCATGGAAGGTGACGGAGGTCGTCGTCACGCCTTCCGAATCGGTATTGGAGGAAAGTCCATACTGGACAAAGCGGGTGACGGAATCGAGATTGATGGTGGTGTAGTCGGCCGTCACCTCGAGCGTGCAGGCGCCATAAAGCTTGTAGACGTTCTGGCCCCTGTCGTTGTGGGTCTCCTCGCCGGCGGGAACATCGGGTCCAAGGGAGATGTTGGAGAAGGTGGAGGTGTTGACCGTCAGGATATAGGTGTCGTCGTCATAGACCTCGATCTGCTGGGTGGTCGTCGTCTCGAAGTAGTAGTTGAACTGGGGAAGGAAGTTGGAGTAGTCCATGTTGTTGGTGGAAACATAGACGTTGGCCAGGTTGGCGCTTGTGCCAGAGCAGGACGTCATGGCAAAGGCACCAAAGGCCAAAGCAATCATCGGAAGAATTCTCTTTTTCATAATGTTTGTCCCTCCTTGTTTGGACAGGGGCATTATGAAACAGGATGAAAGCGCTTAACACATCATCGGCAAAATCTTGTCCTTTCTCGGCACAAACTTATCGATTGGCCGGCATTGACGCAATCGGGATATAGACGGAAAGAGTGAAAATGTCGCCATCGATTCGGTAATCGATATCGCCATCGTATTGCCTTGTGACATAGCGCATGCTCTTCAATCCGATTCCATGGTGACGGGAATCCGTCTTCGTCGTCTCGATATCGCCCTCGACGACCCTATTGGCCTTGCCATCGAAGAAATTCGAGCATTCCAAAATCGCCATGGCCTTGCTTTGGCGGATAGTGAGGGAAATGACGCGCTTTTGGACATCGTCTATTTTCTCCGACGCCTCGATGGCATTGGAAAGGGCATTCAAAAGAAGGGTGTAGATGTCATTTGCTTCCATGAAGGAAATGGCTGTCCCGTCGGCCATGCAGGTCAGGCGGATATGGTTTCTCTCGCAGGAAATCTTCGCTTGGTAGAGGACGAGGTCGAGCGCCTCGTTCTCCGTCTTGAAGCGATCGTTGTAGAGCGCCAGGGCATTCTTGACATCTGCCATTTCTTCTTCGGAGATCTTTCCCTGGAGGTTCTTGATCCTCTTCTTAAGGTCATGGCAGACATTGTTGATATAGCTGACGGATTCCCTGAAATTCTCGTATTGGGTCTTCTGATTCTCGATGATGTTGGTCATGATGATGTTCTCGCGTGCCTGCTTGGAAATGTCGAAGAAGCGGCTGCGGATGAAAAGGACAAGAAAACAGAAGACAAGCAAAGTCAATCTCAGGAGAACGGAGAGGATGACGCTTTGGTTTCGGTACTCGGTCTCGACACGCGTGACGATGGCGATGATAAGGGCGGAAAAGGAAATAAGGGCAATGACCCTCTTGCGCATCATGGAGTCATCCTGGACATCGGCATTGCGAATCGGGAGATAGATCAAGGACATGAAGGCAAAGCGCGCAAGGATGCGGAGGAAGAAGTCCACTTCGAGAATTCCCGTCGACCACCCGCCGATGAGGACATTATTGATGTCGCCTCCGATCTGGTTGAGAAAGCCAAAGACCTGCTCGCTGATTTGGTGAAGGCAAAGGGCACCGATGAACTGGACAAGGACACGGCTGGGCTTTTCCTTGAGGACGAAGAACATGAGTCCGAGCTGATAGGCATTTCGCAGGATGGTCACGGCCATGCCCGACCAGATATTGTTTACTTCGCTGCGGAAATAGCCGAATAAGAAAACGAAGCCGATCATGACCGCAAAGGAGATGGCGGCACGCAACCAAAACCGGGATCTTCTCTTCTGTCCGATGCAGAAAAGAGAGCAAGCAAAAAAGCCTTCAAGATTGGAGGCGAGGTTGATGATCGTCGTCCAATAGAATCCTATCCCCTCCGACAATGTTTATTTCCCCTCCCCGCCATGGAAATCCTTGGCGAAGTCGACAAGTCTTTTCATCACTTCCTTCTTCCGCGGATGGGAAATCATCAGGGATTCCGTCCCGAGATAAAGGTCGAACTTATCAACGCGGGTCACGTAATTGAGGTTGACGATATAGCAGCTGTTGCAGCGGACAAAGACGTTCTCCGGAAGCATCTTCTCGACCGATTTGATGGAGGCGTATTTCTTTATCGTGCCCTCGATCGTATGGAAGATGACGCTGTGCTTCTGGCTTTCGACATAACGGATGGACATGATCGGTATCTTCTGGTAGCCATCGGAGGTGGAGAGCATGATATAGGATTCTTTCTCAGCATGCTTCTCCATCAAAGTCAGGGCTTTGTTGATCTTCAGGGCAAAATCGTAGTAGTCAATAGGCTTGACGATATAGTCCAAGGCATTGACCTCATAGCCGTTTACGGCATAGGCCACGTAATTGGTCACGAAAATGATGGATACATACTTGTCCTTCTCGCGGAGCGCCTTGCTGACCTCGATGCCGTTCTCATAAGGCATCTGGATATCCATGAAGACAAGGTCGTACTCCGCCTGGTATTTGTCGAGGAAGGTGACACCGTTATCGAAAACCGAGATTCGGAAGAGAAGTCCCTTTTCCTTGGAGAGTCTGTCCAGATAGTTCTGAAGAATCTTCTGGTTGCCCTCTTCATCCTCGACGATGGCAATACGAATGGGTTCCATGCTTTTACCTCGAATGAAATATAGCACAAGAAAGCGGTTAATTGGTGCAAACCGATTGTTTTTCCATCGATTTGTCATACTTTACGGCGACCTGTCATGTCAAATCGACAAGATTATGCCGAAAGTCCGAAAGAAAATGTCGATGCGATTTAAACCGCTTACATGACCAAATATGCTCATGGCAATCTCGGAGGTAACAAAATGAGAAACAGAAGATTGCTTATGGGCTTGGTCCTTCTTTCCGGCATCACTCTTATGGCAGGATGCAGCACGACGGATTCGAGCACGACCGGAAAAGGCAGCGTCAACACGGGCGGGCAGGAACCGATGACCACCCCGGAAAAGGACGAGGAAATAATTGCCTACCAGTTCATCGGAAACTATACCGATGCCACCGTCCAGGCGATGGGATTCGACTACATGATCATGCTCAATCTCAACAAGGACGGTACCGTTGAGGGAAGTGGCTACAACATCCTTTCCATGGACACCAGCGCCTTTGCCGACAACACGGGTTTCCTGGATGACTGGATCAACGGCGACTGGGAAGAGGGCAAGGACGAGGAAGGCCAGGATTGCATCCTTCTCCATACGGTTTTCGGAAAGGATGCCGTCAACATGATGCCCGGTGGCGCACCACTGACGGGGACGGAACACGAATACAACCTCTATCCCGAAGCGGACGGATCAATCACCTTCACGCTGGACTGGCCTGTCTTCTCGGGAAGAAAGGCCGATGTCACCGGAAGCAAGACCATCACCTACAAGGACAAGGACAGCTTCATCAAGGGCGTCGCCTACGAATATGAAGAGCCGGAGAATAGTCTTGCGATGTTTGCCGATGAGACAGCCCATTTCCACCTTTATTGCCTTGACGACAATAAAACCATCCTCACTTCCGGAAAAGAAGACCCCGGATCTGGCGAATACAAGTATTCCCAAGTCAAGACAGGTGGCTGGACGTATGCGGACAATACCCTGAGCTTCACGTTCGATGGCGATGAGAAGACATATACCGCCACGATTGAAGGTAAGAAGGCTACTCTCTCCTATCGCTATGTCCTCTATGCGACATACGGAACGGACCTGACGCTAGTCCTTGAGGACATCACCCCGCTGACGAAGTAAACAAGAAAAGGATGGAGGGCCATCGGCCCTCTTTCCTTAAGGAGAAAAAATGAAAAAGAAAAAACTGTTCCTTCCCGTGATTGCCTTGCTTTCCCTTCTCTCCGCTTGCAATCCCTCCTCGACTTCGACAACACTTTCCGAATCGGCGTCAACATCGGAAATTTCCACGCCTTCCGAGAGCACATCCTCTTCCACGGCAGTCTTTACGCCATCCAACGAGAAGGCGGACAAGAGCAATCTTCCCTATGTCTCGGCGCTCGACAGCCACAAGAAGACCGATTTCGTTGCCGACTGGATTTGGGATAGCCGAAGCATTTCCGATTCCTACGTCGCCTTTCGGAAAACGTTCGAGCTGGATAATGTTCCGGAAGCGGCAACGACATATCTTTCTGCCGACTCCAAATACTACCTTTGGGTAAACGGCGAACTTGCCATCTATGATGGTTCCAGTAAGAGAGGACCGACTCCTTACGACTCTTACTACGATGAAATCGATCTTTCCACATACTTAAAGTCCGGAAAGAATGTCCTTGCAATCCTTGCCGTCTATAACGGAAGAAGCGGAAACTCCTCCATCGATTCCGGACAGGCAGGACTTCTTTTTGAAATGCATGTCGGAAATGAGGTTATTGTCTCGGATTCTTCCTTCAAGGTCATGCGTTTACGGGAATACAAGAACCAGACCCTTCTTCGGAATGATTATCCCAACTATCCTCAGGCGGATATGCTCGCCGAAAGGAACGTCTATTACGATGCGCGGGACAGCATCGGCGATTTCAAGGATCCGGACTTTGATGATTCCTCCTGGGGCGAGGCGACCATAGTTGCCCATCCCGGATACGAGCCCTTCAACGACCTCTACGCCTGCCCCATCCCACTCCTGGCCTTCGACGAGGCGGAATATTTCACTGACATCGAAGATATCCTCGGAAAAAGCTTCCAGGAAAAGACGACCATCGCCATCGACCTTCCCGAGAACATGCAGTTCTCGCCCGTCTTCGAGCTAACCGCCGACCAGGACGGAAGACGCATCACCTACTATACCGACACGTTCATGAGTCAGGGCATGGGTTCCTTTAAGGACGACTACATCGCAAGGAAAGGCAAGCAGTCCTATGAATCCTATCCTTGGCGGACGGGGAACACCCTCATCATGGAAGTGGATCCCGGCATCACCTTCGAAAAAATCGGATATCGGCGTTCCTACTATGATTCTGAAAGGACGGGAAGGTTCGTCACGGGTGATTCGGATATCGACACACTCTACAAGAAGGCGCAGAACACTTTGCTCGTCTGCATGCGCGACACGTTCATGGATTGTCCCGAAAGGGAACGCTCGCCTTATTTGGGCGATGCCGCCAACCAGATTGCGATGTCCTTCTATGCTCTTGATACCAATGTAAACCTCTTGACGAAGAAGACCATCCTTACCCTGCTTGGCTGGATCAAGGAGGACAACATCCTTCCCACGCGCTCGCCAAGCAAAACGACCAACGAATGTCCAGCGCAGAACCTTGCTTTCCTCGTCAGCACCTATGACTACTATCTCAACACGAAGGACGTGGAAACGATGCGCCTCTTCTATCCGGCGATGGTCAACTATCTCAAGATCTGGAAGATGGAAAACGGGCTCCCAGAAAATCGTGTCGGAAGCTTCCTGTGGACGGACTGGGGCACGGGAACCGATGAAAGACTTGTCCAGACATGCTTCTACTATGAGGCACTGAAAACAGCAAGAAAGCTCTCCGATGACCTCAAAATGACACAAGACATCGCCTTCCTTGACGAAAGAATCGAGTCCATCGAGAAAAACTTCCGCACCGTCTTCCATGACGGCACAGCCTTCCGTTCTCCGGAATACACATCCGGCCAATACGACGACAGGGGAAATGCCATGGCAGTTGTCTCTGGATTGGCAACTGAAGAGGACTGGCAAGGCGTCATTGATGTCCTGAAGAAGGTCGAGACAGCCTCACCCTACATGGAAAAATACGTCCTGGAATCCCTCTGCCTCATGAACGAGGGCGCCTATGCCAAGGAAAGGATGGTTAAGCGCTATCGGGAAATGATCGACGATGAAGGCTCTACCCTCTTCGAGCTATGGCACAAGGAAGAGGGAACGGTCAACCATGGATGGACCGGCGGACCGCTGACCATCATGGGAAAGTATTATGCGGGCATCCGTCCCTTGACAGCCGGCTATGAAAGCTATGAGATATCTCCGACAACCATCTTCGAAAACTTCTCCTTTGGCATGGATACCATCAAGGGAAGAATCGAACTCGACTGGAAGAAGGACGGAGACGGCATCCACCTGTCCATCAATACCATACAAAGCGACGGTCATCTCGTCCTTCCGGACTTCCTGAGCAAGGACATCCAAATTACCGGCGGGGAATTCGAGGATCGTAGGGAAGAAGTCGGGGATATCCTTCTCAAGGGAGGACACTACGACATCCGAATTCCGTCCTAAATACTGCTGATTCCAAATACGGCATTCAGATTACAAGATCCGTCATGGCATGAGAGAACGAATAGCATCCTCTCAAACATATGGCGGATTTTATTTATCTTCTTTTCGCAGACCATCTATATTTCATTCAATATGTTCTCGTTAAGTAAGAAGTCGAAAACATGGACTTTCTTATATCCCTTCTCGAGTCTTATGAAAGGATTGTCGTCCATGGTAATGACGATTTTCTTATAGCCATCATCCAACCCTTTGAATGCCGACAGTTCCCTTTCCATGGTCTGGCCGTTTTCAACGGTCGAGGAAACCTGGATGTAATAGAGGTCCTTGTAAGTCTTTGCGATGAAATCGATTTCCTTCGATCCGTTCTTTCCTATGTCAATCACATAATTCCTTCTCTTAAGTTCCAGATAGACGAGATTCTCCAAAAGATGCGTCATCTCGATTTGACGAAAATTCGTTTTCTCGTTTCGCAGTCCCAAATCGCAAACATAATATTTGTTTAGCGTCTTCAGATATTGCTTTCCTTTCAGGTCATATCGCGATGCTTTATAGAACAGAAACCTGTCGCAAATATACTTTAGGTAGTCGGAAATCGTCTCATTGTCGACAGTTTTGAAACCACTGGACTTCAATGTATTGGCAATCTTATTCGGCGAAACAGGACTGCCGATTTGCGAATCCAACAACTCCAGCAAGGAATTGAACAGTGCTTCTCTCTTTATTCCATGTCGTTCGATAATGTCTTTGAAACCGATCGTATCGTTTAGCATCTTCAAATAATCGATTTTTTCATATTCTTTCTCCAATGTCGATACATATGGCATTCCGCCATAGAGCATATATTCGTTAAATGCATTTCGAATATCTCCGCCCTTGTTTTCGTAAAATTCCGCAAAGGACAGCGGATAGACCTGTATTTCGATGCCTCTCCCACGCAATTTGGTATTGATTTCACTGGAAAGCAGCTTGGAATTGTAGCCTGTAATGTATAAATCACAATTGAAATCGACCTTTATCCCATTGACCACATCCTCAAAATCATCGATTGTCTGTATTTCGTCGATGAATATGTAATATTTCCCCTCATCCTTTATCCGCTCGGAAATATAACCGTAGAGAAGGGCGGAATCTCTTAGGGCCGCGTTCTTCCGTGATTCCAAATTGATCAAAATAATGTGATCCTTGGCAATGCCGTGCTCAATAAGATACTTGTAATAAAGTTCAAAAAGAAGATAGGACTTTCCGCAACGCCGGATGCCAGTAATAATTTTGATTATGTCTTTGTCTTTAGAGTCAATCAACTTCTCCAATAGCTTGTCTCTTTTGATCATTTTTCCATTCCTCAGAAGTATTATAACCGCAAAATTATTGATTTTATATTTTTTTGCGGTTACATATAGTGATTATCAATCATACCCTCCTTTGCAAATCAAATTCTTGTCACCATTCCAGCTTCTAGGCATCCCCGTGTCCGACTAGCATCCTTAAGACATCATCATAATCAGCTTCCTAAAGTCTCGAATCCGGTTCAAAGGAAACATATAGGATGGCCAGCACAATAAATTTCAGCGTCCGTATAGACAAGGACATCAAAAAGAGAGCCACCGGTTTCCCAGTGGCCCTGTCGCCGAAGCTTCTTTGAAAGTGGAAATTATTCTTTCTTCTTTTTCGCCTTCTTGACGAAGAGTTCCTCCGTCTTGCCTTCCTTTGCGGCACGGTCATAGCGGAAGTTCGCATAGATGACGATGCCGACGGTGGTCAGGAAGAGGACGCCGACAATCGCCCCGTCGACAGCATAGAGGATATCCATCCAGATCGGATTGCTGGTGACGAAGGTGACGCCCTCGCCGATACGGTTCATGGCATTGGAGTTGGCTACCGTGTAAAGGATGTTGTGGGTCGCCTTGCGCATGGCTGTGACATGGCTGGCGGTAACGTTTCCTCCGGATGTGGAAGGTTGCTTGTCCTGGAAGAGATTGAGATCGCCACCGGCACGAATCATCTGATCGGCCGGCATATGGGGATAGGTGTTGTAATCGGTAATGACCATGCCGACAAAGCCCCACTCGTCGCGCAGGATCTCGGTGAGAAGCTCATAGCTTCCGCCGGCCCAGACGGTTCCGATCCGGTTGAAGGAGGACATCATGGCATGGGTCTTTCCGACCTTGACGATCTTCTCGAAGGGGCGGAAGTAGATTTCACGCATCGCCTGCTCGCTGGCCCATGTGCACACGCCGCCTCTCTGGGTCTCCTGGTCGTTGAGGGCGAAGTGCTTGACGTAGGTGTAGACGCCCTTGGTGTTGGCGCCCTGGACAAGGGCGGCACCCATGAGGCCATTCAGCATGCCGTCTTCGGAATAGTATTCGAAGTTACGGCCGGAGAAGGGCGAACGGTGGATGTTGACGGCCGGGGCATACCAACCGGAATAGGTCTGTCCATCGCCCCTGGCATTTCCGATGAGTGCCTCGTTTCCGATGGCAACCCCCATGTCGTAGGCGAGCTGCTTGTTCCATGTCGCGCCGATGAGGCATTCGCAGGCAAAGGAACATGTCTCATAGACGGCACCGGCATCGCCGGCAGACATGAAGTTGGTGAAGCCGGCCGGCCCATCGGGATCGATGGTCTTGGGCTTGGAGATGTTGTCCATGCGGGCCGTGTTGAAGTTTCCGGTACCGATAAGGTAGGCCATTTCCTGGAGCGTCAGGTTATCGAGAAGCTCGTCCCAAAGGGGATCGTCATAGTCCTTGCCAATGAGCTCGTAGAGCTGGACCATGTTCTCCTTGGCAACGGTTTCCCGGGAAAACTTGGGCATTTCCTTGGTGAACCAAGGCTTGTCCTTGTCGATGTCGCGTCCTTCGCCGATATAGCTCTCGGCGGAAAGGGCGTCGAGAAGTTCCTGGCTGGCAACAAGGCTCTCTCCCGTCGGAGTCGTCGGCCACGTTCCCTCCCAGTCGCCGCGGGAGAGATAGGTCTCGATGTGGGAGGAGACATCGTCGAAACGATTCTCGATGCGGGTATGGGTGACGGGATCCTCCGTATAGGCAAAACCATTCTTGCCATTCGTTGCCTCGTCAAGGCCTCTGTCCTCACCGATCAGATGGAGCGTGATGGAATCAATCGTCTCATGAGCATTCCTGCCAACGGAGACGGTATAGTCCCCGCCTTCAAGCTCATAGCCCTTGAAGCCATTTTGGTTGCGGTCGTCGAAGTCATAGCTTGCCATGTCGAAGGCATCCAAGGTGAGGGTGACGGTCTTCTTCTCTCCCGGCTCGATAAGCTCGGTCTTGGCGAAATCTCCGAGGACGACATGGCTCTTCTCGATGCCCTTGTCGTAATAGGGGGCGGTGTAGTAGAGCTGGACGACGTCCTTGCCGGCAACGTCTCCCGTATTGGTGACCTCGACCTCGATTTCGATCTTCGAATCCTTGTTCAGGGAAGCGCCATCCTGCGGGTTGGAAGAGACGACATTCCATTCAAACGTGGTGTAGCTCAGGCCATAGCCAAAGGGATAGACGACGTTGTCCTTGTACCATTCCTCGCCATCGGTATGTCCTCTCGTCTCGTAGTAGCGATAGCCGACGTAGATGCCT
>CASDOO010000034.1 GCA_949282275.1 uncultured Bacillota bacterium | reverse complement strand
CTACTACGACAACAAGTCTCAGACCTATGGCGGACTCAGAGTCAGAAGCGCGAAGGTGATGAAGAAGGACTATCCGACCGAGATGGTCAGAAGAGCCGTCTGGGGCATGCTCCCGAAGGGCTCTCTTGGCAAGCAGATGATCAGGAAACTGTTCGTCTATGCCGGACCCGATCATCAGAAGCAGGATAGGAAGCCGATCGAAGTCGAGTTGACCAAGAAGAGGGAGAAGTAAACCATGGCAACGATTAAAACTGACAAGCTGATCTATTCAGCCGTCGGAAGAAGAAAGTCTTCCGTCGCCCGCGTCTACATTACCCCTGGTCAGGGAAACATCATCGTCAACGGCAAGAAGATCGATGAATACTTCCCTCACAAGGTCCTCGTTCTCGATGCCACTGGTCCCTTCAAGGTGACCAACACCGAGGGCAAGTACGACGTCAAGGCCAACATCGTCGGAGGTGGCTATTCTGGACAGGCCGGTGCCCTTAGGCTCGGTATCGCCAGATCCCTTCTGAAGGCCAATGCCGAGAACCGTCCTGCTCTCAGGGCTCATGGCTATCTCACTGTCGATAGCAGAGTCGTCGAGAGAAAGAAGTACGGTCTCAAGAAGGCCCGTAAGGCTCCTCAGTTCTCCAAGCGTTAATCTGCAAGGAACCGAAAAGAAACCCTGGGAAATTCCGGCCCGGGGTTTTTTCGTGTCTGCCATCCCTGTTGCCAGGCGCCATCTTTGCTATAATAGTTGGGTTTTCGAGGTGCATCATGACTGATCTTCTATTGCGTCTGTTCGTCAAGGATTATCGAAACGTCCAGGATTCCAAGGTCCGCGAAAGATACGGTCTTTTAGGGTCCTTTTTTGGTCTCATATCGAATCTTGTCCTTTTCCTGGGGAAAATAGTGATAGGCCTCATGATGGGACTGTTTTCCGTCATCGCCGATTCGGTGAACAATCTGTCCGACTTCGGAAACAACGCCTTGTCTATCTTCGGCGTCAAAGTCGCGAACAAGAAACCGGACATGGAGCATCCCTTTGGCCATCAGAGGATGGAATATATCATCTCCTTGGTCATTTCCTGCGTCATCATCGCCTTGGGATGCGTCATGCTTTACCAGGGAATCGTGGATCTTGTGGCATTCATACGTTCGATGATGGAAACGGGAATGCCGGTCGAGACGAAAATCCCCTATGTTGAGTATGTCGCTACGCTTGTCGTCCTGTCCATGGCGATATTCATCAAGGTTCTTCAATCCTCTCTTTACTTTGGGCTTGGCAAAAGAATCGACTCTATCCAATTGAAGGCCTTGGGCAGGGATTCGCTCAATGATGTTATTTCGACTTCGACTGTCATCGTTGGCGTCATAATCTCGTATTTCACAAACTATAACGTTGATTTCGCGTTTACTATTTTTGTTGCCATCCTAGTTGTCGTGTCAGGGATTGGAATACTAAGGCAGTCCGCAGAGATTCTTATCGGCGAGAAACCGAGTTCCGATAAAATCCAAGCCCTTGTGGACCTTGTCGTCTCCCATGAAGGCGTTCTTGGCGTCCACGACTTGACGATGCATTCCTACGGCCAGGTCCTGTTTGCCGTCATCCATGTCGAGGTGGATGCCACGAAGGATGTCATGGCTTCCCATGCCCTTTGCGATCACATTGAAAGAGAGGCAATCAAGAAGCTAAACATCAATCTTACCGTGCATATGGACCCGATACTTGTCGACGATCCCGATACGGAAAGGTATCGGAGGGAAGTCGAAGAAGCTTTAAGGCAATATGGCAAGAGCCTGGGATTCCACGATTTCCGTATTCTTTCGGCACCTGACTATGTCAATTTGATTTTTGACCTTGTCATTCCGCCGGAACTTGACGACGAGAAGGGACACAAGGAAATCCACGAATTCCTGCAGGAACGCGTTTCCGGATTCGATGGGAAGAAAGTCTATCTTGTTATCGATTTTGATGACTCCATGAGTGATTTCCTTTCGGACTCCCATGATGCCCGGACGGATGTTTGATGGATTTCTTTACAATCTCTTTTAAGGTTACGGTATCTTTTTGCCTTAGAATAATAGTTGTTTTTGGGAGAATTCACGGATATGAAAAGAAAGCGATTGGAACTGGACAAGAAAAACTACGTCGAAAGAGACGTCTCGTGGATGTATTTCAACTATCGAATCCTCAAGGAGGCGGAAAAGGAAGACCTTCCCCTTTTGGAGCGTCTTTCGTTTCTTGGCATCTATTCCAACAATCTCGATGAGTTCTACAAGGTCCGCGTCGCTTCCTTCAAGAGAATCGCGACCAGCAAGGTCAAGGGGTTGGGAGCCGAACGGAAAAAGGCAAAGGAAGTCCTTCAGCAAATCATTTCGCTCACCGAGAAGTACGGAAAGGAATTTGATGAATGCAAGACCAAAATCTTCAACAAGCTCAAGGAAAAGGGAATCGTTCTCATCGATGAACAGCATCTCTCACCAACCCAGCAAAAGTTCGTCCGGGATTATTTCCTCGAAAAGGTAGCCGGTCATATTCATCCCATCATTCTTTCGAAACATGCCGACCTGAGCCAAGTCAATGATTCCCACATCTATCTCGCCGTGAAAATGTCCGGTCCGGAAGTCGAGACGTCTTATGCCCTTGTCCAGCTTCCCGTTCATATTACCGGGCGTTTCATCGATTTGGGCATGGAAGGCAAGAATCGTTATGTCATGTATATCGACGATATCGTTCGCTATCATCTTCCTCTTATTTTCCATAGTCTTGGATTCGACCGCTTCGAGTCCTATGCCTTTAAGTTCACGAAGGATGCCGAGATGGCAGTCGAATCGGATCCGGAGGAGGGCCTTCTCAAAAGTATTTCCCAGGCAGTCCGGGAGAGAAAGCGCGGCATACCCGTCCGCGTGATTCTCGGGGAAGGCATTCCTGACGACTTGAAGAAGGCTCTTCTCAAACGGCTGGATGTCGAAAAGGATGACCTGATTTCCGTCGGCGGAAAGTATCACAACAACAAGGACTTGATGAAATTCCCGAGGTTTTCGGGGGATGGCCTCTCCTATCCGAAGTGGGATAGCCATGTCCTGAATGCCGTTCGGAATGGCGAATCGCTTATCGATCGCGTCCGCAGGAAGGATCTTCTCGTCCACGTTCCGTATGAGTCTTTCGACGCATTTGTCGGCTTCCTTCAGGAGTGCGCCATTTCTCCGGTGGTGGATGTCATCAAGGCAACGATCTATCGTGCCGCAAAGGAGTCCCAAGTCGTTTCCGCATTGACAAATGCTTCCCACAACGGAAAGAAAGTCACAGCCGTTGTCGAACTTTTGGCCCGTTTCGATGAATCGTCGAACATTTCCATTTCCCAGAAGCTCATGGAAGCTGGATGCAATGTCCTCACAGGAGAGGAAGGATTCAAGATACACGGCAAGATTGTCTATGTCCATTTCAAGGACGGGTCGGCCTTGTCCATCATATCGACCGGAAACTTCCACGAGGGCAATGCCAAGACATATACGGATTGTCTTCTCTTCACGGGAAACAAGAAGATCGTCCATGACGTTGCTGCCCTTTTCGACTTCATCGAACAGCCTTTCCGTCGGGTGACGTTCTCTACTCTTCTTGTTTCCCCGGACAGGATGCAGAGCGTCTTCCGCCGCCTGATCAAGAACGAAGAGAAGAACAAGGAGAACGATCTTCCTTCCGGAATCCAGATCAAGATAAACCACATCACCGACAGAGAGATGGTCAAGCTTCTCTACGAAGCTTCTTCCAAGGGCGTTCCCATCGATCTTCTTGTTCGCGGAAACTGTTCCCTTGTCACGGGCATTCCGGGGCTTTCCGACAAAATCGTCGTCCATGGCATCATCGATCGATACTTGGAGCATTCCCGCATCTTCATCTTCCAGAACGGGGGACATCCGCTCTATTTCATGGGTTCCGCCGATTGGATGCCCAGGAATCTCTACAATCGCATCGAGGTGGTCACTCCTGTCTACGATCCGGACATCCAAAAGGAGCTCAAGAGAATTGTCGAGTATGGTCTCAAGGACGACGTCAAGGGTGTCGTTGTCGATGGCTCCGGAAAATACATTCCCGTTCCCAAGGCCGGAAGGAAGGGCTTCCGCTCCCAGGAAAGGCTTCACGAATATTATCTTTCCAAGGAAGAGTAGATATCGTCCTTTGCATTCTTTACAATAGGAACATCGAAAAGAGGACACCGACATGAAAAACGGATATTACGGCAGTATCGATATCGGCACGAATGCCGCCAGGATGGTCATCAAGAACGTCAGTCTTTCCGGGGGCAAGCTGACCTCCTTTAAGGTACAGGAAGTCCGCGTCCCGCTTCGTCTTGGCGCCGATGTCTTTCGCTATGGGACTATCCGCGAAAAGAAGGAAGAACAGTTGGTGAAGACAGTGAGCTGCTTCAAATCCCTGATGGAAATCTACGACGTCCTTGATTACGAAGCCCTTGCCACTTCTGCCCTGCGTGAGGCAAAAAACGGGAAGGACGTTATCGATAGGATCAAGAAGGAGACGGGCGTCCAAGTCGAAATCATTTCCGGAGAGAGGGAGGCCAATACCATTTCCAAGATCGGAAGCGACCTCAAGCTCGAGGATGGAAAATATGTCTTCGTGGACGTCGGAGGCGGATCGACGGAAATCACCATCTACGTCAAGGGCAACATGGTCCATTCCCAGTCCTTTCCTCTAGGAACGCTTCGCATTCTTGCCAAGGCGGACAAGCCGGAAAGCTGGGATGAACTGAAGAAACTTCTCCGGAAGTACAAAGAAGAATACGGCAAGATGGACATAGTCGGTACCGGCGGAAACATCAACCGGTATTGGAAGATGTCCGGCCACAAGGACAAGAAGGGCGTTCACGTCCTTTCCGTCCACGATCTCGAAAAGGAATACAAAGCCCTAAAGGATATGGATGTCACCGAACGCATGAGCAAATTCAAGCTCAAGCCGGACCGTGCCGATGTCATCATTCCGGCAGGGTATATCTTCCTTCTTGTTGCCGATATCGTCAATGCCGACGACATTCTCGTTCCGCTCGTCGGGCTTGGCGACGGCATTGTCGATTCCCTGATCCAAAGGGATATGAACGTCATTTGATTTTTCGATTGGAATCCGGAAAGGAGACACGGCATGGCGGAAACGGAAAAGGCCAAGCGGTTGGAAAAGACCATTCTCGATTATGTCTATGAGAATCGGGACAAGACTTTTTCCCAGCTTCCTTTCAACGACATCGACAATGTCGTTCTTTCGGAACTTTCCTATATTCCTTTTGAAAAAGTTCTCTCGAACAAGATACAAAAGCCGATATCATTGAGAAATTTGCTTCTGCTTTATCTTCCGACAATCCGAAAAAAAGAACAAGAAGAAGAGTCGGAATGGGCTAAGAAGCATCTTTTCCTTGCGCTGGCGATGTTGGATTCGAAACGCTATGGGACCATGCGTCTTGTGGATTTCCAGAACGTGTTTAGCGAAGACAAGGAAGCACAGTTTACCGGAATGGCTTTTACCGCATCGGACAAGACGCTCAATGTCGTCTTTCGCGGAACGGACAATTCCATCTTGGGATGGAAGGAAGATTTCAACATGATCTTCATGGATGAGACGACTGGCCAAAGACTTTCCCGTCTTTTCCTCAAACGTTGCCTCAAGAAGCATCCTTCCCGCCCCTTTCGAGTCATGGGCCATTCCAAGGGTGGTGTCTTTGCCGTCTATTCTTGCCTGACGCTGACGGAGAAAGAAGAAAATCGCCTTCTCAATGTCTATTCCAATGATGGCCCGGGCCTTCACACCAGCAAGTTCGCTTCCAAGGGCTATGAAAGGATAAAGGACAAGATCGTTCATATCGTGCCCAAGGATTCCATTATCGGCATCCTTCTCCATCACGACCGGATTTCCTACGCTGTTGACTATGAAGAAGGGACGGACCTTTTCAATGCCCATGACGCCTACACGTGGCTTGTCGAAGGGACTCGTTTTGTCCGCAAACCCCGTTCCCCCATTTCCTACTACCTTGACGCTTCCCTTCTGGATCTGGTCGAATCGCTCCCTTATGATGAACGAAAGGAGTTCGTGGGCATCTTTTTCCGGACTCTCGATCAAATCGGCTATGAGACCGCGGTGGATATTTTCGCGGATTTCCCCAATGCCATGAAGCGTGTCATCGCCGCCCTTTTCAAGGAAATGAGGAAGGACAAGGTTATCGGCAAGGTCGTCAAGGCGACGATTACCGCCTTCCGAAAGAACTGGAACGTCTTTTCCGCGAAGTCAAAAGCCTTGAAGGATAAGGAAAGGGAACTGAAGCAACGTCAGGAAGCGGAACGGAAGAAGGAACAGGAAGAGAAAGCGAAGCTGCTCAAGGCCAAGAAGGAACAGGAAATCCTTGCGAAGAAAGTCAAAAGAAGGAACAAAGACGCAAAGGAAAACACGGAAGAAGGCCCGAAAGAGGGCGTTCTCCTTCTTCAGCCCGTCCGGAGAAGATAAGGAAAATCAGGCAAAAATCGTATCGGCGATTTCCGGATGGTCGATGAATGGGTTTCGATTCCCTTGGTAACAATAGATACGGTCGTTTCTTTGTTCTTCGAACTTGCTGACCGGGTCTTCCTCGTTCCACCTCAGCAACGTCGAGAGCTTTCCCATGGAAACGCTCAGGTTCTCGTTTGGCCTTTCCGACAGTCGAAGGTCGGTATAGCGGGTTGCCATGTAGAAGCAGATCCTTGCGACATCGCCGCGGAAATCCTCTTCGGCTTCGTTTGGATAGTAGCTTTCTTCGGATCCTTTCTCGTCGAAATACTTATTCCCGCGTCCGCTGTTGATACGGCTATTTGCGGCCCGAAGATTGTGCAGATCGCCATCGACGACATTGTTGTCTCCTTCGAACCTGGAACGTGGCCATGTGTGCTCCTTGTTCCATGTTTTTCCGGAGTCCCAGACGGGCTTCATCAGGCTGCCGTCATAGGTTCCGTAGATCTTTCCGGGGTTCTCGACGGATTCGTCCGTGTAAATCAACATGGCGCTTGTTTTCTTGTAGTCAATCGTCTTGGCGCCATCGTTGATTCTTTGAGAGAGTTCTTCCTTGAGGATATCGCCATCCTTTTGGGTGAAGTCGATTCCGGAATAGTAGACTTCGGGCTCGATGGGACTGAAACTCGTCTCGGCAACACCATTCTTCCCGGGGATAATATCGCCATCTGTGATGGGCGGATCGATAGGGTTTTCTTCCTCGCCATCTCCGCCTTGCTCTCCGCCACCTATCTCACTTGACGTGTCCTTCAGAGCAAGATCAGAATCGGAAGGAATATCCAATTTGAGGACAATTTGCTTTAGATACATTGCCTTTGCATCGGCAGAAAGCGTCAATGTGAAATCCTCTGCTTCAATGTCGTTTGCATCTATCGAAACAATCTTTTGGGAATCGGAAAAAGTCCCCTCGTCGATAATACCGGAACTTGTGGTCTTTATCTGATAGCTGGCACTTCCGCCCTTGCCCGTTTCCAAGGCAACGGAAATCGATTTGACATGGACTTCCGTACCGAAATCTGTCGAAAGATTCCAGGATTTCTGAGGATTCTTGCTCGAACCGATTTGGAAGCCTCTATCGGTATCGAAACCAGCGTAGGACATGGCATCGTATTTCCATGTCAGTCCGTTGGCAACGAATGTCCCACCGTTTTTGTTCAGGTCTTCTTTTCCAAAGGCATAGCCATACGTCTGCTCTTTATAGTCGGAATCGGGATTGACTTCGGAACCAGATGTATTGGAGGACGTGTCGGAACCGGAGGTTTCTGTCGTCGAGTCTGTTGCCGATGTGCTCGATTCTACCGAATTGCTCTCGTGGGCGGTGCTGTCGGAATTCGTGACATGGGAGGTGTTTGTTCCGCCTGGCGTGCTTCCGACAAGGCTGATGTCACAACCCGAAAGCAAGGCGGCAACAAGGACTAGACCGGCTGTTAGTTTCTTTTTGTTCATTGGAGGAACCTCACGAACTAAAATACCAAACTGCCGAATGGAATGAAACGAAGGAAAGCGATTTTTGCCGCTTGTTTATTCTTTGTTCCTTTATCGACTATACAAAAGTATTTAGATATAATATTTTAGCTTATATTTTTTGAAAGGTTGCCAAATGGAAAACAAGAACGCAAGACCGGTCGAGGATCTCAACGACCAGGAACAAAGAAGAAGAGAGAAGCTTTCTCTTTATGTTGAAAAGGGAATCGATCCCTTCGGACACAAGTTCGAGGTCAATGCCAAGAGCACTGCTTTGAAGGAAGAATATGCCGCTCTTGCCGACGAAGAAGTCCGTGAGGATGCTAAAGTGTCCATTGCCGGACGTATCGTTCTTCTTAGGAAGATGGGAAAGGCTTCCTTCTTCACCCTTCAGGATAGGGAAGGAAGGATTCAGTGCTATATCCGTCAGGATATTGTCGGAGAAGAGAACTATGCCCTTTTCAAGCTTGCGGATCTTGGCGATATCTGTGGCGTCGAAGGCGTCATGATGAAGACGAAGACAGGTGAAATCACGATCCGTGTCAGCAAGTATACCCATCTTGTCAAGGCCCTCCGTCCTCTCCCGGACAAGTTCCATGGATTGACGGACCAAGAGGAAAGATATCGTCGGCGCTATGTCGATCTCATCGTCAACGAGGATTCCCGGAGGATTGCTTTCCTTCGCCCGAAGATCATTCGCGGCATCCAGAAGTTCATGGATGGCGAAGGCTACGTCGAGGTCGAGACTTCCATTCTTTCTTCCATCCTTGGCGGGGCCAACGCTCGTCCCTTTATCACCCATCACAATGCGTTGGATCAGGATTACTATCTGCGCATTGCCACGGAGCTCGCCTTGAAGAGGCTTCTTGTCGGCGGCATGGAGAGGGTCTATGAAATTGGCCGAATGTTCCGCAACGAGGGCATCGACACGACGCACAACCCCGAGTTCACGACCATGGAAGCCTATATGGCCTATGGAGATCTTTCCGATATGGCCAAGATGACCGAAGATCTTTTCCATTACCTTGGAAAGGAAGTCATCGGCAAGGAAACGTTCCATTGGCTGGGAAACGATATCGATATCGCCAAGCCTTTCCGCCATGCGACCATGTGCGAGCTTATCGAGGAAAAGACGGGAATCGATTTCAGGAAGGTCAAGTCGACGGAAGAGGCCCTTGCCTTGGCAAAGGAGCACGGCGTCCCCGTCGAAAAGCACTTTGCCTATGGCCACGTCATAAATGCCTTCTTCGAAAAATTCGTCGAGGAAACGCTGATTCAGCCGACGTTCGTCTATCAGCATCCCGTGGACATTTCCCCGCTTGCCAAGAAGGATCCGGAAGATCCCAGATTCACCCAACGCTTTGAGCTCTACATCTCCTGCAAGGAAATGTGCAATGCCTTCACGGAGCTCAACGATCCTCTCGATCAGAGGGAAAGGTTCGAGGAACAGGTCGAGGAGAAGAAGAAGGGAAATGATGAAGCCTGCGAGGTCGATACCGATTTCTGCGAGGCACTGGAATACGGAATGCCCCCTGCCGGAGGCATTGGCTATGGCATCGACAGAATGGTCATGTTCCTGACAGAGTCCGATTCCATCCGTGAAGTCCTTCTGTTCCCGACACTCAAGAGACGATGAAACTTTCCGGATTTCTGGTCCCGGGAATGAAGAAGGACCTGGAGACGGACGACATTCTCATCGTCGACCATCTCGTCAAGACATATGGTGAACTCTGTGCCGTCAACGACATTTCCTTTTCCGTTCGCAAGGGATCGCTTTTTGCCTTCCTTGGCTTGAACGGCGCCGGAAAATCCACGACCATCAACATCATCTGCTCCATCCTGGGCAAGGATTCCGGAAAGATATATGTCGATGGCTATGATATCGACAAGAAGCCTCAGGCCATCAAGAGCAAGATCGGAATCGTCTTCCAGAATTCCATCCTGGACAAAGAGCTCACGCCGCGGGAGAACCTGACGATTCGTGCGGGTTTCTATGGCATTCGCGGTGCGCTTTGGAAGGAGAGGCTGGCCAAGCTTTCGGACATGCTGGATCTTGGTTCTTTCATGGATAGGTCCATGGGCAAGCTTTCCGGTGGCCAGAAAAGAAGGGTCGATATCGCCAGGGCAATGGTCCACGATCCGCGGCTCCTCATCTTGGACGAGCCGACGACAGGTCTCGATCCGCAGACAAGGATTGCCGTCTGGAACCTTATCAATGACCTCCGCGAAAAGACCGGAATGACGGTTTTCCTTACGACCCACTACATGGAAGAGGCGGAGAAGGCGACTTATGTCGTGATCATGAACAAGGGAAACATCATCGCCCGGGGTACGCCGACCGAACTCAAGAACGAATATTCGGGGGACTATGTCCTCCTTTACTGCCATAAGGACGAGAATGTCGAGAAGCGAATTGCCGAAGAGGGCTTTTCCTTCCAATACAATTCCGACGGCAAGTACTATCGGATACGCGTTCTCTCTTCCGAGCAGGCGATCTCGTTCTTGGAAAGAAACAAAGATCTCATTCGCGACTTTGAAGTCAAGAAGGGAGACATGGATGATGTCTTCCTGAACATAACCGGTCTCAACAAGAACGCAATGGAGGGTGAAACCAATGGCTGAGACCTTCAAAAGATTCCAGGAACAGGTCCGTGTTTTGCTGACATTGACGAAGAGACACATTCTTGTCTTTTCGAAGAATTGGACGACTGTCCTCTTTACAATGATGGTCCCTGTCGTCATCTTCGTCGTCTATATCGTCTTCTTGCGTGGCATGATGATCGATGGCATAGAGTCGAGCCTGCCGATTTTCGATCAACTTGCGGACAACCAGCAGGAAAAAATCTATGCGCTTGCCGATTCCTGGATGATGGCAGGCGTCCTTGCCGTTAGCTGTATTACCGTTTCTCTAAATACCAACTACATTCTTGTCCGCGACAAGGAACGTGGCGCCAGCCGGGACTTCATTTCGTCGCCGATTTCCAGTCGCATCGTCATGATTTCCTATTTTAACTTCAACACCATTGTCTGCTTCCTCGTCAATTTCCTTGTCCTTTGTCTTTGCATGATCTATTTGGCTGCCTATGGGGCGTTCATGATCGATTTCATCGACTTCCTTGCCCTTGTCGGAATCATCCTTCTTTCGACGATGAACGCTGCTTTGCTGACGTTTTTCATCTGCAACTTCATCAAGACGGAAAGCACCCTGTCCTCGATCGTTGCCATCACCTCCGCTGCCGTCGGCTTCATCATCGGCGCCTACTTCCCGGCGACGGGCATCATCCAGAAGATTACCGTCTTCTTTCCGGGTACCTATTCGGCTTCCCTTTTTCGCAACTACTTCATGAGCGGGCCGCTCGAACAGGTTCTTTACATGCTCAATTCGCTTGATCTTCCTGGAGTGGACATCCAGGAAATCGCCCATACGCTTTTGGAGCAGTTCGGCCTCGTCCTGGATAGCGATCCTTTCTCCTTCATGATCGACTTCTTCGGCATGGAAGTTCCCATCAGCATCCAGGCCTGGGTCCTTGCGGCGTTCACCGGCATCTTTGCCGTTCTCAATGTTGCCTTTACCTATCGCAATTTCATGAAAGGGCCGAAGCTGAAGAAGAAAAGAAAATCGACGAACTGAGCTTTCCTTTTGCAGGCCTGTAGCGGAAAGGAGCCATCCATGCTTTTCACGAAGAAGGAAGCCATCTCGATCCTCAATGTTTTGTTGCAATCGGGTGGCGACTATGCCGAAATCTATTTTCAGGATGAAAGGACGGCGAACTATCGGAGACGGTATCGGAAGGTCGATTCCGTCGCTTCCGGGCGGACGTCCGGTATCGGTCTTCGAATCCTGAAGGAGGACAAGAATGTCTACGGCTACACGGCTTCCGTTTCCTTTGACGATGTCATGAGGCTAGCCGAAAGCCTGTCTTGCGGATTTGAAGGGACGCGGATCCTGACGGTCGAATCGCTCGCCAAGAAGAAGCTTCCCAATCGGAATCCTGTCCGGATCGAACATTCGGAATGGACGACGAAAAAGAAGCTGGACTATCTCCGCAAGGGAGAAAAGGCCGCCTTTCAGGTGGGCGAATCGGTGCAGGATTTCGTTGGATCCCTTTATGAAGAAGACGAGCATGTCGAGATCTACAACTCGGATGGCGTCTGCTTCGAGGATAGGCGTGTCCGCACGCACGTTACCGTCAGCGTCACGGCAACCGACGGGAAGCAGTTTCAGAACGCCTATCAGGCTCCAGGTCTTTCCTGTGGGTTGGAACTTCTCGAACGGACGGATATCGTCTCGCTCTCGCGCCATTGTGCCGAGATAGCAATCGCCCTTCTGGATGCCCCGCCTTCCCCTTCCGGAGAGATGCCTGTCGTCCTTGGAAACGGCTTTGGCGGCGTGCTTTTCCACGAGGCATGCGGCCATCCCCTGGAAGGTTCTTCGATTGCCGATCGGACAAGCCCGTTTCACGACAAGGTCGGACAGCGGATTGCCTCGCCCTGCGTCAACGCCATCGATGACGGCACCATCGCAAATGGGTGGGGAAGCGAAAACATCGATGACGAAGGCATTGTTCCGACGCGGAACCAGCTCATCAAGGATGGCGTCCTCGTCAACTTCATGCTGGATAGATTCACGGCGCGCAAGATCGACAAGACGAAGACCCCGACGGGCTGTTGCCGGCGCGAGAGCTATCGCTATCTTCCCACCACGCGCATGACCAATACCTTCATCGACAACGGGAAGGACGATCCAAAGGATATCATCGCTTCCGTCAAGGACGGTCTTTATTGCGAGGATCTTAGCGGAGGACAGGTCGATCCTTCCACGGACAAGTTCATTTTCACTTCGACGACGGCCTATCGAATCAAGGATGGCAAGATTGCCCATCTTGTCAAGCCGGTTTCCCTGACTGGGTATGGCTACGAAATCCTTCAGCGCATCACCATGGTCGGGAACGATCTTCAAAGGGCGGCGGGAGATTGCGGGGCTTCTTCGGGAAGCTGCTGCGTCGAGGTCGGCCAACCGACTCTCTTGATCTCACGGATTCTTGTCGGAGGAGAAGGAGGCGAGGAACAATGATCGATTTCGGAAGATTCTTCCAATACGGAAAAGACATCGGGCTGGACCCCTATCAGATACAGTACTCGGTGACGGACGAGACCAGCGTCACCATCCTCGATGACACGGTCCAAAGCCAGCAGATCGGAATCAGCCAGAATATCTCCGGGAAAGGCCTCTATCGTGGAAAGACTGGCCATTATTCGACCGACCGCATTGACAAAGGCACTCCGGCGGAGATGGGAAACGCCATTCTTTCTTCGGCAAGGTATGGCAAGCAGGGAAAAAGAAGCGACTATCTTTCCAAGAAGATGACCTATCCTCCAGTGACGACCTCCCTGAAGGAATTCCGCACTTCCGATCTTGGAAAGCTTCGGGAACTCGCCCTTCTTATTTCATCCGAGACCAGAAAGCTGGACGAAAGGATAACCCAGATCGAAGTTTCCCTCAGCCAGGTGCGTGGGACTACCGTCTTCGCCAATTCCTTCGGCATTCAGGTACAACAGGACGCGCAGTTCTTCTCTGGCAGCCTTTTTGTCGTTTGCAAGGACGCCACCGGAGATACCCGTTCGGGAGGACGATCCTTCTTCTCCTTCCGCAATATCGATGAACTTCATGAACAAAGCTGGAAGGCGGCAAAGAATGCCCTTCGTTCGGCCGTGGATTTCTTCGGTGCGAAGCCTGTCGTCAGTGGTGACTATGCCGTCCTCTTGGATAGGCGATGCCTGGAAAGGCTATTGGGCTTCTATATCGGCCAGTTTTCCGCAAAGGCCGTCCAGAAGAAAATGTCCCTCTTTGCCGGAAAGGTCGGGGAAAGGGTGGCAAGCGACAAGGTTAGCCTCTATAACGATCCTATCAGCCTTTCGCTTGGGGCCTGCAATTTCGATGCCGATGGCGTTCCGACGCAAAGATTCGATATCCTCAAAAATGGCGTGCTGACCAATCTTCTCTATTCCTTGGAAAGTGCCAATATTGACAAGGTCGAGCCGAACGGATGCGGGAGCGGAAACGGAAACGCCTATCCGCAGGTCTTGAGAATGGTCCCGGGAGAGAAAAACATCGATCAACTTGCCGAGGAAATCGGTGAAGGAATCTATATCACGGACATCAGTGGGCTTAATTCGGGAATCGATGGACTGACACTCCATTTCTCCCTCCCCTGTGAAGGCTATCGTATTCACAACGGAAAGATCGGCGTGGCAACTAGCATGATCGTCATGTCCGGAAACCTCAAGGACATGATGGAAAACATCGTTGACCTTGGCGATGATGTTGACAGGGATAGCGTCGGCGGCATCGTTACCCCGTCGGCAAGCGTCTTGTCCCTT
Organism: uncultured Bacillota bacterium; assembly: GCA_949282275.1. GTDB lineage: Bacteria > Bacillota_I > Bacilli_A > RFN20 > CAG-288 > Enterosoma. Next base: position 16,285 of record CASDOO010000034.1, on the reverse strand, counting down.
TCGATAGCGGGAGAATGAAAAGATGGCGCAAGGAAAGGACAGGACGAGAAAATTCGCCGACCGTTATGAAGCGATGCGTTTTTTGGAAAGAAAGAGAAAGAAGTATCTCTTTCTGCTGGTCCTAGGCATCGTCTTCGCCTCGATTTTCGGAGCTTCCGGCTTCGGCCTTGTTGTCGCCAGCGCAATCGCCTTCGAGGGCGTTTTTCTCGGCCTTGGGCTTGGTGGTGGTGCCTTCTTGTTTCTTGTCGCAATGCCGATTCTCCTTGTCCTGATTTTCAAATTGAAGCCGCGCTTCGAAAGAATGCTTTACGATATCCTTGCCCCCTTTCTTTTCGAGACGATTCGCTATCGGGACGTGTCGAGAATGACCAATAAGGAAAAGGATGCTTTTCTTTCGGATTTAAGTCGAAAGATAAGGCATAGCATCGATTCCGAAAACGAATCCGCCTTTCAAGGAAAAATCGAGGATGTTTCGTTTAGAACGATTCTTTCATCTAACTTGGAAGGGACGGCGAATTTCACAGGAAAGAAAACGAATTATTCCGGAAGGGTTGTTCAATTCCATGTTGGCAATGGTGCTTTCGGCGATGTCCTTGTCCGGGGAAAGACTGCCCTTGCCCTTTTCAAGAGAGTGCCCCTGAAGAAGCGCATCCCGACCGAATCCATTGCCTTTGACGACAAGTATGATGTCTTGGTCGAAGAGGAAAGGGAAGGAAGGCGCTTTCTCTCTTCCGTCCGCATTGCCGGAATCGTCCAGCTCAACAAGGAAATGGGCGGATTGGTCAACGTCTACTTCCAAAAGGAGGATGTCCTTGTTTTCTTCCAACACTATGAAACGGCCTTCCATCTCGGATTGGGGAAGAAGGTGGATGAAGCCTACGTCGATGCCTTTAGGCAGGAACTTCTTCTTCCTTACCGGATTTTCCAAGCCTTGGATTTGAAATCGCTGGCTTGATTCGTTCTTGCTATTCCTTGATTATATATATATACTATTTGGGCTTGTTTTATTATTGCTCGTCAAATAAGAGGTATCGAGAAATGACCACTCCTGCACAGATTGTCCTGTTGGTTCTTTCCTTCCTATTGATTATCGTCACCCTCCTGCAGTCGGGTAAGAGCGAAGGCGCTTCCGCTGCCGTCATGGGTGGAAACAAGATGAACATTTTCACCAGGACCAAAGAGAGAGGCCCGGACAAGATCATGACGATCATCACCGCCGTCTTGACCATCGCCTTCTTCGTGACGGCCCTCTTGGCCAACTACCTGTGATGTCCTGGGCCGAAAGGCCCTTTTGTTTTTTCAACGATTGAGATTTGGAGAATCCCGAATGACCGAAAAAGAAATTGTCAAATTGCTGAAATCCCGTTTTGCCGACATGCGCGTCCTCATGGACAAGCTTTCCCTCGAGACACCGGAACAGGAAAAGAACCTTGTCGAGGTTCTTGACCGGATGATCCGGGAAGGTATCGTGGGCAAGCACGACAAGTCCTACTATCTTCTTGAGGATCAGCATATCCTTTTGGCCAAGGTTACTGGCAAGGCGAGGAATTTCGTCCTCATGCGGACGATTCCGGACAATTACGAATGCAAGATTTCCGGTCGTGAGGCTGATGGCCTTCTTGTCGGGGATTTGGTCTATATCAAGGAGTTCCAGGAGGGAATCTTCCACTGCCTGGACTATCTCAAGGCCGTCGATACCCTGAAGGGCTATTACGGAACGACCCGGGACGGCCATGAACAGCTTTCCGTCCCCTATCTCAACGATTGTGGAAAGACGGTTCTCGTCAACGAAAAGAAGGACGGCATTTCCGATCTTCGTCCGGGTGACCTCTGCCTTGGCAAGATCGTCAACGTCAACAGGGATTTCATCTATTGCGACCTGACCAAGGTCCTTGTCCGGGCAGACGATGTCGGAAGCGATATTTCCGCTATCATTGCGATGAACGATGCCCCGATCGATTTCGAGGAGAAGACCCTTGCGGAAAGCCATGCCCTTCCGAAGAAGGTCCTTCCGGAGGAAATCGAAGGCCGGACGGATTTCCGTGACCACCTTGTCGTCACGATCGATGGCGATGACGCTCACGATTTCGATGATGCCGTCGAGGCTCGCAAGGTTCTCAACGGATACGAGGTCATTGTCCACATTGCCGATGTCACGCACTATGTCAAGCCGAATCATCCTCTGGATGAGGAAGCACGTTCCAGGGGAACATCCATTTATGTTGCCGACAGGGTTGTCCCGATGCTTCCCTTCGAGCTTTCCAATGGCATCTGCTCCCTCAATCCGGATGTCGATCGTCTTACCCTTTCCGTCACGATGCAGATCGATGCCCTTGGCCATGTCTTTTCCTCCAAGGTCGAGAGAGGCGTCATTCGCTCCAAGGGAAGACTGACCTATGCGAAGGTCAACGATTTCCTCAAGACGGGCGAAAGCGAATATCCCAAGGCCATCCAGGAGATGCTGCTTGTCCTCCAGGAATGCACTGCCAAGGTCCGTCGGCGCCGTCGTCTCCAAGGAGCGATGGAATTGGAATCCACGGAACTGAAGTTCCATCTGGACGAAAAGGGAACGCCTATCGAGGTGACGAAGCAGGTTTCCGGCGAAAGCGAGAAGATGATCGAGGATCTGATGATTCTTGCCAATTGCGAGATTGCGAGGCTTTTGAGGAAGAACAAGATTCCCGTTCTCTATCGTGTCCACGAATTCCCGCCCCTTGCGAAGCTTTCCGTCTTCCGGGACTATCTTAAGAAGATGAATCTCATCGCTTCCTTCCCCAAGACGAACGACATCACTTCTGCCCGTCTTTCCGACTTCCTTGCCGGAATCAAGAACGACGATCTCCGCGCTTCCGTTTCCTACATGATGCTGCGCTCGATGGCGAAGGCACGCTATTCTCCCGAGGAAATCGGCCATTTCGGATTGGCGGAGATTGATTACTGTCATTTCACGTCCCCTATCCGCCGCTATCCCGATGACATCATTCATCGTTTGGTGAAGGATTATCTTATCGACGGAAAGGAATTCGACCGCGCCGATATCTACTCCTATCTGGAAGACATGGGCGAGAGGCTTTCCGGTCTCGAGGCTCGTGCCGATCAGATCGAGAGGGATGTCGACGATCTCGAAGCCAGCAAGTACATGCAGGCCCACATTGGCGAGACCTACCAGGCCAAGGTCGTCTCGATGCTGCGTCGGGGCATGTTTGTCCAGACCGACCTCGGAATCGAAGGCTTCCTCGCCTATCACTGCATGCATGGCGACACGTTCCACTTCAACGAGAAGGCTTTTGCCGTCCTCGGAAAAAGGACGGACATCAGTTTCACCATCGGCACTCGTCTTGACGTGACGGTCCTTGCCAGCAATCCTTCCGATAGGGAAATCGACTTTGCCACGCCGGAATTCTATCAGAAGTATGCCCTGGATCTCTCGAGCGAAGACAGGGAGAGACTCTCCCTTGACGGAATCCGTGTCATCACGGAGGACGAAGTCACGCCGATGACCGGAAAAGGCATTGAGTTCCGGACAAACAAGCCTCGTTTCACGAAGAAGGATGGAAAGTCCGGCTTCCATAAGGAAAGAGATGAGGAGAAGCCATTCGTCCGCAAGGAGAAAAAGGCGGAGAGCGAACATTTCGTCGATCCGAGCCGTGCGGGATTCACTTTCCGCAAAAAGACGGAAAAGAAGGAAGAGAGACGCTTCGAAAGAAGGAAAGACGATCGTCGCAAGGAAAGAAAGGCACCGTCTTACGATGGATACAAGTCCTATCAAAAGAAGGAAGGCGGATTCCGCAAGAAGGAAAACGCCTTTGGAAAGGACAGCCGCAGGGAAGGCCGTTTCTCCGGCGACAAGGGCCGCTTCGACCGTCGGAAGAGAGAAGGCGGCGTCCGTTCCCATGCGGAGCGCCGTCCCGGAAGGGGAAGAACCGGTGGCTCCCGCCCGACTTCCGACAGGGGAAGCCGGAGTTCCTATCGGGGTTCCAGGAAACCTCGCACGCCGCGGTAAAGGAAGGCAAAGATGAAGGACGGGAAGTTCCAGGACGAGATTCTCATCGCCACGAATCGGAAGGCACGCTTCAACTATTTCCTTTCCGATTTCAAGGAATGCGGAATCGAGCTCGTCGGTTCCGAAATCAAGGCCCTTCGCGCAGGACATTGCTCCCTCGACGATAGCTATGTCACGATCCGGAAGGGAGAGGCTTTTCTCTTGAACATGAACATTCCTCTCTATCAGGGGAACAACAAGGTTTTCTCCCATGAGCCGACAAGGACACGGAAGCTTCTTCTCCACAAGAGCGAGATCCTGAAGCTTGTCCAGGCCGTCGACAGGGAAGGCTATACGCTCATTCCCGTCCGATGCTATATCAAGAGAGGCCTTGCCAAGATCCAGATCGCCCTTGGAAAGGGAAAGAAGAACTATGACAAGAGAGAGACGATAAAGAAGCGAGAGGACGAGCGGAACATCGCCAAGGCAATGAAAGGAAAATGGGTCTTCTGACCCCTTTTTCTTAGGCATTTCCTTCTGGAAGCCTTATAATCTTTTCCGTATGAATCGACGAAGAAACGATGGCCTGGTCAAAGTCAGCATGACGGCGATCCTGATGGCCCTTTCCATCGTGCTTTCCCGGTTTCTTTCTACCTATATCTATGTCGGCGGAACGCCACTTGTCGAAATCGGGTTCCAGACCATTCCCGTCATGGTCTGCTCTTTGGTGTGCGGTCCTGTCTATGGCGCCCTCTGCGGCGGAGGTGCGGATCTGATCACGGCCCTCGTCTTTCCGGTAGGACCCTTTTTTCCGGGATTCACGATCGATAGCGCCCTCCTTGGCCTGATTCCGGGACTTGTCATGCGCTTTGCAAAAGGAAGGAATGTCCGTCTTCTTGTCCTGGGCAGTGTCATTGTCTCCCTTTCTTCCATCGGCCTGTCCTTGGCGATGCCGTTCGTGGAAAATCTTAAAATCGGCTCCTTCGAGATGGAACTCCCCCTTCTTTGGAGGATTGTCATTCCAATCTCCTACCTTGTCATCGCGATGGCGATTCTTCTCGTCTGTCGCCTTCTTGATGGACGTTTCGGAAAGGGAAGAAAAAAACAGTCCTTTTCCCTCTTGGACTGCTTCCTTGCCTATTATTCCCGGGATTTGTTCCTTCGTCCTTTCCTGGCGCCGGTATGGCTACTTGTTCTTTACGGAATACCCTATGAGGTTTCCTTTCTTTCCCAGCTTCTTGGAAGCCTTGTCGTCCTTCCGCTTGAGGCCATCCTCTTCCATGTCCTTCTTTATCCTGTTTCGATCGTCTGCCGCGATGAAATCGAGAAGACATACGAAGTGCCGCCGAGAATCTATACAAAGCTCTACAAAGGCAAGAACCTTTCCAATCCCTTCCTGATGCTTCCCTACAGGATGAGATAAGCCTCAAGATAGCCAAGAATCGCTAGCGAGAACAAAAAAAGGACAAGGAGATAGCGGAAGAAGGAAAGGTGCGGTTTTTCCTTTGAAAGAAGGATGACGTTGAGGATGAGATAGGCCAGGGCAAGAATCTCGGGAACGTGAAGGCAAAGAAGAACGGCAATCAGGCCAACGGCGTTGTCCTTCAGGGCAAAGCCGGAAAGGATGGCGGAGACCTGGAGAATCAGGACAGCCAAAAGGGACAGGATGGATTTCCATCCCAGGAACGCCTTCCAATCAGTCCACTTTTTCATCAAGTCTTTGACCGCACTTGGAGCAGAAGGCATCGGAGGGATCGTTTTCGGCTCCGCATTTCGGACAGAGCTTCGTCAAGGCCGTCCCGCATTGGTCGCAGAAGCGACTGCCGGGATTGTTGATGTGACCGCATTTCGGACAGACGATGGAAGCCTTGAAACGCCTGTTACGATCGTCATTGATCGTGCCTTCGGGCATATAGCCTTCATCGGGAGCGATATAGCCGTTTCCATCGCCGACGGGTTTTGCCGAATCGGTGGTACGGGATCGTGCCGCCCTCCTGGAAGCAGTATTGAGCATGACGCCAAGGAAGAAGAAAAAGAAACCGACAGGGATGATGCCAATCAACGATGGGCTGATTGCTGTGGAAAGAGCGATTCCCGTCGCAAAGACGCCGAATCCGACAATGATGAAGATGATGGAAAGGACGGGAACCTTGGATTTCTTTTCGGGCTTCTTTTCTTTTGCCATGTTCTGTCTCCTTTTCTATTTATTTTAGCAGAAAGGAAGGAAACCTGCATAAGAAGGGGAACAAAAAAGGGTCCGCCCTTGCGGACGAACCCTTGTCGGGACTTAGGATTTAGTACTTGTACTTTCCTTCGGCCTTGATGACAGCCTGGGCAGCGGCCAGTCTGGCACCGGGGACACGGAACGGAGAGCAAGAGACATAGTCGGCACCGGCTCCATAGAAGAACTCGATGGACTCGGGATCGCCGCCGACTTCGCCGCAGATTCCGCAATGGAGGTCAGGATTGGCTTCCTTGCCTTCCTTGATGGAAAGGGCGACAAGTCTTCCGACACCGGTCGGATCGACGGTCTTGAAGGGATCGAAATCGAGGATCTTCTTGTCGATGTAGTGGGTGACGAAGGAGGAGTAGTCGTTTCTGGAGAAGCCGTAGGTGAACTGAGTGAGGTCGTTTGTTCCGTAGGAGAAGTAGGCAACCTCGGGAGCGAGCTCACCGGCGGTGATGGTCGATCTCGGAGTCTCGATCATGGTACCGACATGGTACTTCATCTTGTTGTCGAAGGCGCTGTCGGCAATGAGCTTGTCGGCGACTTCGGTGATGAGCTTCTTGACATACTTAAGTTCCTTGGCTTCGACGACCTGAGGAACCATGATGGAAGCGACGATGTGGACCTTCTTGCCGTTTCTCTTGTAGAGCTCTTCCTCGGCGCGGAGGGCGGCCTTGATGACGGCAGTGGCCTGCATCTTTCCGATTTCGGGATAGACGACGTCAAGACGGCAGCCACGGAGACCCATCATCGGGTTGGTCATATGGAGCTCGTTGATACGGGCCTTGACCTTCTCGACGGGCTTGTCGGTAAGTCTGGCAAGCTCGGCAATCTCCTCTTCCTTTCTGGGGAGGTATTCATCAAGCGGCGGATCGAGGAGACGGACGTTGATGTTGACGCCACCAAGAGCGAGGTACATGTTGTAGAAATCGTCTTCCTGGTAGGGCTCGAGCTCGTTGAGCCACTTGACTCTTTCTTCGGTGGTATCGGCAAGGATCATCTTCTGCATGGCAATGAGACGATCGCCGCCACGGAACATATGCTCGGTACGGCAGAGGCCGATTCCCTTGGCACCGAATTCGACGGCCTTAAGGGCTTCTTCCGGAGAGTCGGCATTGGCATAGACATGCATCTTGGCATACTTGTCGGCCCACTTGAGGATCTTGCCGAAGTTTCCGCCGAGGGAAGGCTCTTCGGTTTCGACGGCGCCGTCATAGATTTCGCCGGTGGATCCGTTGATGGAGATGATGTCTCCCTCATGATAGGTCCTGTCGCCAATGGTCATCGTCTTGTTGGCTTCGTCGATGATGGCAGCGGAGCATCCGGTGATGCAGCACTTTCCGATCTGACGGGCAACGACGGCGGCGTGGGAGGTCATACCGCCTCTCATCGTCAGAATACCAGTGGCGGAAACCATGCCATCGAGATCATCAGGAGAGGTTTCGGCACGGACAAGGATCATCTTCGCCTTCTTGTCCTTGGCAAGCTTTTCCTTGGCTTCCTGGGCAGTGAAGACGATGCCACCGACGGCAGCACCCGGGGAAGCCGGATTGCCGTGGGCAATGACGACAGCCTTCTTCAGGCTGGAAGCGACAAAGGTCGGATGGAGAACCTGATCGAGGGAACGAGGATCGACTCTCAAGAGAGCTTCCTGCTCATTGATGAGGCCTTCCTTGACAAGGTCGGCGGCAATCTGGAGGGCAGCCGTTCCGGTTCTCTTTCCGTTACGGGTCTGGAGGAAGTAGAGAACGCCGTCTTCGACGGTGAACTCAAAGTCCTGCATATCCTTGTAATGCTTCTCAAGCTTCTTGGCAGACTTGACGAGCTGATCATAGATATGAGGCTGCTGCTTCTTGAGGGCATCGATGTGGAGAGGCGTACGGATACCGGCAACGACGTCTTCGCCCTGGGCATTGATGAGGTATTCGGCAAAGATCTCGTTCTTTCCGTTGGTCGGGTTTCTGGTGAAGCCGACACCCGTTCCGGAATTCTCTCCGGTGTTTCCGAAAGCCATCATCTGGACGTTGACGGCCGTTCCCCAGGAATAGGGGATGTTGTTCATCTGGCGATAGAGGTTGGCTCTGTCGTTGTCCCAAGAATGGAAGACGGCCTTGACGGCGGTCATAAGCTGATCGATCGGATCGCTGGGGAAGTCCTCGTCGAACTTGGACTTGTAGTAGGCCTTGTACTTCTTGACAAGTTCCTTGAGCTCCTCGACAGGGATCTCGGAGTCATTGGAGAGATGCAGTCTTTCCTTGATTTCGTCAAGCATCGCCTCCATGTCGTCGCGAGGAAGTCCGCGGGCAACATTGGTGAACATGACGATGAAACGACGATAGCAGTCATAGGCGAATCTCGGATTGTCGGCCTTCTTGGCAAGAGCCTCGACGGTCTCGTCGTTCAGACCAAGGTTGAGGATGGTGTCCATCATGCCAGGCATGGAGACACGGGCGCCGGAACGGACGGAAACGAGAAGGGGATTCGGTCCCTTTCCGAAGGTCTTTCCGGTTCTCTCCTGGAGAGCCTTGACACCGGCGACGATCTGCTTTTCGAGGTCGGCGGTGATCGTCCTGCCGGAATCGTAATAAAGCGTGCAGGCTTCCGTCGTGATGGTGAAGCCATCGGGGATACGGATGCCGATATGCGTCATTTCGGCAAGGCCGGCACCTTTGCCACCGAGCAGAGGCTTGCCCAAACCGTAGGCATCCTTGAAGGCATAGACGTACTGCTTCTTGGCTGTCGTCTTCTTGGCAACTGTCTTCTTGGCTGCCGTCTTCTTGGCAGTCGGAGTCTTCTTTGTGCTCATTTCTCCTTCCTTTCTCAATAAAAAGGGATTGTCCCTGTCGCTATTGTAGCATAAATGCAATGTCGGTGAACAAAAAATGAGAAAGGGCTTTACGCATCTCGTTGGAATTGCTTTCCTGTTTTGCCGATTTTCCATCACCTTGTTTTTTTGAGAAACATAGAGGATGCGTCCTTGTCTACTGAAAGCCTTTCCGTGTCGGTTTTTCTTGTTTTTGCTGTTTTTTCGTTATCGAAATTCATTTATTTTGACTAAAATTAAACAATAACAGGGATTTGGAACGACGAAAATAACAAAAGGACAGAAAAACTTTATAAGATATAAGAAACGATATTTACTTTGTCGAAAAATCGTTATAAATTATTGTCATGGAAGGGACATGATTCAAAACCCCATCGAGTCGAGTCGTTTAAGGGACTCCCCTTCAAAAACACGGAGGCAACCATGAACAAAAGAAAACACGAATTTGCTGCGGAACTTAGGAAAGAGATGAGGGATACGACTTTATCAAGAGTGTCCATTTCCGACATCTGCAAAAACATGAAGTGCTCTCGCCAGAGCTTCTACTATTATTTCGATTCCATTGAGGAGTGTTTCTCCTATTATCTCAAGGATTCCTTCAAGAGCGAAATCAGCGACGAATACCTCGTCAGCGATATCTTCAACTACTTCGATCGCAACGAGGAATTCATCAAGACCTGCAATGCCGATACCGTTTCCAAGGAACTCTTCTGGATGGGCCTTTATGTCTATGCCAAGAAGGTCTTGGACAACACCCTTTCCCACAACATTTCCGAGTATCTCACGCTCTACGCCGAACAGAAGGAAGCCGTCGTTTCCTTCTATGCCGCCGGTATCCTTGAGGAAGCCAGGATGTATGCGGAAACGGAGCATGTTCCGACGAAGGACAAGCGCATCTCCTATTGCAAGGCCATGCTTGGAACAAGCGAGGATATGCGCAACTGCATCCTTCGCTTTGGTCACTAATTTCTTTTCCAATTTGTTATAATTCTCCCCATCGGAGGATTGACGGATGGATAGCTTTACTTTTCAGTGTCCGACGAGAATCTATTATCGGAAGGGTGGTCTTTACCTTATCGGAAAGATATTGCGTGAAGACTATTCCTGCCGAAAGGTTCTCGTCGTTTTTGGTGGCCATTCCCTAGTCGACAATTTCTATTTCGATATCATCGTCAAGTCCTTGAAGGACAACGGAATCGAATATCAGACCTATTCCGGGATCTGCGCCAATCCCGATGTTTCCGATGCCAAGAAAGCCATCGAACAGGCCAGGGACTTCCAACCAGACTTCGTTCTTGCCTGTGGCGGCGGGAGCGTCATCGATTGTTCGAAGCTGATAGCACATGGCTATTATTATGATGGGAATCCGCTCGACTTTTTCAAGAAAGGCGTCCGCCCTCTTCATTCCCTGAAGCTTGGCGTCATCCTGACCCTGGCCGCCTCGGGATCCGAGATGTCGGATTCCTGCGTCATTTCCGACCGGTCGACCGGCTTCAAGGGCGGATTCAACGACGTCAGCAACTATCCGACCTTCTCCCTTTTGGATCCGACGCTGACGGAAACCGTCGGTAGCTATCAGACGGCCATCGGTCTTGTCGACATGTTTTCCCACTCTTTCGAACGGTATTTCTCCCCGAGTCCTTTCATGGAACCGTGCGACGGTCTTGCCCTTTCCGTCATGGCCGACATCGTCAAGGCATCCCATCTTGTCCTTCTCGAGAAAACGAACCCCGAAGAGGGAAGAAGGATGATGATGCTTTTGGGGAGTCTCTCCCATGATGGCTTTACCAATTTCGGGAAGAAGAAGGTTTTCCGCATCCATCAGGCCGAACATCGGCTTTCCGGAAAATATCCGCAATTGGTCCATGGTCAGGGAATCGCGCTTCTGATTCCGCCTTTCCTCAGGATCAACAAGGATATTCTTTCGAAAAAAATCCTGCGGCTAGGAAAAATAGTCTTCGATGAGAACCGCCGAAGTGTCGATGAGGCAATCGAGCTTGTGGAATCCTGGCTCCTGTCCTTGCCAATTGCCCACGAATTTGATGAATTGGAATTCGATGTCGATCCGCAGGACATCCAACAGGCGGAAAAACGACTGAAGATCGAGAGACAATGATATAATAAGCCAGTGTGCTTTTGGAGGTAACAAATGGCTGAAAAGAACAATACGGGACAAGCCAAGAAGACGCTTCTGGACATGAATGCTTCCTGGCCTCTTCTTGTCGTCTATCTGGGTTATCTTATCGGTATGTATTTTGTCCAGCAGTCCTTCATTCCGAAACTCCAGGGAGAAATCAATACCTATGCCTATGTCTTCCTTACCCTCATCATCGGACTTGTCATCACTTTCATAGTCTACAATGCCGGAAAGATTCTCTTCGCTCGCCTTGCCGGATATCAGGTCAGCTATGTCAAGTGCCTTGGCATCATCGGAGAGAAGATGGAGGGGAAACTGAAGTTCCGCTTCGATATCCTTGCCATCCTTGATGTCGGTCTTTCCTTCGCCCCCGTCGACGACAAGCTCGATCGCAAGCCTCTTCTTACCTTCCTTGGCGGCTTTGCCTTCGAAATCATCCTTCTTGCCATTGGCTTTGGCCTCTTCTTCGGCCTCGGCCAGACAAGCGTCATTGGAACGGCTGCCCTGACGGCAGTCCTTTATGGCTTCATCATCCCGTTCTACGAACTGATGCCCTTCCGTCAGGATTATGCCAACGACATGTACAATATCATCATGACTTCCAAAGAAGAGGACAGGAAGGCATACAACATCGTCAAGATCAACGAACTCCGGGAATTTGCCGGCGATGACTTCCTCGTTCCCGACTTCAATGATTATGATTCCTATTACAAGGTCCAGACCCTTCCCTATCTTTTCCTCAACCAGCTCTATGCCAACGAGCTTGAGAAGGCCGTCGAGACGCTTTCCAAGATCAAGTATCTCGACAAAGACATGCCGGACGACAAGAAGTACTTCGCCGACAAGGAAAATGTCTATCTCCGTTTCCTGACTGGCGATCTCGATGGCGCCAACCGCATCTTCCTCAACGTCAAGAGCGACTATCGCAAGCAAATCCGTACTCCCTATTATCTTGCCGACTATCGTGTCGCCATTATCGTCTGTGCCTTCATCGCCAGGGACAAGGAGCTGCTTGACGAGCTCTTCAAGGATTACAGGAAACTGATGAAGAGACTCCCTTCTTCTCCTCGTGTCGAAAAGGAAAAGGCATTGTTCGCCCAAGTCTACGAGACCATCCAGAAGAACGATCCAAACCAATATCTTCCCAAGCTGGACTGATATCCCTAAAGGCCGCCAGGAACGAATGCGATTCCGGCGGTCTTTTCTTTTGGCTTGGAAACACCTATTTTGAGGCGAAGGCCTTTGTATCGTGTCGATTCATGTGCGGCCAAGGCTTCGTTCGATCTATGCCTAGGCGTTCCAAGCCATGCCTCGAATAAAGGGTGAGCTGGTTGGCGATTTCATCGTTTGCGAATCCCCATGTCCGCAATCATGTCATAGCCGAAAAACGGCATGCCTAGGAAAACACCGCGGCATTTCAGGAGTGACTTTGATCCTGGAGTCGGCTTTATGCACTGTTTTTTGCATTAAGGTAATGGGATTTTGTTCTGGAAAATGTTGAAATGTCACTCGATTATGCGCTTACAAAAGACAAAAAGCGGTTTCAAAATGACAATTGGCGGTCTCTTTGTTGTTCGGCTCGGGCTAGGCAAACGATAATCCCGGCAAGGAGAAATCATTATGAAAAGAAACATTCGCAAGCTCACGCTCATCCTTGCTGCCGTTCCCTTTTTGGCAACATCCCTGAATTCCTGCGCACAAGACTCCTCGAGTACCACTGCTCCTTCGACCCTTTCACCCACAACGGAAGTAAAAGACACGACCACGACCGCCAAACCAACGACATTGCCGAGCACGACCGGAAAGAACACGGATACGGTCACTAGCCCTGAGGACAGTACCAGCAGTTCTTCTTCGTCTTCCAGCACCTCCTCTTCCTCTTCTTCCTCCTCCTCTTCTTCTTCTTCTTCTTCTTCGAACTCCTCTTCCTCCGCGGAGTCCTCTTCTTCGCCGGATTCGTCCGATTCCTCGGAGACGAGCTCCAGCAGTGATTCTTCCTCGACTCCGGAAGAGAAGGATGCCATCGTTTCCGTCACCCTGTATCTCAAGGATGAAGGAACGGAGCTCGGGAATACCCTTGACGTAGACTATGCCAAGACAGAGAGCCTTGATATTTACGCGGAAGTCCTTGCCGAAGGAAAGGCACCGACGGGAGTCAATTTCAGCACTTCCAATCCGGATATTGCCATTATCGATCCTATCGGCCATATCACCATCCTTGATCTTGGAAAGGTCACGATAACCGCAACATCGGTTTTCGATGCGACGAATTCCGATAGTGTCGAACTCAATGTTCGCCGAATGCCGATGGCAAACATCGACAAGGAAGGAGCCTATACGCTCCAGGCTGAGGACTGCGATTATTCTGGTGCTACGGATGAGGATGCCAAGCCTGAACCGATCAAGGACAAGGACGGAAACGAAACAGCGGAAATGGCTCTCGCTGGAATTGGCTACAAGGGGGCGAAGATTGTCTTCCGTGTCGATGCCCAGAAAGCGGCAACGGCAAAGCTTACCCTTCGCGTGGCTTCGACAAGCCAAAGTGGCAAAGGTGCCTTCTCCTTCGATGAGGCCGTCCATACGACAATCAACGGTCGCCGTTATGAATCGGATGACACGGTGGAAAGCTTCCCGGAACTTCCTGCCTATAACGGCTACCATGAAATCACCTTCAAGGACCAAGGAATCTATCTCCATGAGGGCGAAAACGAAATCGTCTTCGAGGACCTTCACGGAAGCAGTTCCTCAGACAAATCCAGAATGCCCAATATCGATTACTTGAAACTGGACATCGCGAGCTTTGGTACGGCAATCGAGCCGACGGAAGAAGATCCGATCATGAATCTCAAGGGAAGCTATATCCTCAATGAGGGCTTCTTGGAAGGAACTATCCGGATACCTTATTCCGATGGTGGTTTCCTTGAGTATGTCGTGACCGAAGAGATGGTCGAGAATTTCGATACGACAAGCATTGGGACGAAAAAAGCAACGATCAAGATTGGAGAAAAGGAAATCGAGTATACCTACGAGGTGGCATCACCGGAGGATGTCCTTGTTTATGCTGAGGATAAGTATCTCTTCCAGGTCGAGGACGAGAAATATGTCGATATGAGCGGATGCGAAAGCACGGATAAATCCGGTGCGGTCTTCTCCAGTGATTCGCCGGAAATCAATGATGCGCATGGTACGACCTGCACGGCGAACATCAGCATTCCCGGAAACCAGATTGTCATCAACTTCAATTCCCTTGGCGAAGGCACGTTCGACTTTGGAATGCGGGCACAGTCGGCAACGAACAAGGCTTGCGCCGACCAGCTTCTCAAGGACGTCATCGAAATTCAGGTCAATGGCGTGGAGACGACGCTTACGGATGCTATCCTGAAGGCGGGGTCCGCAACCAATACAAGTTGGACGGATCTGACCGTTTGGTCGGAAGTCATCGCTGCCGAAGATCTTGGCTTGCGGAAAGGCGTCAATACCATTGTCATTACGATGACGGAAAACTGCACAAGGAGTGGCACTGTCCGTGCGCCGAATTTCGATGAGTTCTGGCTTGATGTTACGGAATATAGGGCATAAGTATGAAAGCAAAAAGAATAATTCCCTTCCTTCTGTTTCTTCCTATACTCATCTCTTGTGGAACCACTTCCTCAACGACAGGAACGACAACGGCGCAGCCAAGCGATAAAACATCCGATACGACGAATGTCAAGGATTCTTCCATATCTTCCAACACCGTTCCTTCTACTTCCGAAACCACTTCCAAGCCTAGCTCAACAACGTCCTCCTCGTCGGAAACGTCTTCCAGCAAGCCCTCCAGCACAAGTTCTTCTTCCGCCACGACGTCTTCCGAATCTTCTTCTTCTTCAAGTTCCTCTTCCGGATCCGAGACAGGCGGCGAAGAGGAACCTGAGACCCAATATCTCGATGTGAAGGCAATGAGCTTCAATATCCGGACGGATACCGATAGTGGCGAAAGAAGCTGGACCCAAAGAAAAGACAATGTCATTGAACACATCCTTGAAAAGGATGCCGACATCCTCACCCTACAGGAAATCAAGGAAAATCAATACGTGGACCTGTACAAGGGCTTGCATGAGACTTACGACATTCTCTATTTCGTCCGCGATGACAAGGATAATTCCGCAGGCCTTGCCATACTCTACAAAAAGACGTTCGAATTGGTCGACCACGATCTCTTCTGGCTGAGCGAAACGCCAGACAAGATGTCCTTGGGATGGGGTGCAAAATACTACCGTATCTGTGTCAATGCCCTGCTGAGAAGTCCCGAAGGATGCTACATCAATGTCTTCAACGTGCATTTGGATCATCAGGTCGAAAAGGCCCGGGACGAGGGACTGGCTCTCATTCTCCAACGCATGGGCCAGGATCCCTATCCGGCCTTGGTCAGTGGTGACTTCAATGCCGAAAGCAGCGACTCCTGCTACGAAGTCGCGGCTTCGGTCCTGAAGGATTGTCAGAAGGAAGCCAAGGTGTCCGAACAAGGAGATACCTTCCAGAACTGGGGCGATCCCACGACCGATCCGACAAAGATCGACTTCGCCTTCGTTTCCCAGGACATCGATGTGGAATCCTTCAGTATCCTTGACGAAAAGGACGAGGACGGAAACTATTATTCCGATCATTGCGCCATTGAGACGGAACTAAGGATTCCATACAGCCGATAAGCGATGATGGGCGGGCATGACCCGCCCTTTCATTTGATTTGTTTCAGGATGATTCCATGATCTTTGGCATGATTGTAGTGAATTTCTTTGCTTGGACCAGATGGGTCATAGCGGCGTGATAAAGCTAATCATTAAGTGACGGACGTTCGGGATTGAGAGTATGGAATCGAGACAAGAATCGAATTGTAACAAGCGCTACTATCTCATAGGTCATTTCGGAGCTTTGCTTTTCCCACGATAATCAAAATCTTTTCAAGGAATGAGGAAAAGAATGGACATGGCCTTGATTGAAAAGAGAGTCGCTCTCGACTATAATTTTTTTGCCTACCTGGGGATGTTACGGTTTCGACAGGCAGGAAAGACCTTTGAGTGCAGTGGTGTGGTGACCTAATCACCGGCAAAAGACAAGTGCCAAGAAACCTGTCAT
>CASDOO010000033.1 GCA_949282275.1 uncultured Bacillota bacterium | reverse complement strand
TGTCCGTTGCTTCAAAACTCTCGTGGAATGACGATTCCATGTTTGTTTTGGCTGGTCTTCCCGTTCAGTTTTCAAAGAGCGATCGTATTTTGTTTCAACCTCGTTCCCGAGGTGCATCGGAAATGATATCATCTAGCCCATTAGCATGTCAACGATTTTTTTATCTTTTTTTATTCTTTTGAATTTATCCCTTGAAAAGATGTAGGACCCCTCAAATATCTTCTCTGCTTTCTCGACCAATCTTCTTAGTCTTTCGGTCGATAACATATCGATTGGACTGGCCTCTACGCTCCCCGACGGATGATTGTGTGCAAACACGACCCGTTTTCCTTCGCATGTTTTTAAGTACTCATACAATTCCCTTGAGTCGATTTCCAATTCATTATTGCTATTCCCGACAATTACTCTTGTCTCTTTTACCATGTTTCCGAGGTCAAGTGTCACAATAAGCATCTGTTCCTTACAGATTCCGAAAAAACACCAACGAAATATAAGAAAGAATTCTCTTTCATTGTTTATTCTCGTCGGAAGAAAATGCGGGAGTCGTCTTATGATTTCCGAGACGGCCCGTATCCGATAAGCTTTCGCCAGCCCAATCCCATGGCCATTGTCCATGCGATCATCGGAAAGCATATTCATCAAACTGCCTTTTTCGTTCAAAAGCCTCCCGGACATTTCCAATACGTTTTCGTATCGCGTTCCAGTATTCAAAAGCAAGGCAAGAAGCTCTATGTCGCTGAGTTTGTCGATTCCGTTCTTGGATGCTTTCTCACGCGGAAAGACCACCTGATTTAATTCCATTGGAACGTAAAGCCTCCTGGCAAAACGGCTTTCCCCTCCGTGCTTGTAAAGAATTTGAATGCGATGATCGCGACAAGCCCTATTGCCATGATTGCCAATACGGCCGTCAAGGTAATCGCTTCACCGCCAATGACCTTCTTTTCTTCCTCAATATCGAGAATACGGTTTTCCATAAGAAAAACCTCCTTTCACCCTATATTGGGAGGATAAGGAGGTTTTCAAAAGTCTTTTAGTCTTGGTAGTGCTTCAGCTCTTCCAAATAGGATTCGTATTTTTGACGTTCAAGGGCTACTTTCTCGGGTTTGGCCTTCTGAACGAAGTTCGGATTCTCGAGCATCTTCCGTGAGCGGGAAATCTCCGCCTCGAGGAAGGCTATTCTCTTCTCGCGCCTTGCCTTCGCTTCCGCGTCATTCTCTTCCGCAATGAGGAAACAGAAGGCCGGCGTAAATATCATGCCCTCCTCGCGTTCCTCGACCAGGGTCACTTCCGTGGCAAAAGCGAAACGCTCGAAATAGGGCTTCACCTTTTCAAAGCTATCGGAATTCCCAAAATAATGGATCTTGATTTTCGCATTCGGAGCCAAGCCATACTGTGATTTGTAATTCCGAATTTCGCGTATGGCCTGAATGAGGGACTTCGCAAGTGCCAAATCGTCATCGGCATATCTCTTCCCGGAATCGGTAGGGAAGGTTTCCTCATAGATGGAAAACTTGTGTCCAGGCAAATAGGAGTAGATTTCCTCGGAAATGAAGGGGCAGAACGGGAAAAGAACAATGAGGATTTCCCTGAGCACGTGGTAAAGCACGTTGCTGGTCGCCTTGCTCTTCTTCGGATCCTTCAGGGAAACCTTCGTGAATTCCAAATAGTTCGAGCAGAAAGAATCGTAGACGAAGCCATAGAGATAGTTGGCAGCTTGACCGAGTTCGTATTTCTCCATATTGGATCTAAAGGAGGAAAGAAGATCGTCCCATTCCTTGAGAATCCAAGAATCCACGAAGGTCAAATCCTCAAGCCTCGGTTCCTCTGGAACGAAATCCGTTCCGAGGAGGCCAAGGATATAGCGGGCGGCATTCCATATTTTATTAAGGAAATTATGGGCATTCTCGATCTTGGCAAAAGAGAAGGTGATGTCCAGGCCAGGCGTGGAACCCGTAGCCAAAGCATAACGCAGAGAATCAGTGCCATATTTGCGGATAACATCGAAAGGATCGATTCCGTTGCCCAAGGACTTGGACATTTTTCGACCTTTTTCGTCACGAACCAAGCCATGGATATAGACTTTCCGGAATGGCATCCTATCGGTGAAATGAAGGCCTTGGAAAGCCATTCGCGCAACCCAGAAGAAGATGATGTCATAAGCCGTCACCATGACATCCAAGGGATAGAAGCGCTGGAAAAGCGGAGTCTTTTCAGGCCAGCCTAGGAAGGCAAATGGTGCCAATGCCGAAGAAAACCACGTGTCCAAGACGTCTTCATCCTGAACATATTTCTCAGAATCGAGAGGCGTCTCGGAGCAGACGGCCTCGCCGGTCACCTTGTCGAAATAGACCGGAATCCTATGGCCCCACCAGAGCTGGCGGGAAATGCACCAATCATCGGTATTCTCAAGCCACTGACGGAACGTGTCCGCAAAACGCGTCGGGAAGAATGTCGTCTTCCCCTCACCTTCCTGAGCCTTGAGGACGGCCTCGGCCAGAGGCTTCATTTTGACAAACCATTGCTTGGAAAGCATCGGCTCGACGACGGCACCGCTTCTTTCGGAATGGCCGACATCGTGCTGAATGTCCTCGACCTTTATCAAATTGCCATCTTCACGGATCTTTTCGACGAGTCGTCGACGGCATTCATAGCGATCGAGTCCCGCATACTCTCCGCATTTCTCGTTCATGGTCGCATCGTCATTGAGAATCTTGACGAAGGCCAAGCCGTGTCTCTTGGCAATGCGGAAATCATTGGGATCATGTGCCGGCGTGCACTTCATCGCGCCGGTACCGAAAGCCATGTCCACATAATGATCGGGAATGAGGGGGATCCTTTCGCCGTTGGCAGGGTTGATGACTTTCATCCCCTCCATGCCACGGAATCTTTCGTCATCCGGATTATAGCAGACAGCCTGATCCCCAAACATGGTCTCAGGACGCGTCGTCGCGACTTCCAGATAGCGGGAATGGTCTTCCAGCCAATATTTGAAATAGAAGAACTGACCCGGATCGTTTCGATAGACAACCTCAATGTCGCTCAATGCCGTCTTGAGGACAGGATCCCAATTGATGATTCTTTCTCCGCGATAGATGAGGCCCTGATCGTAAAGCGTCTTGAAAACATGGGAGACCGCCTTTTGCATGCCGTCATCCAAGGTAAAGCGCTCTTTGGAATAGTCCATGGACAATCCGAGGGCTCGCCATTGCTTGGAGATATAGTCCCCATGCTCCTCTTTCCATTTCCACGCTTCGGAAAGGAAAGCGTCACGGCCCATCGCATATTTGTCCTTTCCCTCTTCGCGGAGCTTCTCCTCGACCTTGGCCTGCGTCGCGATACCTGCATGATCCATGTCCGCAAGAAAGAGAACATCGTAACCGCAAATCTTCTTGTAACGCGCAAGAATATCGATGACGGTCGTGTTCGTCGCATGTCCGATATGAAGAATGCCAGTAACGTTAGGGGGAGGGACGATCATCGAAAACGTCGGCTTTTCGAGGTTCTCGGGACGCATCGCCTCGAAATAATGGTTTTCTTCCCAAAATTGTTCCTTCCCTTCCTCACATGCCACATGGTCGTAGTTTTTGGCCATTTGTTTCATAAAAAAAGCCCTCCAAGCTTAGCCAGGAAGGGACGCGCTTTCGCGCGCGGTACCACCCCTCTTCGGAATACCCGCACTCGTTGCTGAAGACTTTCTGGGTCAGCTCCCAGAGGATTCCTCCCGTGCTCAGGGACGACAAGCCGGAAGCCCTGCACTCCCTTCCACCACGCCAGGAGCTCTCTGAGGCATAGGCAAGACCGACACCTTCCCGTCTTCGCACGTCATCAATATATCATTTTGTCTTTCGTGTGGCAATCTTTTCCCGAACGGCCAAAAGGATATCCTTCCTGATTTTCTCGATCCCCTCCGCATCGCCTGAAGAAGCCTCGAAGCAAGGGACCGTCAGCTTTTCTTTCTCGCCATTCAGGAAATACCGTTCGCTCTTTCCAAGCTTGTCGACCTTGGTAAAGACGACAGAACAGTTTTTGCCGTTTGCGGTGAGGAAATCCAGGAAGTCCCTGTCGGCCGGCATGAGCCCACGGCGGGAATCCACAAGAAGATAGACCTTTGCAAGGCTATTGCAATCGCGAAGGAAAAGATCGACCAAGTCGCCAAAATGTTCCCGCTCGAAAGTGGCATAACCATAGCCAGGCGCATCGCAAAGATAAAAAGAATCATCCACAATGACATAGTTGATCGCTTTCGTTCTTCCCGGCGTCTTGCTGGCTTTCATCAGACTTTTGTTCCGGCAAATAAGATTGATAAGCGTGCTCTTCCCGACGTTGGACCGCCCGAGGAAAAGAATCGACGGGCGGTCAGCGAGGAAATCCTTCGAAGACATGGCACTCCGAAGGAAGGCCACTTTGCGAAATGTCTTTTCAGGCATCTTTCTTCGTTGTCTTCTTCGAGACTTCCTTCTTGGGAGAGGTGAGCTTTTCGATTTCCTTCTTCATCTTGTGGATATTATCATAGAAAACGCCACTGAAGAGATCGGTGACGCGCGAAACTTCGACGATGTTCAAGGCATCGGCAATTTCCTTGGGAAGCTCCATCCTGTCCTTGTGGTTTTCCTTCGGGATAAAGACAGTCTTGATGTGCTCCCGACAGGCGGCATTGCATTTCTCACGCAACCCACCAATAGGCATGCTGTTTCCGCGAAGATCGATTTCGCCCGTCATCGCAACGTCATTGCGAATGCGAACATGGCAAATCGCCGAAAGGATGCAAAGGGCTGTCGCGACACCAGCGGAAGGGCCATCCTTTGGCGTGGCCCCCTCAGGGAAATGGATGTGGATGTCGTTGTTGGAGAAGAATTCCGGATTGATGCCAACTTCGGAACCGATGGATTTGACATAGGAAAGAGCCGTCTCGCAAGCTTCCTTCATGACATCTCCAAGGTTTCCGGTAAGGATGAGCTGTCCTTTCCCCGGGAATGTGTTGACTTCGATTTCGAGGACTTCGCCACCGGCATCGGTATAGGCAAGGCCGTTAATGATGCCAATCTGGGATTCGTTGACGTCTTTTTCACGAACGAAAATCTCGGCACCAAGATACCGCTTGACATCCTCGATGCGAACAAGGAGGTGGGAATTCTTTTCCGGATCGGAAAGATATTCCACGGCAAACTTGCGATCGATCGTTCCGATCTTGCGACGCAAATCACGCACGCCGGCCTCACGCGTATAGAACTCGACCATGTAGTCAAGTGCCTCGTCCGTCCATTCCATCATGCCAGGACGAATTCCGTTGTCCGTTTCTTCCTCGGGAATCAAGTACTGTTTGGCAATCGCGATTTTCTCGAACTTGGTATAGGTATTCAGTTCGATCATCTCAAGACGATCGAAAAGCGGTCCGGGAATCTTTGAAACGTCGTTTGCCGTACAGATGAAGAGGACATTGGAAAGATCAAAAGGCTCATCGACATAGTTGTCCATGAAGAAACGGTTCTGCTCAGGGTCAAGGACTTCCAAAAGGGCGGAAGCGGGATCGCCATGATAGCCGCCACCATTCACTTTGTCGAGCTCATCAAGAAGGAAGACGGGATTGTTCGTGCCGCACTTCTTGAGGGAGGAAATGATCTTTCCAGGCATGGCACCGACATAGGTCTTCCGGTGTCCACGAATCTCCGCCTCATCGGAAATGCCGCCAAGTGCCACTTTCGTGAACTTTCTTCCCAAGGCCTCGGCAATCGAAATCGCCAAAGAAGTCTTGCCAACGCCAGGAGCACCATAGAAGCAAAGAATCGGCGCCTTGAGGGATTTCGTAAGTTGCTTGACGGCCAAATACTGAAGGATACGGTCTTTTTGCTTCGCCAATCCGTAATGGTTCTTGTCCAAAACGGTCTTGACCTTGCCAAGATCCTCATTGTCCTGAGAGGACACACGCCACGGAAGGGAAACAAGCAAATCTAGGTAGGTGGTGATGACGGAAGCTTCCTGGGAAGCCGCCGGCATCGTCTTGTAGCGGGACATCTCCGACTCGATACGTTTCTTCACGTTCTCAGGATAGAGTTCAGGATGCTCTTCCAAGGGCTTGGTGTACTTGTCCTCGGGATCGTTTCCGTCGAATTCCTTGAGCTGGTTCTTCACGACCTTCATCTTTTCGCGAAGAACGTACTCACGCTGGTTCTTGTCAATGGCCTGGGAAACCTGCTTCTGGATTTCGTACTCGATTTTGGAATCGAGATTGAACCTCTCAAGATCATTGGTCAGAAGATTCAGCTTCCGGACAGGATCCCTCTCCTCCAGCACAGCCTGCTTGATGGAAACAGGAGAATTCAGGAAGGCCGCAACATGGTAAGGAATCATGAAAGGATCGACTACCGTCTGCGTGAAATCAGGACAGGAAGGGAACTGGGGGTAGCGAGTGGTCACTTGCTGATATTGGCGCACGAATTCGCCAAGGGCGGCAAAGACATCGTTTTCGTCCCGATTGAATGTCGAACGATTGTGGGCGTTGGCCAAGACCAATCCCATCGTCGGGTTGATTTCGAAGTGATCCAAATCAACGATTTGCTTGCCCAAGGCAACGACCTTGATGCCCTTTGGATCCGCTTCGACGGAAAGGATGCGGCAAATGGTGCCGACTTGGCGAACGCCAGGAAGGACGATGTCCTGGAAATCGCCATAGACATTGTCGGCGTTGGCAAGCGCCATGACAAAATCATCGCCGCCTTTCAATTGCGAAAAGAGATGAACATCATAGGGGTTGGAAGCAAGGATAGTGAACTGAATATCAGGAAAAGCCACATCCAAGTGGTTTGGAAGAACAGGTAAACTTTGGGTCTTATTGGTTTCCATCTGAAAAACCTCCTGATTGAATTTTAGCACACTAAGTCGTCAACTGCTAGACTAACGTTTCCCGATTACTTTCCTTCTTCAGCCGTTTGCTTCTCTTCGACTTTTTCGTCGCCCTTCTTTTCCTCATCGGTCGTCACTTTGTAGCCGTTGAGTTCAAGGATGCGGGTCTGGACCCTTTCGTTGAGGATGGAAATGAAAACCTGGTTAAGATAGTTGTTGATCTGATTCTGGATTTGCTGTTCGGAAAGCTTCTGAGCTTTCAGATAGGAAGTAAGGTTGCTGATGAAGGCATTCACAGGGGAACCGAGTCTCTTTTCAAGGTCGGCTTGGGCAGGGGAAGGAATCTTCTCGGCAGAAGCGAGGGCATCATAGGTAAGACTGGCCTTGAGCTCGGCAACGATGCCGTCGCGAAGCTGCTTTTCGTAATCCTCTTCCGTCCTATTGATGAGCTTGAGGTATTCGGCAAGGGTGAGGCCTTGGGAATTGACCTGCTTTTCCTCGGCAGCCTTTCTCTGCGAAACAAGGTTGTTGATGTATTCATCGGCAAAAACATAGGTGGAGGAGTCACGAACCTGATTGAGAAGATCGTTGACAAGCGCGGTGAGATAACGGCGATGGTTTGAATCGACTAGATGCTTATGGACCTTCTCCTTCAGTTCGGCAAGATCCTTGCTGGCGAACTCGCCGCTCAGCGTAGTGGCGAATTCGTCGTTGACCTCAGGAACTTGGCTGACCTTGACGCTATTGAGAGTCACCTTGAAGACGACCGGCTTGCCCGTCAAAGGCTCCGGATAGTTGTCGGGCATGTTCAGGGAAATATCGAACTTCTCGCCCGCCTTGTGGGAAACGACCTGCTCTTCGAAGCCGGGAACGAAATGCTTGCTTCCGAGAACGAGATCAAATCCCTTGGCAGATCCGCCCTCGAATTCCTTTCCGTTCATGAGGCCGACAAAATCGATGTTCGCCGTATCGCCAAGCTTCGCCGCCTCTTCCGTCGGAACGAGTTCGGCATTGTCCTTGGCAAGGCCGGCAATGAAATTGTCGACATCCGTATCCGTCACGGCAGCTTCCGTGACAGAGGACTTGAGGTTCTTGTATTCGCCAAGCTTGTCGCAGACAGGGCGAAGGACATAGCGAATCGTAAAGGCGACTTCGGTATCGGAGAACTTGTCGACGGAAACGGAAGGACGGAAGGAACCAAGGATCTTGGAATCCTTGACATAGGCAGAGAACTCATCATCTTTCATGAACGCATTGTCGACCTGCTTGAGAAGCTCGTCGATCGTTGCTTGGGCGACATCGTTTCCGCGAAGCCTCTTCTGGGCTTCCTCGACAGGGGCCTTGCCCTTGCGGAATCCCGGGACGGTCACGCCCTCGCAAAGCTTGCGAATGCCTTTTGTTGTCGCCTTGGAAATCTCCTCGCCAGCAAAACTGACATTTGCAATCAGATGTCCATTCTCGTTCTTGAAAGTGCGGTTCATTTGTTTTTCTCCTATCTTTCTGATAAATATGCAAAAAACGGCTTATTTATTATAGGTATGGGCGTAAGGGTTTTCAAGTTGGAGGCAGAAGTATTAGTCCTCGGCAAAGGCCCTGCTTGCGCAAAGAATTCGCTTGAGGCAGTCGATGAGAATAAGCGGATTCTTTCGATTCGCGCTTTCGTATTTGCCAAAAAGCAAGAGAGAGGAAAAGACATTGGAAAAGCAGGAATTCTTCAGCAAGACGATATCTTCCTCGTCAAAGCTCAACGAATGGAAGCTTTCGGCAAGAACAGGAACGAATGCGGAAAGAAGCTCATCAAAACCGGAGACAAGCTTTTCCGCGGAAACCGTCCGACCTTCGGAGAGGAGGGAAAGTATGCGGACGTGGAGACGGTATATTCTCAGACTATCCCCCTTTGTTCCATCTTCTCGGCAGCTTTGGATTCTCTTTGTCAGGTCAATCATCTTGGCGGATCTTCTTCAGCTTCCAAATGTCGCGATTGTACTCGCTGATGGTCCGGTCGGAACTGAACCAGCCGGAATTGGCGATATTCACCAGGCACTTCCTTCCCCATTCATCTCTTTCAAGATAGAGCGATTCGATGTTCTTGGAAGCCTTGAGATAGCTTGGGAAATCCGCAAGATTCATGAATTCATCGCCATGATACATGATTTCGTCATAGATCATGCGGAACTGCTCCCTATCCGGGGAGAAAGTGCCATCGATAAGGGAATCCATGACCGCCTTGACTTGCGGCTCCCTGTTGTAGACATCCCAAGGATTGTAGGAATTCGTGAACTTGATGTTCTTGACTTCCTCTTCTTTCATGCCGAAGATGACCGCGTTTTCCGGACCGACAAGATTGGCAATCTCGACATTCGCGCCATCAAGCGTGCCCAAGGTAATGGCGCCATTCATCATGAATTTCATGTTCGATGTGCCACTGGCCTCCTTGCCGGCAAGGGAAATCTGTTCCGAAATATCGCTTGCCGGAATGATGACTTCCGCCTTGCTCACGCCATAGTTCTCGATGAAAACGACTTTTATCATCTTGCGAATCGCAGGGTCGGCATCGATGGTCCTGCTGACGGCAAGAATGAGCTCGATGATTTTCTTGGCGTATGTATAGCTTGGCGCTGCCTTGGCGCCGAAAATATAGGTATGCGGGAAGATGCTGGCCTTGGGGTCCGCCTTAAGCTTGAGATAGAGATGGATGATTCGGAAAATATTGAGAAGCTGACGCTTATAGGCATGCAATCTCTTGATCTGGACATCAAAAATGGAATCGGGAGAAATTTCCATGCCATTCTCTCTTTTGACCAAATCAATAAGCCGGAACTTGTTTTCCCTCTTTATCTCGTTGAGATGCCGATAGATTTCGACATGCTCCGCTTTTCCATCGCACAAGGGAAGCAAATCGCGAAGCCTTTCCGGATTGGTGACAAAGCCATCGCCTATCAAGCCCTGGAGATATCCCGAAAGCTTGGGATTTGCGACAAGAAGGAAGCGACGATGGGAGATTCCATTGGTCTTGTTGTTGAATTTCTCCGGGTAAAGGGCATAGAGATCCTTGAAGGTCTGTGCCTTGAGGATTTCGGTATGGAGGTTTGCAACGCCGTTGACGGAATAGGCCACGTGGATGGCCAACTGGCACATGTTGACATTGCCGTCCTTGATGATAAGGCAATTGCTGATCTTGTCTTCCGGAATCGCCTTTTCACGCATCATCATGAGACTCCGGCGGTTGATTTCCTCGATGATCATATAGACACGCGGGGCAACCGATGCGATATAGCGGCAAGGCCATTTTTCCAATGCTTCCGGCATGACGGTATGGTTGGTAAAGGCAAAGCTCTTCTTGCAGATTTCGAAGGCCGCATCCCAGCCATAGCCATTCTCGTCCATCAGGATGCGCATGAGCTCGGGTATTGCCATGATAGGATGGGTATCGTTAAGCTGGAAAACATAATGGTCGGAGAAATTGTCAAGCGTTCCGTAGAGTTCCTTCTCGCGCTTGACCGCAAACTGGATGCCGGCAGAAATCAGGAAATACTGTTGCCGCAGGCGCAGAAGCTTTCCCTCTTCCGTCGAATCATCCGGATAAAGTCCGTGCGTGATATCGCGAATGAATTTCAGGTAGCCCGTGAAATTCTCGGCCGTCGGCAGTTCTTCCGTGGAAGGTTCGGCATACCAAAGACGCAAAGTGTTCGTGACCTTGTTCCGATAGCCGATGACGGGGACGTCGTAAGGGACGGCAAGGACGGAATAGGCGTTCGTGGTCCGCCAATGGACTTCGCCCGTCTCATCGCGATAGGTTTCCGGCGTTCCATAGAATTTCACCGTCACGGCGTCGGTCAGCTTCCGGATTTCCCAAGGGAAGCCATCAAGAAGCCAAGTGTCCGGATATTCCTCCTGCCGGCCATTGCGGATTTTCTGCCGGAAAAAGCCATACTCATAGCGGATGCAGTTTCCGTGGCCGGGCAGGCCAAGGGAGGCAATGGAATCCATGAAGCAAGCCGCCAGCCTTCCAAGGCCGCCATTCCCAAGACCGGCATCCGGTTCCTCTTCCTTCAGCTTGTCGAAATCGATGTTCAGTTCCTTCAAGGCCTCCCGGACCTCGTCGAGGATTCCCATGTTATAAAGGTTAGTGCTCAGTTCCCTGCCCATGAGGAACTCCATCGAGAAATAGATCAGCTGCTTCTTCCCGCCGGTGGAAGTCAGTTCCTTGCAGGTCTTGCTGTCGACGTTGGCGTAGTCGCGGATGATCGTGCCCAAAACGTCATAGAGTTCATTGTAGCTTAGCTTTTCCGGATCGCGCCCATACTTTCCGACACATCGCTGAACGAAGTCATTCTTGAAATATTCCTTGAATTCTTTCCCGGACTTGATATCGATCATCTTTTGTTTCCTTTCCGGATCGCACTATGCCTGCGATCTTTCCTTCCTTTCCTGGCCATCCTTGAAGAGACGGGGCCTAGGCTTCTCGAGCTGCTTCTTGTCGTATCGGAGATAAATGGCACCGAAGGAAGGCAGCTTGAGCGTGATCTTGTGGTTTTGGTTGTGGATTCCCTTTCCATGCGTGACGATTGGATTTTCGTTGAACTGGTTCCATCCGCCATAACAAGACTTGTCGGTATTGAGGATTTCCTCATAGACACCATCGTAGGGAACGCCGATTTCGTAATCCCAATAGAAGTTCGGCGTCATGTTGAAAATGCAGACAATGCACTCCTCGCCCGATTCCCGGCGGAAGACATAAACACTCTGGTCGGCATTGTCGGCCATGATCCAACTAAAGTGGATGGGATTGTATTCTTCCTGGTAGAAGGCCTTGTAGCGGGTATAGATGCCGTTCAGATCACGAATAAGATTCTGTATGCCCTTGTGCTTGGGATACTTCAGGACCTCGAAGGCTACTGGCTGCCATTCCTTCCATTCGTCGAAGGAACCGATTTCGTTCCCCATGAAGTTGAGCTTCTTGCCCGGATGGGCGAACTGGTATGCATAAAGATTCCGGACGTTCGCAAACTTGTTTTCATAGGAACCGAACATCTTGTTGACGATGGACCCTTTCATGTGGACGACTTCATCATGACTAAGGGGAAGAACGAAATTCTCCGAATAGAAGTAAGCCATAGAGAATGTCAACTGATTATGTGCATACTTCCGATAGACGGGATCCTTGGAATAGTACTTGAGCGTATCGTTCATCCACCCGAGATCCCACTTGTAGTCGAATCCCAAACCTTCGTCGAAACCGCCCTTTGTGACATGGCCATAGGCAGAAGAGTCCTCGGCAATCATCATCACGTCGGGAAGGAGGGCATGGACATAGCCATTGACCCTCTTGACGAATTCGACTGCACCGGTATTGACGCCAAGCTCCGAGTTGCCGTCCCAATAGATGATGTTGCTGACGGCATCGAAACGAAAACCATCGACATGGAACACCTGGGCATAGTAGAAAACGGAGGAAATAAGGAAACTACGCACGGGATCCTTCCCGAGATCGAAATTCTTCGTTCCCCACTGGGAAAACTCGTGCTCGTTGGAATATTCGAAAACGCAGGAACCGTCAAACCTTTCGAGGCCAAAGCTGTCTAGGGCAAAGTGAACCGGGACAAAGTCCAAAATTATGCCGATGCCGTTCTTGTGAAGCTTTTCGACGAAGATGGCAAAATCGTCCGGATTGCCCCAGCGTTTGTCGACGGCAAAATATCCCAAGGCCTGGTAACCCCAGGACTTGTCATTTGGATAGGCCGTGATCGGCAAAGCCTCGACATGGGTATAACCCATGTCCTTGATATAGGGAATCAAGATATCGGCAAGTTCCGAATACGTGTACTCGGAGCCGTCAGCCTTCCTCTTGAACGTTCCCATGTGAAATTCGAAAATCGACATGGGTTTGTCAAAATTCCTATCTCTCTTCTTCAGAAATTCGGAATCCGAGATCGAAATCTTCGTATAGTCGTAGATTTCGGAACAACCATCTTCTCGAACTTGATCCAAGAAAGCAAAGGGATCCTGTTTGTCTTTCCAGAAACCGTCGCATCCCAGGATATGGAACTTGTATTTCTGGAATTCCTTGGCATTCGGGACAAAAAGCTCGTAGAGGCCCCGGAAATCCACTTTCTGCATCCGTCCTTTTTCCGGTTTCCAGTCGTTGAATTCCCCGATGACGGAAACATCCTTTGCCATTGGGGCATACACCCTAAAAAAGTACCCTTCTCGTCCATTCATTTTCCCCTTATGGACGCCGAGATATTTGTAGGCTTCCGGCAAATGTCCTTCAAGGTATTGGTCCAAGAAAGAAAAATCAGGCATGATGCTTGCCTCCAGTTCTCAATCTTTTCCGATTGTAGCATAAAATGCAACCTGTTTTAAGGAAATTGGGTTATTCAAAGCAATCTCATTTTACTTTAGACTAATAAAAGCCTAAAATAGGCGGGAATTCATAGTTCTCGGTTTTAAGGAGATAGCAATGCCAAAGACTTACAAGATCATGTGCGTCAATGCCGGTTCCTCTTCGCTCAAGTTCAAGCTCTATGAGATGGACGATTCCGCCCTTCGCGAAAAGAAGCTTCGCGACAAGGGAAGCCATCTTACGGTTTTGACTTCCGGCATCGTGGAGAGAATCGGCCACCAAGACGGCATTTTCACGATAAAGAAGCCCAATGGCTTCAAGAAGACCATCACCCTTCCCGTCGCCGATCATGATTACGCCGTCCATCTTGTCATGGATGGCATGATTGAGAATGGCATTATCTCCAGTATCGACGAGATTACCGCCGTCGGCCATCGTATCGTCCAGGGCGGAAAGTATTTCAAGGACTCCGCTCTCTTCAATGACGAAACCGAGGAAAAGATCCGTTCCCTCATCCCTCTTGCCCCGCTTCACAATCCTGCCCACATCACCTGCTTCGAAGCCTTCCGGAAGGTCCTTCCCGCCTCCGTCGGCCAAGTCGCCGTCTTTGACACGGCATTTCACCAGTCGATGAAGCCCAAGGAGTTCCTCTATCCTCTTCCGTTCGAATACTACGAAAAATATTCCGTCCGCCGGTATGGCGCACACGGAACAAGCCACAAATACCTCTCGACCATTGCCCGCGAGGAATATCTTGAGGGAAACGAACATACCAACATCATCACCCTCCATATCGGAAGCGGTGCGTCCGTCTGTGCCATCAAGGACGGCAAGTGCATCGCCACTTCCATGGGTCTTACCCCTCTTGCCGGCGTCATGATGGGAACCAGGACCGGAGACATCGACCCCTCCATCATGCCCTATCTCATGTCCTGCACCGGAAAGAGCGCCGACGAAATCTACGAAATCTTTAACCACTCCTCCGGAATGATTGGCGTTTCCGGAATCTCCAACGATACCCGCGATGTCGAAAAGGCCTATGAAAGGGGCGATATCCGTTCCACCCTTGCCGTCGAGATGTACTGCCAGAAAATCGCCGACTATCTTTGCATGTACCACGGAAAGCTTGGCCATGTCGACATGATCGTCTGCGCCGGTGGCGTCTTCGAAAACGCCCCGCTTTACCGCGAAGATTCCTTTGCCGACTGCCAGGAAGCCTTGGGCGTGAAGATCGACATGGAAAAGAACCAGGAAGTCATCCTCGGAAAGGAAGGCTTCATTTCCACGCGCGACAGCCGCATCCCCGTCGTCGTCATCCCGACCGACGAGGAGCTCATGATCGCCTTGGATACGGCCCGCGTCTTGGATCTCTGATTTTCCTTTTTCCACATTCGTTTCAAATTTAGGGTGAGAGAGGTATATCCATGAAAGCAAAGCATTTGATTTTCGTGCCGACGATCCTTCTCACCCTTTTTTCGTGCTCTCCGCAAGAAAGCGGCTTCCGTGACAAGATGGGAGACAAGATCCTCGCCTACAAAAGCCCGGGCATCGACTCCTATGTCGAAATCCAGACATCCGAGGAATTGGACAGCATTGCCCGTTTCGACGATGCCCTTGTGATCGTCACGGGAACTTCCTGTTCGGCCTGCGAAAGGCTCTATCCCATTTTGAACGAGCTTATCGCGGAAGAGCACTACCTCATCTACACGGTTGATTTCCTGACCTACAAGGTCAATTACGATTCCCAGGACAACAGGGTCGGCCCCTATGCCTTTCTCTATCCTGAGGTCCGCGTCACCCCGACGTTTCTTTATTTCCGCGATGGACAGGCCATCGATGCCAAGGGCGGCTATTCAAGCGATCATGTCAAAGAGGAAATCCTTTCCCATTTCCTGGACTTAGAAAACTATTGCCTGAATGACGTCATCCCGACGAAGAGCGGTTCCTATTATTGGGACAAGGCGGAAGAAATCGACAGCCTAGGCTATGGGACAAGCCGTCTCGACCAACTCCTTGAGGAAGCCGACACGAAGAAAATCAATATCCTCTATACCTGGCGACGCTGTCAGGACTGCATCGAATACAAGGAAAAGGTTCTCTATCCCTATCTCATGGAGAACGATCATGATCCCGTCTATTTCTATGAATTGGATGGATATTACCTGCTCAAGCGTTCGACAAACGACCAGCTCAACATCGAAGGCCTCAAGAAATTCAGTGCCTTTTCGGAAAAATACCATCTGGCGGATTATCCCGTCGTGGACAGCCTCGGAAACATTGCCGGCGTTGCCCCGACCATGGTCACCTATGGACCGGATGGCCACACCCTCTCCGTTTTCCGCAATGACCTCAACCCCGGAATCAGGGAGGATTACCGCCTTTCCTATGGCCAGTCTTTCTATCCGGAAGTCCTCCTTCTGAAAAGCGATACCAAGGTGCCGACGACCACATCGGAAAACTTCCCGAAGGCCTTGGAGGAACTTCAGAAGAAGGCCGGCGAATACGAGGTCAACGCCTGTCTGGAATACCTCAAGGAGAATCTATGAAAAAAGCCATTTTCCTTCTCCCAATCCTTCTCTTGTCGTCCTGTCAGTCGACGACAGTGGAAAGGATACCTTTGCTGACCTGCCCCGTCGCTTTCGAAAACGACGGCGAAAGGCAACGCCTTTCCTGGAATTGCGGAGACGTCCTTGCCGACATGATCGAAAGGAAAGCCTCTTTCGCCCTTTTCGTCTATGTTCCCGGATGTTCCACCTGCGAAACATTCACCTATTATGTCGATTCCTTCCTGGCAAGGACAAATGCCCTTCTTCCCTATTGCATCTATGGCGACTACGCCTCGGCCACGGGAAGCCATCTCGAGA
This sequence comes from uncultured Bacillota bacterium, assembly GCA_949282275.1. Taxonomy (GTDB): domain Bacteria; phylum Bacillota_I; class Bacilli_A; order RFN20; family CAG-288; genus Enterosoma. The sequence goes on along the minus strand of CASDOO010000033.1, from coordinate 70,137 downwards.
ACTCGAGCATTGTCCTTTATCGAGACGGCATTCTTGCCGAAACCTTCGATTTCACGACAGCCGAAGAATCCTTCAACTCTTTCATGGAAAACAACGTCATGGTTCTTCCCGTGGATTTTCTTTCCGTCCATTCCAATCCCGATTTCTCTTCCGCATTCTATCCATCCTATGAGCTTGAACCCTGTGTCACCACTGTGGAAGAGGACATTCTTCCAGTTTCTCCTTTTTTGGAAATGACAAGCAAAGACAAGGGAAACATCCTTTATATCCAAACGGACCTTGTTTCGGATTTTACCGAATTCTCCTCTTCCCTTCCATCACTCTCTCTTGATGGCATTGCGGCAATCGACGAGGATATCGAACGCCTGGACAATAATTCCTTCAAGCAAGTCTTCGGTTTCGAAAAAGGCGAAGCCGAATCCGGCTTCACCTATGTCGACTATTCAAATGACAGCGTCTTTTCGGCTTCATCGATTGCCGATCTTCTAGAGCTTGTCAATCTCCGCAAGTAGGAGCGGAAGCTCGTCCAGGCTCTTCAAGCGACAACCGGCGGCATAATCATGGCCGCCGCCGTTGAACTTGACCACCGCCGGACGCAAGACAAGAGTCGCCGAACGGACGCTGACGCGATAGTCTTTCCTTGCGGGATCGTATGTCGCCGATACGACGGCACGGATTCCCTTCATCTCGCGGAAGACATTGATATGCAGGTTTCCGTCCAAGGTCGTCATGTTCAGCCTGTCCAAGGTTTCCGGTTCGAAGACGAAATAACAGGTTCCCTTATCCGTCACCTTGTACGTTTCCAGGCAATAGCGAAGGATTGCAAGCTTACGGGCATCGGTCTGGTACATCCGGCGATAGAGCTCGTCCTTTTGGACGCCAAGGTCAAGCAAGTCCGCGGCAATGCGGAGCGTTGCGCCATCCGTATCCTGGTAAAGGAAGCGACCCGTGTCGCCGACGATACCGCAATAGAGGTATGTCGCGGCTTCCCTTGAAAGCTTCCTTTTCCTTCCGCGAGACAAGGCGAAAAGCGCAATGAGCTCGCTTGCCGCAGGCCTTTTGGGATAGATGATGCGTTCCGTGCCGAAATCCAGCTCCGGCGAAGGCAATTCATGATGGTCGATCTTGATGACTTCCTTGGCAAAGGAAAGATGGTCCATGGCAACCCGCTTTCTGTCACCGACATCGACGGTGATGGCAAGGTGCTCGGAATGGAAGAAGGATTCCTCGACTTCTTCAGCATAAGGGAAGAGGCCCGGCATGAGATCGGGATGATTGTCTCCGACGAAATGGACAACCTTCTGCGGGAAGTTTTCCCGAATCCAGGTGACAAGTCCCATCTGGGAGCCCAGGGCATCGAAATCCGGGGAAGTATGGCGATACACGACGATGCGATCATAGGCTTCTATCTTCTTTTCCAGCTCTCGGAATTGCTTGCGTAGAGTCTTGATGTCCGCATCCGTTATCATTTTCCTATCCTCCGTGAAAATCCTAATTATTCTATCATCGCATTTGTCTTTGCGAAACAAAAAGCTTGAATTATTCTTTATATTGAGCTATGATTATTTAGCTTTTTTGGCCCATTAGCTCAGTTGGATAGAGCATCTGCCTTCTAAGCAGAGGGCCGGAGGTTCGAGTCCTCCATGGGTCACCAGCTAGATAGACACGCCCGAGCAATCGGGCTTTTTTCATGCTAACGACACATCGTTTTCTTTGTTTTTGGCTCGAAGCAACAGACTGAAGCCTGTCGCCTTCAATATATTTCTTCACTCCTCTTTTGCGAAATATTATAGTCTTTCTTCCTGAAAGGCCCTTTCCTCCTGAATCCAATGCTATCCCAATGCCACGTCCAGGATCATCATGAGGATAAAACCGAAAAGGAATGCGAAAAGTCCAAAATGACTGTCTGGATCGGCCCTGGCATCCGGCACCATCTCTTCGATGACCACAAAAATCATCGCTCCTGCCGCAAATGACAGTGCCCACGGAAGTATCGGCGCCATCGCCATGGCAAGAAAGAAACCCACGACAGCCGCAATGGGTTCGACCACTCCGGAAAGAGCACCAAAAAGAAAAGCCTTGGCATTTCCAGTCTCCTGTCGCATGGCAAGGGAAACGACCGCCCCTTCCGGCAGGTTTTGGATTCCGATTCCTACGGCCAGCATCAAGGAAGATAGCAGGGCGCCTGGAATGACGGAAGACTCCTGGAGCACGCTGACGCCAAAGGATATTCCGACGCTTAGCCCCTCCGGTATGTTGTGGAGCATGACCGCCAAAAACATCTTGGAAGTCTTCTTCATCTTTTTCGTCGGAATGCCTTCCTCCTTCTCTTCGCGAACGTGAAGGTGCGGGACGACATGATCCAAGGCATAAAGAAACAAGGCGCCCAACAGAAGACCGATTGCACCGACGGCAATAGAAGGCATGTATTCCACATCCGACTCGATTGCCGGAAGGAGAAGCGAGAAAACGCTCGCCGAAAGCATGATGCCGGCGGCAAATCCAACGCATATCTGGTTTGTCCTTTGTGAGATCGTCTTTCCACGGAAGAAAAAGACCGCAGCCGACCCAACCACCGTGGAAAGGAATATCGTCAGGAAACCAAAAAAGGCCATGAGTTGTGGTGACATGGCCTTATTCTACCGATATTGTTAACCTAAGGCAACTAAATTATTATTCCGCTATCTTCAGCTTAGCAAGGTCGACGGTCGTGATGACCCCCAGTAGCCTTTCCGATTTCTTTCCGTTCTCCGTGACGAGAAGAAGGCCGACCTGCTTGTCATGGGCTTTCTTCTTGAGGATCTTCTCAAAGGCGGAGAGGACACTCATGTTCCTCGGAACGAAGAAAAAGTCCTCGTTGAGGTGGCTCTCGATGGAAATGGCTTTGCGAAGGTCCTGGATGGTATAGCTTTCGTCAAGATGCGTTTCCGTCCGGCCATGGACGAAATCGAACAGGGTCGAGCGTGAGAAGACGCCAATGACCCGTTTCTTCGAATCGAGAACAGGAAGGTGCGTCAGACCGTCTTTGACCATCCGGTCCATCGCCTCCAAAAGCGGGGTCGACAGGACACAGGAACTCACTTCCTTGGTGCAGACATCATAGCAATTGTAGGGCGAAAGGATGGAACGACTGATTCTCAGGAAGCGTTCAAGAAATTGGGCGGACGGGGCACAGACACCATTTTCGTGGCTGAGGATATTTCGAAGATCAGAAGCCGTCTTCAGAAAATCGTAGTTGTCCCTTTGGGCGATGACCGGATTCATCCGATTGTAGTAAATCTGGTTCAGGGCACGGGAAAAAGAAACATAGTCGTCCTTGATGCGACTAATGAAGACAAGCTCCTTTTCCAGTTCCTTGAAGGCGGAAAGGAAGGCGTCAATTCTTTCCTCTTCCGTCATTTCAGGACTTCTTCGTCCTTGGCGGCATCGACGATTGCCTTGGCGGTATTGTCGAGATAGTCGACCTCGAGATCCTCGATCTGGCCCTTGTCGACATAGGCACTGATCCTTTCGTCGAAGGGAATTTCCTCGAAATTGGGGATGCCGTGCTTCTTGGCAATGTCCCGATCGGTCTTTCCGTAGATATCGATCCGTCTTCCGCAATCCGGGCAACGCACATAGGCCATGTTCTCGACGAGGGAAAGAAGCGGAACGGAGAGCATTTCGGCCATTTTCGCCGATTTTTCGACGATGAGGTCGACAAGTCCTTGCGGACTGGCAACAAGAATCGCGCTGGATAGCTTCATCTTCTGGAAGACGGTCAGGGAAACATCCCCGGTTCCCGGAGGCATGTCGACAAGAAGGAAGTCGACGTCCCAAACGACTTCGGTATAGAACTGCTCGATAAGCGTGGAGAGCATCGGCCCACGCCATACGATAGGATCATCATCATGCGGAAGAAGAAGGTTGGAGGACATGATCTCGATTCCGGTGGAGGACTTGATCGGATAGAAATAGCTTTCCACGCCAACGACAGGACCCTTGGCGCCAAAGGCGAAAGGAACGGAAGGGCCCGTGATGTCGGCATCGAGAATGCCGACCTTGTATCCCATCCGCCTCAGCTTGACGGCAAGATAGCAGGACGTAAAGGATTTGCCCACGCCCCCCTTTCCCGAAAGGACGGCAACGACATGGCCGACGTGGGATTTCTCGTTCGGTTCGGTCTTGGGAAGAAAAGGAGCCTTAGTGGAATCGGTCTTGCCGTCAGTCATTGGCATACCTCCTGTGAAGGGCATGGTGTGCCTTCTCGCTTCCCGGCTTGCCATCGTAAATGGCATCGTAGACAGCCTGGACGGAGGGGTTCAAGGCGGAGATGCGGATTTCCTGGGAATGATCGATGGCGTTCAGGCCTTGGCTTCGAAGCTGACGGACCTGGAGCGGCGTGTAGCCTTCGGCAGGAAGATGAAGCGGCTGGCCGGCGCCCATGATGCAACCTCCCGGGCATGCCATTACCTCGACGAAATGATAGGGATTCTTTCCTTCCTTGATAAGGTTATTGATCAGTCTCGCGCCAATGTTTCCGCAATGGCAGGCAAGGAGCTCCTTCCCTGCAATTTGGAAATGGCAATCCATGATGTCCGGAGAGAGGGGGCTGGGCGTGAAGACGACATCTTCGACGTCGACAGACTTGCGATCGTAATAGATGGCCGTTCGGATGATGGCCTCAAGAACGCCTCCGGAGCGCCCGAAGATCGTTCCACTGCCGGTGGATTCTCCAAGGGGATTGTCGAATTCGCCATCCACAAGGGCATTGAAGTCGATGCCCCTTTCGGCAATGAGGGCACCAAGGTCCTTGGTCGTCCAGCAATAATCGACATCCGGAATGCCGTTGGTCTTGTTGTAGGGGAGGGCATTCTCATTCTTCTTGAGGACGCAGGGGACGACGGCAACGACGACAATATTCTCCGGTGAGACATGAATGGAATCGGCAAAAAAGGTCTTGACGACCGAACCCAAACAACCGATCGGGGACTTCACCGTGGAAATGAGCCCCTGTCCGAAATAGTCCGGGAACATTCTCTGCGCCGTGGCAAGCCAGCCGATGCAACAGGAATTGAATTGCGGATAAGGGCCATCCTTCTTGACCCTCTCAAGGAATTCCTGGGCTTCCTCCCAAATGGTGATATCGGCACCAAGATCGGTGTCGAAGACATAACGGAAACCGATTTTTCGAAGGACGGAAACCATCTTTCCGGTGACCTTCCCTCCGACCTTTCCTCCGAACATCTCGCCCAAGGCAACGCGGACGGAGGGAGCCGTCTGAACCACGACGACTTTTTCGGGATTCTCAAGAAGGGCTTCGACTTCGGCAATTTCCGGCTTTTTCGGCAATTTCGCTTGTGTGTTTTCCATCGTTAAATCTCGCTTGTTTTTTCATATTTCATTATAAGCAGTAAAGCCCGCTTTGACAAACGCTAGGAAACCCGTTTTAGAAGCTCCGTCCCCAAGGCAAAGTAAATCCGGTCGAGATGGCTTGCCCCAAGCTTCGTTCCCCCAAAGTAACGGACGATGAACACCGCATAGCCGACCGTCTTCTTCCTTTCCATCAAGGCGGAGAGCCTTTTCATGGAAGAGACCGGTTCCTTGTCCTCGGAAGAGGTCAGGGTCGGAACGCCAAAGGAATTGAGAAAATACCCGCAACGCAGAACATGTCTTGCCTTGGCATGCTCCTCAAGAAGTTTCTGGAAAACCTCCTTGAAGGCCTTTTCGTTTTCGACCTCATAGAGAAGGGCGATGAAGCGAGATCTTTTCTCGGTATACTCTTCCGTGTGAAGGCAATTCATTTTTTGACATATTTTAGGGTTTTACCTAGAATAGAATCAACTCTTAGGAGGCAAAACATGGCGGATTACAAGATCATCGTCGATTCAAGCAGCGATATTCCGAAAACCCTGGCACAAAAGGTGGATGCCGAAGTAGCCGACCTTGTCATCAACATCGGCGAAAGGGTCTATCGCGACAGGAAGGACTTGACTTCCGCCGAGCTCTTCGACAACGTCCGGAAAAACGGAATCCTTCCGCTGACAAGCCCGCTCAATGTCATCGATCTCAAGGAGCTTTTCCTCGGCCTCCTGGAAAACAACGCGAAGGTCTATTTCGTCACCCTCTCGAAGGAACTTTCTCCCCTGTACGAAAAAGCGCTCTTCGCCAGGGAACAGATTCCGCAGAAGGATCGCATCATCATCCTGGACAGTGGCCAAATTTCCTCCGGCATCGCCCTCCTCGTCCTCGGCCTAAAGGTCGATCTCGAAAAAAGGCTGTCCGAAGAGGAAATCCTTTCGAACTTCCAAAAGCACGTCGAAAGGGTGCACATGTCCTTCGTCATCGATACGCTTGACTATCTCAACAACGGTGGCCGTTGCTCGGGCCTTACCTTCTTCATCGGCAGCAAGCTCCGGCTTCACCCCATTGTCCAGGTCGATGAAGGACACATGGCCGTGCGAAAGCTCATTACGAAGAAGAACATCGACAAGGCAATCGATGTCATGGTAGACAACTTCAAATATCATCTCGACAATGGCAATATCGACCTTGCTTACCCCATCCTTATCCCGGTTTCCAATTGTCCTGCCGGATTGAAGAAAATGCTCCATCGCATGACGGAACTCGTCGGTGAAAAGATCCTTTTCCCGGTGGAGACAAGCGCCGTCGTTTCCGCCCACTGCGGTCCAAATGCGATCGGCCTTTCCTATATGCTTCGCCAGAAAGCGGAATAGAAAAGCACTACTTTTCCAATAGCCTTTCGATCGGGAGTTCCTCTGCAATCCACAAGGGTTTCGCAAGGAACTCCCTTTTTCGCAATCCGGATTCCTCCGGAAAGCGAAGATAGTAGGCGTTGAGATACATCCTTTTGTCCTTGTCGAAGGCGTAGCGCGTATCGCCGACGAGGGTCAGTCCTTTTTCGTGGAGGGCGAGACGGATTTGGTTCTTTCGCCCCGTCAGGATCTCGACTTTCAATGCCGTTCCGATCTGAATTCGGTTTTCGGCCCGAAAGAGGGTTATGGCCTCTTTCCCGTCCTTCTTCTTGTAGACGCGGAAAGTGTTCTTGTTCTGTTGAACGTTCATCTGTACCGTAATCGTCTTCCCAATAGGCACATCTTCCCGGACGACGGCTTCGTAAAGTCGGACGACGCTTCTTTCCTCGAAGCATTTCTGAAGCCTTTCCTTGACTTCGAAACTTTTGGCAAAAACAAGGATTCCGCTTGTCTCGAAATCCAGGCGATGGACGATGAAAGGACGCTCGTGACGCGAAACAAGATAGTCGTGGACGTAATGATAGAGATTCCTTGAGAAGGTCTTGGGATCTTCCGAACGTATCGTCAAAAGGTTCCTTTCCTTGTAGACGACAAGGATATCCTTGTCCTCATGGATTATCTCGAAGTATTTCCTTTTCTTCATCAAGAAAGAACGATGGAATCGGCAACGTCCTGGAACGAATCGTTAACGGGATCAAAGCTGTCTCCGAGGAACTGACCGATAGTAGCAAAGCCTTGGCCGTCGAAGACAGGAAGGATGCGAATGATGGAATAGACGGTTTCGTTGGTCGCGAAGCGGGCGTTGACAAGACCTCCCTGGCGATAGCTATCCGCAAAGGCGTCAAGGACATCGTCTCCTGTCACCTGCTGGGGAACGGCAAGGTCGGAAAGAAGCGCCTTGACATCCTCTAGCGTGAGGAAGAGGCCAGTCTGTTCCTGTGTCGGCATGAGGGAATGGAGGGCGTTAAGGAAGGCGTCGATTGCCCTTCCCTCGATGGGATTGACCATGGGATAGTCGTCTCTCGTTCCGTAGAAATCTTCTTCCGTGAAACCGAAACCGATAAAGTCAGCATCAACGGCCTTGACCATGGCGATGATGTTTTCGTTTCTGAGAATCTGCTTCATCAAGCCGGCGACAAGCTCGGAGGCAAGGAGGCTTCTATGCGTCTCTCCGTCATAAGGATAGAAGGCGGAAGAGGTCAGTTCCTGGAAGCTGACGATGAGTCCATTCTCGGCAAAGAGGGATTCCGCATTGCCATTGGTAATCGTATCCAGGTTCTCGAGGACCGTGTTCAGGACCTTCTCCAAGGCATCGATATCGGCCTTCGTCCTTGCCTCGTCCATTTTGCCGTTTGCATCGAGGAGCTCTGGATTGTCGAAGAAGATTTTTTCGATGCGGTAGGCGTTCTCGTCCTCATCATAGACGAAGACGTCCTTGAAGACTTCGGCGACAAGAGACGACGTATCGGCACCGACAGCCGTATTCACCACAAGGTTGTAGACCATGTTGGCGCGAACCGGGCGGAAGAGTTCCATCGACCCGATTTCGTAAAGCAGGTCGAGGGAGATGCCTTGTGCACCGATTCCGACCCCTTCGAAGCCACTCTCCAAATAATCGGAGACGCTGAAGAGAAGGTTGACGGCATGTTCGATCTCGTTGTCCCAGAAGAGGACGTCTTCCTCGGAATTGGTAAGATGGACAAGGAAATCGATGGAGCGGTCTTCTCCTGTTGCGGGATTCCGGAAGAGGGAGGCCATTCCCGTCCCATCCGTGTTTTCGACGTTGTCGCGGAAAACGGAAATCGGGACGCGATGGAACAGGGCAGAGGCATTCATCGTCTTCAGCATTTCCTGGACATGGTCGGCATTTTCCGGATTCGTGAAGAGTGCGTCAAAGGCATCCGGATCGCTGATGCCGAGGGTCGAGAAGGACTTGACGAAGGAATCCAATCTCAGGAGCTCCTCCTTCCAGTCCGTTACCTGGGAGAGAAGACCATCGAAATAGGGCGCATAGTCTTTGGAAGCCTCGGCAAGGGTAATCTGGGAAAGGAAGGATGTTCCGGAAGAGCCTTCCGTCGATTCGAAGATATTGTAGAGAAGCTCGCCGATAGGCGCTCTCGTCTTACCCTCGCGAATCGTGGTCATCAGCTTGGAATCTCCCATGAGGGTCATCAGGTTGGTGAAGTCTGCCTGGTCTGCCTGATCCATGTTGAAGATATCGGAGAACATCGCTTCAAGCCTGGATTGTCCGCCTCCTTCCATGGGCTGGGAAAGCTCATAGATGGTTTCGATGAACGCGAATTCGGAATCGATTTCCGCCTCCGACATGGCGACAAGCTGATAGAAATCGATGGAAGCCATTGCCGATTTGTAGCTTTCGTCGATCTGAAGCTCGGAAATCGTGTTGGAAAGAACGGTGGAAAGCAGGCTCATGACGACCCTGGATTTCTTGGATTCGGATGAGACCATCTCGGTCAGGAAGGAATCGGGAAGCTTTCCGCCGCTCAGATTGTCGATTCCGACCTCCTGGACGGAAGAGAAGAAATCGCAAAGTCCGGCAATGTCGCCGCTCGTCGTGACGTGATAGTCCCTTCCGCTTGTATCGCCTTCAAGGGCAATTTCCTCTTGCGCCTTGGACCAGCTGTCGACGAAGAGAGAACCGTAATTGTAGCTTCCGATACCGAGCTGGCCAAACAGATCCTGGGATTCGATGAGGGCAGAGAAGAGCTCGCTGAAGTTCCGATTGCGCCTGGCGCCGATTTCGGCCTCCTGGGAATCCGGAAGCGGACTGCCGAAACAGTTGGCGATGAAATTGGTATTGTAGAGCGTCGTCAGGAGGGCATTGAGCCTCTTGACATCGATATTGTCGAAGAAATCGGGATCGCTGAAGTCCAATTCGCCGGCAAGTGTCAGGATATCGACCAGGTCATCGATATCTTCCTTCCACAGCTCCGTCCGCATCTGATTGATGGTCTTGTTGATGCCCATTTCGGAAAGGAAGCTGTTCATGGAGTCGTTGATGATGGCAAGGATGGAGGGCTGGAGGATCTCGCTCTCGAGACCGTTTTCCATCATCGAGGACAAGGCAGCCGGGTCTTCGATAGGGCCCTGGACACCATTGAGAAGGAAGGAGGCATTCTTTTGGGCGTCCTTGAGGAGGGAGACGATCCGGTCGATCTCGCCCGTTCCCTCAGAAGTGGTCCATTCCACCTTTCCAATCGTCTCAAGGCTCGGGGCGACAAGGCCGATATCCTGGAACATCGGCTGGTCGAACAGGTTGGAAAGAAGGACATAGACGTTGAAATTGCGTCCCGTCTCCTTGTCGGAAACACCTGTCTTCAGATCCGGATTGAAGAAATCAGACTGGGCGACAAGGCCAAGCAGCTCGCCGATGGCATCCGCATCAAGCCTTCGGAACTTCTCTTCCGTCGAGCCTTCCTCGTCCATGATTTTGTAAAGATCGTAGACGCGAGGCATCAGGCGGACAAGCCTCTCGAAATCCTTTGTGAAGCTCTCGCTTGCCTCGAAATTGAAGTCGTAGGGCGTCAGCCCGAAAAGGTAATCCGAGATCTGGAGTTCCTCGTTGGTAAGGAACCCTTGGATGATGGAAGGATACATCTCGGTGAACAGCTCGGAATCCTGCGCGATGGCCAGGACATTGGCCAAGGCATTGGCGACTTCCTGGGAAGAAAAGTCGACGCCGGAGAACCCATCCTTGATGTCGATGGGGAATTCGGGATCGAGAATCATTTCGACAATGTCGAAGAGGGCACGGAACTCGTCCTTGATGTTCTCGATGCCATTGAGGACGGAAAAGTCGACGCCATCCACATAGGCGGAAAGGGCTGGAATCAATGCCATTACCGATTCCATGACATCGCCGATATCGATGACATCGATGATGCCGCAGTCAAGAAGGCCGGGAACATTGGTCCCGTCGGCTTCGGCATGTCCGCAGAGAATGTCCTCAAGCTCGGCAACGAAGGCCTTGGCCTCCTGGGTATTGGCAAAGGAATCCTGGGAAATGTTCGCAAGGGCGGAACGGAAGTCCACGTCTTTGGCGATATCCAGATCCAGGAGGCGGCACAGCCGAAGGGCGCTGGATCCGATGAGGCTGAGGTCCTTGCCCCAATCGATCTTGGCATACGCCTCGCTATCGGTCGGAAGGATATCGATGCCCGTCGAGTTGAGATAGGTTCCGACGGAAGCGAAGATCTGCGGCAGGTTCTTCTTCATCACGTCGAGATTGCCAAGGCTCGTGAGGGCAGAAGTGTATTTTCCAAGGTTCGCCGCGAAATCCGCATCGGAAATGGAATCCTTGGAAGTCTCGATAAGGAAATTGTCCAAAGTGAGCTTCTTGCCGTCCGAACTGAAGAGGGAATCGATGACACCGGTCCCATAGATTTCCGAGTAGATCGTCGAGAGGGCTTGGAGCTGATTGCCCCAATCGATGTTGCTGAAATCAAGCTGGCCCAAGGGGAGGGACTGCGAAGAGGAAAGGGTGTTGATGCCGATATCGATGGCGGGCGGAATGAGGGCCATGACGACAGGGTTGGCGATGATGAGATTCGTCAGCGTGGTGACGGTCGTCTGATTGAGAAGGATGGAAAAATTGATCGTGATGTTCGTGACGCCGTTTTCGAAGGTAATCGCGCCATCGTCGATAAGGGGAGAGGCAATGTCAAGGACGGAAGAGACAAGACTGTTGAAGGAGACTTCCTTGCCACCGATTTCCACCCGAGAGACGGAGTTCATGATCGTCGTATCGAAGTTGGCAAAGCCCAAAAGCTTGTAGACAAGACTCTCTTCGACATTGTCCATGGAAGCGGCAATGTCCTCGGAAGAGATGTCCGCCCCCATGTCGATGCCACCGAGAATCGTATTCACCGTCTCGCGATGGTCGAGGGCCGTCCTGGCAAGAGCGGTAAAGGGCGAGACAAGGACCATGGCAAGGACGAACTCGCAGCAAGCGCCGATAAGCGCACCAGGGAAGCGAAGGAGAGGAAGACGTCTTCTCGTGTCCTCGCCCTGGAAATCACCGTCATTCTCGAAGATAGAATCGTCGTCCTGCTCTTCCTCGGAATCCGAGAAGGGCTCGGCATATTCCTCGCCGGGTTCCTGTCCGCGGAGAATCTCTTCCTGGAGATAGGGATCGACGACCTCGGGTGTCCCATCTTCCGCTTTCCCTTCCGCCTCTTCCTCGTAATAGATGCCATCGGTCAAGTAGCGCATCTCCTTGGGCATTTCCTTCCTTTCGCGGCGTTGCTTGGCCGTCTCGACGGGAAGGAACCAACGGAAAATGCCGTTGTAGACGATGGCGGTGAGAAGCCAGATGAGAAGCTGGGTCAGAAGGACAAGAACGAAGAAGATGACATAGGAAAGCAGGGAATTGGCTAGGGCAATGGCTGTCTGGTAAATGGAGATGCCGTTCATCGGGGAAATGAGGCCCGTCGCCGTGATGACGTTGGCAAGGGTTTCCTGGATGGAGGTCACCAGTATCGTCTGTTCGTTGAACTGGAAGGAAAGTCCGAAGCTCGAAAGGTCGATGTTGCCGATTGCCTGGGTTATCGAAGGCGTCAGGACGATGAAGACGCCAAGAAGGCAGGCGACAAGGATGGTCTTGACCATCGTCTTGTATAGCCCCTTGATGAAGCCGGCAATGGCGGCAAGGAGGGCAAGGAAGAAGAGAAGGATGAAAACGATCAATAGGACGATGCTAACGATTTCGGGCATAGTGCTTTCTCTCCATTTTTGACTTAATTGATTATAAAATAGTTTTTACATAAAATAAACGAGTTTTGGAGGCAAACGAATGGAAATCTACGACCCGGGACAATCGCGCCAGGAACAGCGCAAGGAAAAAAGTCAGAAGGACAAGGAACAACGCGTTTTCTTCCATCGGAGTGCGCTCAACGACTGGACGCCTCTTTGGGAGAAGATTGCCTTTTTCCTTCTTGGCTTTCTAGGACTTCAGGCGATTTCCTTCCTGACGTCTGGCATCATCTCGCTTAGCGGCCTTGTCCAATCGGATTACAGCACGGCAGTCAGCCTGAACAATTTCCTTGCCTATCTTCTTCTCCTCATCGCCTTCATGCTTTTTCTTGTCCTGGACAAACGGAAGTCCTGGAAAAGGGTCCTCGAGGATTTCAAGGACCCCAAGGCCTATGGCTATGCCTTGATCTGCGTCGGCGCCATCTATCTTGTCAATCTCCTTTTCTCCCTCATGTATTCCGGCATCGAATTCTATGGCGACAACGAAAACCAGGAAATCATCGCTCAAGGCGTGACGACGAATCCAGCTTTGATGTTCTTCTCCGTCGCCATATTTGCCCCGATTTGCGAGGAATTGACGTATCGAGTCGGCCTTGTCGACTCTATCGGTCATAAGAGAAGATGGCTTGGTGTCCTTCTTTCGTCCGTCATCTTCGGTGCCATCCATTTCGATTGGCTATCCTGTCTCTCCTATCTCTTTGCGGGCGAAGATTCCGGCATCGACAGATTCCTCGTCCTCAACGAGCTCCTGAACCTTCCCGTCTATATTTCCTCGGGTCTCGTCCTTGGCTTTACCTATGCCCTTTCGGGACGGATTTCCTCGGCCATCGTCGGCCATGCCGTCAACAACACCCTCTCCTTCATCGCCATGTTTGCCCTATGACAGAGAGAATCGGCAAAAGCGACCTTCTTTCCTCCCTTCTCCTGAAGATCATCGCCTGTCTCCTCATGACCATGGACCATGTCGCCCTCCTTTTCGTCTCCCCCGTTTCCCAGGAAACCCTTTATTATGTCCTTCGTGCCATCGGAAAGATTTCCTTCCCGATCTTTGCCTACCTGGCCTTCCGCGGCACTTATCAGACCCACAACATAAAAAACTATCTTCTTCGCCTTCTTGTCCCGGCGCTCCTTCTGGATGCCTTTGGCTATGTTTGTTCCTTCGCGGCCGGGATTCCCATCGGAAGCAATCCCCTGATCGGAAACGCCTTCATGGACATGTTCCTGGGCGTTCTCCTTGTCTATCTTCTCAAGCGGAAGGACCGCTTCTCCTTCCTGGCCATCTTCCCCTTTGCCTATGCCTTCTTCTCGACCTTCCGGATCAATGACCAATACGGCACACTCTTCAAGACGGACTGGGGCTTCTTCTCGATCGTCCTCTTCCTTTCTTTCTTCCTAGGAAAGGAAATCTGCGACTTCCTTCTTCGCGATAAGGCAAGAAGGGACGGCGTCGACGAAAATCTCTATCTTGTCGAGAACGGCTTCTTCTACAACAAGGTCACCTCTTGCGTCGCCCTCTTCTTCGTCGAGGCGCTGTTCTATCTCATCTTCCGCCTGGACAATGCGGCCTTCGTCCTTCCCAATGAGTTCGTTCCGATCGGGACCTATTCCACCCTCGCCGTCCTTTTCATTTTCCTTTCATCCCCGAAAAAGGGCTATTCCAGCCACAATGTCCAATATGCCTTCTATGCCTATTACCCGCTTCACCTCGTCATCCTGGGCCTTGTCGCCATCGGCCTGGGATACTTGTGAGCATATGCCTTGCCTAATTCCATCGTTTCCGATAGCCTATTTTCAAAAACAAGGAGGATTATCCCAATGATCAAGCATCTTGAAAAGAGCGCCGACTTCAACGAGATCGTCAAGGAAGGCAACGTCATCGTCGACTTCTTCGCCACGTGGTGCGGCCCCTGCCGCATCATGGGACGCGTCCTCGAGGAAATCGAGAAGGACTATCCCAATGTCACCTTCCTCAAGGTCGACACGGACAAGTTCGGCGAGATCGCCATGTCCTTCGGCGTGGCTTCCATTCCCACCTTCATTGCCTACAAGGACGGAAAGAGAATCCCCATCCACGGCGAGGGCGAGCTTCTTGGCGCCCGTCCCACGGAGGATTTCCGTCTTATCATCAACGAGACCTTCGGTCTCTAGGCTTTTTCCTCTATATTTCTTGACACCTCGGGCCCGATATGCTTTCCTTAGACCCGAGGTGTTTTCTTATGGACAAAAACGAATTGTCGAAAGAAGAAGTCCTGGAAGCCAGGAAGGAAGCCAAGAAAGAAGCCCGGAAAGGACGCTGGAAGAGACTTGCCACCGATTTCCGCAAGTTCATCGCCAAGGGCAACGTCCTGGACATGGCCGTCGGCGTCATCATGGGTTCTGCCTTCAATGCCATCGTCACGTCCTTCACGGCCATCCTTCTCTCGATCTGTACCTGGGGTGTCCCGGGAGGTCTCTCCGGCCTTGTCACCGTCCTTCCTGCCGTGACGGATGCCCAAAGGGTCCCTAGCGACATCCTGGTCGACGGCAATGCCCTCCAGCAGGTCTACACCGCTTCCGAGTGGGCAAACCTTTCCCAGGCAGATGGCTTCACTGCCACGATCTCGGGCATGTATACCAAGCATGGCGGCTCCTATTACTACAACGGTTCGGCCATCATTGACTGGGGTGCCTTCATCAATGCCATCATCTCCTTCCTCATCATCGCCCTGACCCTCTTTGTCATCGTCAAGGTCTTCGCCACCCTCAAGGCCCGTCGCATCGCCCTTCAGGAAGAACTGAGAAAGGCCAAGGAAAAGAAGGAAGGTATCGAAAAGAAGGCGGAAGAAGAAACGCCTGCCCTGGCACCCAAGAAGGCCGACGACATCCTCCTTCTTGAAGAAATCCGGGACGAGATCCGGAAACTCAACAAGCCTGCCCCCGAAGAGCCTTCCAAGGAATAGGGCCCATCGAAACGAAAAACGGCTTCCGCCTAGGCGAAGGCCGTTTTTTCTTGTCCTTTTACTTTTCGACCGTGTAGTTGGGACTTTCCTTCGTGATCTCGACGTCGTGGGGATGGCTTTCCTTGAGGGAAGCGCTGGTAATCTTGATGAACCGGGCATCGCGCTTGAGCTCCTCGATGTCCTTCACGCCGAGATAGCCCATGCCCGAACGCAGGCCGCCAAGCAGCTCGAAGATGACGTCCCCGGCATTGCCGCGATAGGGGACACGGCCCTCGACGCCTTCGGGAACAAGCTTCCTGTGTCCGGACTGGAAATAGCGATCGGCCGAACCATGGGCCTGGTTCATGGCAGAGAGGGAACCCATGCCGCGATAGACCTTGTATTTCCTTCCCTGATAGAGCTCGACGGCACCGGGCGCTTCCTCGCAACCGCCAAAGATCGCGCCGAGCATGACGCTGTCCGCCCCGGCCGCAAGGGCCTTGGTGATGTCGCCGGAGAACTTGATGCCGCCATCGGCAATGATCGGGCAGTCGAATTCCGCGCTTGCCCGGGCGCATTCCATGATGGCCGTGACCTGGGGGACGCCCATGCCGGAGATGACGCGGGTGGTGCAGATGGAACCCGGGCCCATGCCGACCTTGACGCAATCGGCACCAGCAGCCATCAGATCCCTGGCCCCTTCGTATGTCGCGACGTTGCCGGCGATGATGTCGACCTCGGGGAAGGAGGCCTTCATCTTCCTGAGGGCCTCGATGACGTTCCGGCTATGGCCGTGTGCGCTATCCAGGACCAGGACGTCGACGCCCTTCTCGATGAGGGCCTTTGCCCTTTCCATGAAATCGGAAGTGATGCCGATGGCCGCGGCGCAAAGAAGGCGGCCTTTCTTGTCCTTGGCGGAATTGGGATATTGCTTGATCTTCTCGATATCCTTGATCGTGATGAGTCCACGAAGATGGCCTTCCTTGTCGACCAAAGGAAGTTTCTCCTTCTTGCAGGAGGCAAGGATCCTTTCGGCTTCCTCGATGGACGTTCCGACAGGGGCGGTGATGAGGTTTTCCTTGGTCATCACCGAATCGATCCGCTTGGCGAGGTCCTTTTCGAACTTGAGGTCGCGATTGGTCAGGATGCCGATGAGGATGCCCGCGGAATCGGTGATCGGAATGCCGGAGATATGGTACTTGGAAAGAAGCAATATGGCATCCTTCAGGCTCTTGTCCGGGGAAAGGGTGATGGGATCCTGGATGATTCCGTTCTCGCTTCTCTTGACCTTGTCGACTTCCTCGGCCTGCTCCTGGATGGACATGTTCTTGTGGATGATGCCGATTCCGCCTTCCCTGGCAAGGGCAATCGCCATGTCGCTTTCAGTGACCGTGTCCATGCCCGCGGAAATAAGGGGAACATTAAGTCCGATGCGCTTTGTCAGCCGCGTCTTGAGGACGACCATGTTGGGCGTGACTTCGGAATACCTGGGAAGCAGGAGGACATCGTCGAACGTAATGCCTTCCGTCACGATTTTCTCGTTTGGCATGCTTTACCTCGCTTTTCTTTTTAAAGGATTATCCTTGTCAAGCCTGCAAAATGCAATTCCTTTTGGCAATTTCTTCCCACCCTTCTTCTTTTTCCTCTTCCTTGACGTCCTTCCGGCATTCCCTTAGAATCACTTGGAGGAGGGGTTTTCCCTATGGCGGCAAAGGACATGGAGTTCGACCCGGTCGATTATTACCGGATTACCTTGAAGGATGGCATAAGAAAGAATGCCGAAGACTATTTCGACGCCCTGACGAAGAAGGCAGGCATCGACGTCGAAGCAAACATCGCTTCGGCAACGAAGCTCGAACAGGCGATACAGGCCGACCAGGCAAACGAGAACCGGCTTTCCCGTTATCGCTTCCTCCAGGGTTTCCTCATCGTCCTTGCCATCGGTGCTGTCATCGCCGCCGGAATCGGCATCTTCCTTCTAACAGGGGAGGGCGGACTTGGCGCCATCCTCGCCCTTGTCATCGGTCTTGTCGTCCTTGCCATCTCGCTTCTTTTGCTCTTCCTTCTTGTCCGTCCGAAGATCAAGGCGATGAAGGAAAAGGATGCCGAGAACAACAGGACAGTCGCAAAGCTCAAGGCCGAATGCCTTTCCCAGCTCTATCCCCTCCACATGGCCATGTCGGACAAGGACTTCAACGAGATCGTCCGCAGGACGACGGATGCCTTCCAGCTCGACGACGAGCTCAAGCCCGAAAAGCTCCTGATGCTGAAAAAGCTCTACGGCTATTGCCAAGACCCAACGGAGAACGAATCTGTCTTCACTTGCATTTCCGGAGATGTTTCGACCAATCCCTTCGTTCGCCTGCGACTCTTCACGAGCAAGATCCAGGACAAGGTCTACACGGGAACGCGAGTCATCACATGGACCGAGGTCGTCGGTTCGGGCAAGGATAGGCATGTCGTCACGAGAACCCAGACCCTTACCGCCCATGTCACGAAGCCGGCCCCTTTCTATAACTATGCCACCTTCGTCGTCTACGGCAACCAGGCCGCACCCGACCTTACCTTCCACCGCATGCCTTCCGGACTTGAAAGGGAACATGACGAGAAGGATATCCAAAGGCTCGTCAAGGACAGGGAAAAGGATCTCGAGAGGAAGAACGAGGAAAGCATCAAGAAAGGCGGTTCCTTCCAGCCTCTTGCCAACACTGAGTTCGAAGGTCTCTTCGGTGCCTTCGATCGCGACAACGAGGTCCAATACCGTCTCCTCTTCACGCCGCTGGCGCAGCAGAACATGTGCGAGCTCATCACGATGAAGGAACCCTTCGGCGACGACTTCTCCTTCTTCAAGCTCAAGAAGATCAACATCGTCTCTTCCCGCCATGGACGGGAGATTCCCGACTACCGGGACGACATGTTCATCGGCGCGGTGGATATCCGCAAGCTAAAACAGACCTATATCGAGACCATCGCCACGATATTCGAATCCCTCTTCTTCGAACTGGCGCCCGTCCTTGCCATCCCGCTCTACCAGCAGACCGATGCGGGCGAATACGACCCCGTGAAGGAAACGCGCAATGTCTCCACCTATGAGGCGGAAAGCCTTGTCAACCATATGGACGGCAGGGGCTTCATCCATCCCGAGGCGAGCACGCCGCAAGTCCTCAAGGTCCACTTCCTGGAAAGCGTCGGCCAAAGCGATGTCTTCTCCGTCGAGTCCTCTTCCTACAAGGCCAAACAACAGGTCGAGCACGTCTATGTCTTCGGCGGCGACGGACGCAGCCACGACGTTCCCGTCATCTGGTATGATTACCTCCCCCTGAAGCGGACGAGTTCCGTTGCCATCCGCAACTACGGCGGAACGAAGGACGCCTTTGGCAAGCTGATGGACGAAAAGGAACTCTTCGAGCAGGAGAAGGAATTCTATGCATCGGCCATCCGCAACAAGAATTTCGTAGGTTTCCGTCTCAAGGACGGGTATAATTATTCCGAAGAGGAGGATTCCCGTCTCACGGGACTCCTCGAAAGAGATCAAAGGAGAGGAGATTGATCCATGGCCAACGAATTGGACGAAATGACCGGTCCGGTCAACGAGCAGGGTAGGGACGTCAACGTCATCGAGAAGCAGATTCCCGTCAAGGTCGGCGTCGGTTCCACCATCTTCCAGGTCCTCCTCTGGATTCTCATCATTCCCGGCATCGTCTTCCTCTTCCTCAAGATCAATGCCAGGACCTACCTCCGCCAGCTTCAGCAGAAGATCCAGCACGATGCCTCCCAGATCGACAACTACCTCGAGCAGCGAGTCGTCATCCTCCAGAATGCCGCCAAGCTCCTGGACAAGGCCATCGACCTCGACAAGGATACGATGACGAAGGTTGCCGCCTACAGGGCCAATGCCGGCAATCCCGGCTCCGATGCCGAGAGAAACGCCACCAGCGCCAACATCGACAAGCTCTTCGGACAGGTCAACGTCGCCTTCGAGCAGTATCCGGACCTCAAGGCCCATGACGAGATCGAGCAGTGCCTCCAGCAGAATTCCTACCTCCAGAAGGAAATCACCGCCGCCAGGGAGCTCTACAACGACACCGTCTACAAGTGGAACGCCGACATCCAGGCCTGGCCGACGAAGATGATCGTCGCCGCCGAGCAGGGATACACGACCCGCATCCCCTTCTCCACCTCTGCCGAGATCAAGGAAAAGGCGCGGGGAACCTTCTTCTAGGAAACAGCCTTCAAGTCCTCTTCGGAGGACTTTTTCCATGGCCTCTTTTTCGAAAAAACTTGTTCCTTAAAGTCGTCCTTTTGTTCTAGAATATACGGGCAATGACCAGAATCTACAGGGAACAGGACAAAAGACTCGTCGTCGAGACCGTCGACGGAATCGACAGCGCGACCCCGCTCGAGAAAGGGACGTGGGTCAGCCTCGACCAGAACGATGCCTCCATGCTGACGGCCGTCAGTGCGAAGACGGGCATTCCGCTCCATTTCCTGTCCACGGCCCTCGACGAAGAGGAAACGGCCCGTATCGACAACGAGAGCGGCTCCGTCCTGATCGTCATCGACGTCCCGACCCAGGCCAAGGAAGAAGGGACGGACGAGGAAAGCTATACGACCGAGCCTTTCGTCATCGCCTACAACGAGGACTACTTCATCACGATCGGCCAGCCAAACACGCACCTCATCGACAACCTCCTTGCCCGCAACGTCCTCGTCGAGCCGCAGAAGCATGTCCGCCTTGCCCTGCTTCTCATCTACCAGATGTCCAGGGAGTTCATCGTCTGCCTGAGACGGATCGACTCCCATACCCACGACATCGAGAAACGGCTCCATTCCTCCATGCGAAACAAGGAACTCTTCGAGCTGATGGCCATCAACAAGTCCCTGGTCTACTTCTCGACCTCCCTCCATGCGGACAGGAACGTCCTCAACCGTCTGCTCAAGTCCCCGAGCTACAAGAAGTTCGAGAACGACTTCGACCTGATGGAAGACACGGCCGTCGAACTCGACCAGGCTCTTGAAATGTGCCAAATCTACTCCGATCTTCTCTCCGGCATGATGGATGCCTTCCCCTCCATCATCAACAACAACCTCAACATCGTCATGAAGACCTTGGCCGTCATCACCATCGTCATCTCCATCCCGACCCTCATCGCCTCCTTCTTCGGCATGAACTTCAAGGACATTCCCCTGACGGACATCCCAGGCGGCTTCTGGATCACGGTCGTCATCGCCTTCCTCCTTGCCATAATCGGCGGTGCCATCCTCCTCTACCTCACACGAAACAAGCCAAACAAGAAGAACTGAAGCGGAGACCTCAAGGGTCTCCTTTTTTCATGGAAAAAGCCCCTTCCCGAGGATGGAAAGAGGCTTTGCTTACAAGAGGACGAAGACTACTCGATGACTTCGAAAAGGATCGTGACGTTTCCGGTGGCGGTGAAGGTGTGGGACTTGGGCTCCCAATCGGAGGCATCCAGATCGATGACTTCCGAAGCCCCATCGATGGTAATGGTTGCCTGGACATGGCCATACATGACCTCGATCGTGACTTCGCTTCCGGAAGGAACGCTCGCCGAAGTCGTTGACTCGTCCGTGAAGAAGTAACGGACATCCTGGGCAGTTACCGTTCCGGCAACGGATCCATCCATTCCGATGGCATTCCAGGAAACGGTCGCAATCTCCTGGAGGCTGATTTCGATGCGGATGTCGCCAAGCGCGGTGTAATAGCCTTCCCAATCCTTCTCGATCTCTGTACCGCTAGCGACGTCAATGACCTTGACCACGGCAAGCTTGCCTTCGGGGACGGCGCTATCGTCCACGTCGATGGTGAACTGGGTTCCGATGCTCAGCCTTCCATCCAGCGAATCGACAGGAACAGACGTGTAGTCCTCGACAATGCCATAGCTCAGCTTGACAGCGCCTTCGGTCTCATCGGCGACTTCCACGTTGAAGACCTTCTTGTCGATGGCACGGAGCTCGATCTTCGTGACGGTCTTGTCGATTGTGAGCTCGAAGCCATAGTTTCCGTATGTATAGGAGGAAAGCGCGATTTCCTCGCCCTCAGGCTTTTCCGTCGTGTAGACAAAGGCGGCGATATCCTTGGTTTGGGCATCCTCGCTTGCGGAATCAAAGCGCGCATTGATTCTCAGCCTGTCGCCGACGAGGAAGTTCACCACGCCAGGATCCTGGATCAAATCGCCGTTTTCCGTCGAAATGGTCGGCCAAATGTTGGGGTTGTCGACGGCAATCTCGACATCGACATTCTCGTATTCATCATATTCGAAGGTCAGTTCGACATCCTGGGCCGGCATGGTGAAGCTACCCGACTGAGTCTCGGGATCGAAATCGATTTCGAGTTCGGGAATGTTCACGCAAGTGATGGCGGTGGCATAGAACCGAGAGGCAGAAGGCTGGAACTCAAAGTTGATTTTCTCGCCTTCCTGACGGGCCTTGTCGACGCCGCCAGTGATGCTCAACTCTCCAGGAATCGTCTCACCGGCAGGAGGCGTCACGGTAATGCTATAGGCGTTCACGACGGTGAATCCGATGGTTATGCTTCCTTCGGCCTCTGGCATAGTGATGCCGTTGAAGGAATAGAACCCTGTCGTGGAATTGTACATGCTGGAGGAGAAGCTGGCTTCCTCGCCATCAATTGTCACGCCTGAGACGATCTTGCCTGGCGCAGGCTTTGCATCGACCTGGAAACTATCGCCAGGGCATGCGGCCGTGATTTCCCTCTGCCCATAGATGGAAGAGTCATATACGCTTGCACGGGCATCAAGCACATCTTCTTGACTGTATTCGAACTTGATGTCGACCAATTCCGTAACGACGAAAGAAATCTTGATGGGATCTTTTCCCGTCCGGAAGTTCAGTTTTCCGCTACTGTAGTTGGAGTAATAGGCGCCTTCCACCGTGACATTCTGGAGATAATGTTCCGCATCACCGGTGTAGGCCAAGCCCGAAATGGTAATTTCCGTCTCGGCAGGGAAGGAAGACGGCAAGGCATCAAAGATGCCAGGGTCGCTCTCGTTGATGGATTCAAAGGCAATTTGATCAAGGCCTTCGTAAGTGACTTGAACGTCCGCGTTTTCCTTCTGTTGCGTGGCAATCTTGATTTCGACCTTCTTTGCCTGGGCAAACGAGCCAATCGTCAGCTTGCCCCAATCGAGATAGGTCGGATACTGATAAGGGGCAATCGTCTGCCATTCGCCACCATCCAGACGATACTGGACGCTTCCATAGTCACCGACTTGATAGCCGTCATCGACGCGGAAATAGGCCGTCAGGCCAGTGTATCGGAATTCGGGATTGAAGCCCAAGAGCTGAACGTGCTCCGATTCGACGAGGGAAACCAGGGCACCGGAACTTGAGAAGCTGTTCTGCGTGTGGATGACAAGGATTTCGGCATCTTCTTCGGGAAGGACGATTTCTGCCTCGAAGCATTTGTTCCGGTTGTCGTAATCCGTGGCATAGTAAACGCCGTTGACATAGACATGGACATTCGTTTCGACGCCCAAATAGACACCATCGCCTTCGATGGTCAGCGTCTCTTCGCTTCCGCCATAGTAGGTATCGCCGCTCTTGATGGAAGCCGTCCAGCCTTGCGCCATCTCGCCGATGAGGCGGACATCCGTAACCTTGTACTGGACGCGGTCCGTCGTCTTTGCCGTAATCGTGACGTCGCCGGCAGGCATTATAAACGTGCCAGTGTAGGTCTCACCAAGACCCTTCTCGTGGGGAATGTCGTCAACCTGCTCGGATTCGAAGCCTTCGAAGATCTTGCCTTCGTCGGTGACACGGGCCGTAATGGTGACAATCTCGCCTTCCTCATACTTGCCATCGGGACGATCCAGCGTAAGGGTAACGCCCGTGACAGGGACAAGCTTGACTTCCCATTCGACGGCAATAGGCGTCGATGGCTCCGTCGGGGTAGTAGTCGGAGAAGAAGGCGTATCGGTCGTGGTCGTCGTTGTCGTGGATGAAGGCGGAGTAGTCGTCGTATCGGCTGTCGTCGAAGACGGTTGCTCGGTCGTTGTCTCGGGTGCTGTCGTAGTCGATGTCGCAGAACTCGTCGCAGAAGTGGAGCTTGTCTCGGTGGCGCAGGATGCCAAAAGGACAATGGACAGCAAGGAAACCAACGGGAGAACGATTCTCTTGGATTTCATGGGAACCTCCTTTTTATGGCAATACTATATTGGAATATGGTTCCCAGAAGTTTTCCAAATATGGGGAAATAGGCCAAATGGTAGTTTGAAAGCGCTTTTCCAAATTTCCATATAAAAGACACATGGCCAAAAATGTCGCCAGTCGACACCATGGCCCAACGCCGATGGCAAGACTTTGCTAGTTTCCCGTGTTCCTCTTCATGAACAAGATGGGATGATTATCGCCTTGTTCGTCCTTTTCCGAACGTCCCGCGGCATGGAAACCCATGTGCTCATAAAATCCGGTGGCCTGGGGATTTTCCACATTGACTGTGGGCTCTTCGATATGAAAGACATCCATCGCATGGGGAAGAAGCTTCTTTTCGATTCCCTTCCCCCGGCTTTCCGCCTGGACAAAAAGCATCTCCACCTTCTTTCCTTCGATGCCCAGGAAGGCAACGGGAATGTCCGTGTCGTCCCTGTAGACAACAAGGCGTTCAACGGCAGCAAGGGCCTGCGGAACATATTGACGGATTTGCGATATTTCCTCTTCCATGAGGAAATGGTGCGTTGCGCGAACGGAGCTCTCCCATACTGCGGTCAACTGTTCAATCATTGACGGCGTTCTTTCCTTCAGTTCCGATATTTTCATTAGCGATGTCCTTCCCTGTAATTCTCTTCTTTATCAGCAATCCTTGCCAGACGTGACGATATCAAGTCACTTCACTGATTTACGATTTATCGTCTTTAGATAGATCAATAATGGAGTTTTTCGATTCGACGAAGGTTATCGGAAAATCCTTTTTAGGTCATGTAACGCAAGATGGGGGATATAAAATGCAGATGCATCATGATTAAAACCAAAATCACCTGTTTCATCAATACAGATATTGAGATTCTTTGTCCGAAAAAAATAGTTCTTTTGCGGAAGTGGCAGTGTTCAACGAACTTTTAGCATTCCGAAGTTCAGGAATGCATCTTCGATGTATCCCGCCTTCTCTTTGGTGAGACCAGTTTGTTTGTGTCTTCCCGCACCCCAATTGTAGCTTTCTTTTTCGCTGATACCGACCTTTGCTTTAGCCTGGGCAATATTCAGATTGGACGCCTGGACAACATATTTCTGAATAACGTAATCCTTGATTTCAGGATAGGTTGCTTTATGCACTTCCTTGGTTATAGGAAGATCATTTCCCTTAAGCGAAATCCTGACTCGTTGGTCAATATGTTTTTGAGGCAAACGGACAACCGTCTTAACGTGTGTTGCAGGTAGTAAATGTAGACAGCGGCTTTACGGGCTTTTGAAGTAGCATGCAGTAAATGTACACAACGAAAGCGGATACTGATATCCGATTCCAGTCTTAGCATTCAATCGGAATCCATGGAAAATCAAAGCTCATTTGTCAAATGCACTTTATAGGAAAAGCATAGGCATTCGCAGAAAGACGATAGGATGCTGGTCTTATCTGTTGCTTGAAACGATATCCCAGTCCTGACGGGCAAAACAGATATTCAATAATCGAGTAATCGGATCCTGTCCTTTATCGTAATAGATGATAAGGAAATCAAAGCGTCTAAATATTCATGATTGTCCATCAGAAACTGATTGAGTTTTCTTGCCATAGTTGCTTCCATAGCAAAGTTATCCGAATGAAACTCCTTTTTCTTCCATTGAAACGCAATTGCCATTATCGGAAGGAAAGAGACAAAAGCAGAAAACTTCCTGAAAATTCTCTGCCTTTCTTTCTCCTCCGAATGATCAAACGGTGATTCTCTTCGGATTAACGGACCGCCATGAAATACGGGAAGTTTTTCAGTGCGACGAAGATTATCGGAAATATCCTTTTTCTGATCATGCAACACAAAAGTCAGAAGATAGCATTCGGAGGCACCATCCTTAAAACCAAAATCGCCTGATTCGTCAATAAAGATACTGAGATTCTTATTCATAAAAAATGGCGGGACTTATTCCCGCCGTGGGTGAGCCTACATCGGTAAGCCCATATATATTCTAGAAACTTCTTGGAATTTTTACAGGTGTTAACGGTTTATTCATTGAATGTTCTTCCCCTACCTGTTTTGAATTAGACAATGAATTCCGGCGTTTCAAATCAGTCGATTTGTTTTTGGGACAAACGGACAACCGTCTCGACATGTAACGTGTTTGGAAACATGTCGACCGGAACGACCTTCTCAAGCTCATAGCTATCCTTGAGTAGGGCAATGTCCCTGGCGAGGGTGACGGGATCGCAGGAGACATAGACGATCGTCCTTGGCGCCATCTTCTTTAGGGCATCAAGAAAGAGGGGCGTCGAACCTTTGCGTGGCGGGTCCATCATGACGACGTCGAACTTCCTTTTCCCCTGGCGGATGTATTCGGTGCAGTCCTTGCAGAGGAAGGTGACGTTCTCAACGCCGTTCCTCTTTGCGTTCTCCTTGGCATCCTTTACGGCCTCAGGAACGATTTCCACGCCAACGACCTCCTTTACCCTGTCGCACAGGGAAAGACCGATCGTTCCCGTTCCGCAATAGGCATCCAGGACGACATCGCTCTTCCACAGCCCGGCAAGATCGATTGCCGTCTTGTAGAGCTTCTCGATCTGATAGGCATTGGTCTGATAGAAGGACTGGGTCGAGATGGTGAAGACCTTGTCGAAGATCCTGTCCTTGATATAGGTCTTTCCATAGACAGGAATGTCCTTTTCCCCCAGGATGACGTTCGTCTTCCTTTTGTTGACGTTGAGGACGACGCCCTGCACTTCCGGGACAAGCGTCATCAGTTCCTTGGCAAACGCCTTCCTGCCGGCCAGTCTCTCGTCGGTGACGACAAGCGTGACAAGGGCCTCGTCAAAGGCGCTGCTTGTCTTGACCAGCAGATGCCTTATCGTTCCCGTCTGCCTGTCCTCGTCATAAGGAAGATAACGATACTTTCCGAGAAGCTTCATGACGGCGGAAGTCACCTTCGTCCCAAGAGGCGTCTCGGCAAGGCATTCCTTCACGGGGACGAGATCATGGCTATTCGTCTTGTAGAATCCGCAGGCGATCCTTCCCTTGACAAGGCGGATCGGCTTCTGGACCTTGTTTCGGTATTGAATGGGATTGTCAAGGCCGATGGTGTCCTCAGCCTGGATGTCGATCTTTGCAAACTTTCGAAGAAGATGTTCCACCTTCCTTTTCTTGAATTCCAGTTGCTTCTCATAGGAAAGATGCATGATCTGGCATCCCCCGCAGGAAGGATAGTAGGGACACTTCGGAACGATGCGGTCGGGCGATTCGTTCTTCATCGCCAAAAGACGGCATTCCTTGAGCTTGCCGTATTCGAAGCGGGTCTCGACAGTCGCCCTTTCCCCGGGAAGGAGCCCTTCCACAAAGACGGCCTTGTTGTCGATACGGACGATACCCCTTCCGAAGTCGTCCAGGGCATCGCAGAGAACGTCAATCTTCCTTTTCTGCATCTTCCATCTCCTTTATCGTTCCGACCTTCTCCTCCAGGAGACCGGAGAGAATCCGACAGTCCTCCAGGAAGGAATCGGCGCTCTTCTTCTGTTCCGGGTGAAGGGCAAAATAGACACGCATGTATTCGTCGAAGAAACCGGCAATCCGCAAATAGCTTTGATAGACCATGGCCAGGGAAAGGTCCCGGCAGAAGGCATCGTTGACATAGAAGAAGGCGGAGGAGGAATGTGCGATCTCGCTTGCCCCTTCATAGACCTTGCTGTAGCGCGAGAGTCCGGAGAGTCTTTCGACGCCATCGCGGAAGTTGAGCTTGAACTGGAGATCGTCCGCCGAATAGAGGGGATGGGAAAAGAGCCAGCCGTATTCGATGAATTTCTTCATGTCCTTGCTCTTGAGCCCATGCCGGCGCATTTCCTCCTTGATTTCGAAAAAGGTCGCATCCAGCTCCTCGGTGGTGAACTCCTCCTTGTTCCGATAGACGTTGTTGTAGGCGATGTGGCGGACATAGGCCTGCCGGACCTTTTCCCCGCCACGGACCAGAAGGGAGACGATGCATTCCGACTCGTGGAGCGTGCGCCAGGCGACGAAGCCATCCGGATAGAGGCCCAAGGTCAGCATCTGGCAGTAGCCCGTCACCTTTCGGAAGATGGTCTCGAAGATGTCGTTGATGAGGCTCAGGGTCGGATTGACGTGGGAAAGCGGCCTGTTGATGGCTTCCAGAAAGCGACAGGATGCCCTCAGACACATGACGAAGGGGTGATAGGGCTGGAGGCAGTCGGGAACGTTGGGACTGGGCGAGGAATCGACGAAAAGCTCGAAGAGGGCAACGCCCCTATCGATCGCATCCTTGTTCCCCTTCTCTTCATCCTTCTTGTCCGTCAGTCTATCGAACAGATAGGCGCAGATCGCTCCGTCCAGAAAGGCATTGAGGCGGAAGAAGGACTTGTCGAAATCCCCCTGGAAATCCAGAATTTTTCCTTCCTTTCGGGAAATCCGGGCATACATGCCCTGGCAGACTTGGACGATGCCGGAAGCTTCCTCCTCGGAAAAGCGTTCCCGGAGACGATTGCGGACGATACGAAGAATGCTCTGTTCCATGATTACCTCCGTAAGGCCTTGGAAAGGATATAGGCGGACGTGAGGGCAAAGCCGATGTTGTACCCACCACAGGGAAGATTGATGTCCAGCGCCTCGCCGATGGCATGGAAGGAATTATCCTTGCGCAAAGCGAAATCGTTGCGGAAGGATTCGGGAAGAAGACCGCCGTAACTGACTTGGGAATACCGAAAAGGATACAGTGCGGAGAAGGAAAAGGAAAGAGGTTCGAATGGGGAAAGTGCTCTCTCCTCAAGATAACGGGAGAGGAAGTGGGGAAAGGCCGCCAAGGAACAGGACTGCCCATCGAAGCCGTCATGGCTGGAATAGTCGATACGGAAGGAAAGAAAGGCGTCGCGGTTTCGTCTCAGGCACTCGTTGACGAAAAGGCTCAGGTTGAAGACGGCGATGCCCGAAAGGCCATCGTCCTTGAAAAGGATCTCGCCTTCTTCCGCATGGATTTCCTTTCTGTCCGCAAGCAGGGAAATCCTTCCCCTGAGGCGGTTCCCGACCAGATAGGGCGGAATCCTTTCCTTTACCCGGACGGGGCAAAGCGATGGCGAGAAAGGGAAATAGGGAATGCCAAGCGAATTGAGGAAGGACGCCTGCTCCGGATTGCGGTCATAGCTGATGCCGCCGCTTGCAAGGACAATGTCCCGATAATGGATTTCCCTTTCGCCATCCTTGGAATGGACGTGGCAGATCCTGTTTGTCCGGTCGATTCGGACGACTTCCCCGGAAAGAAAAGCGGCCGAACTCTCGCAAAAGGCATCCCAAATAGGCTTCCAGACGCATTCGGAACGATTGAAGAAAGGATAGAAGAGCTTGCCTTCACGAAACGAGGCGATTCCGAAGCGTCCTTCGAGAATGGAAAGCGTCTCCTTTGCGGCGTTCTCATTATTCGTATGGAAGAAACGGTCCAGTTTCGAAAGAGGGAATTCCGAAAAGGCATCCGCAAGCAAGTCGGCAATGAAGAAATTGCAGCGCCCGTTTCCGCTGACTTTGATGCGCCTTGCCAGGTTTTCCTTCTTTTCCTCGGTGTCGACGACAAGGATCTCCCTCTGGCTTCCAAGAAGGGCGGAAAGGAAGCAGCCGGCAATGCCGCCGCCGACAACAAGAAGATCACAGGAGGATGACGTTTTCGGCATTTCGCTTCTTCTCCTGCGTCTTTTCGTCGGAATAGCCTAAAGCCAGGCTCTCGACAAGGTCGTACTCATCACCAAGTCCAAGGAGCTCACGGAGGAAAGCCTTTCCCTTCGGAGCGTTGAGACTTGCGACAACGGAATGTATCCAGCAGGCGGACAGGCCCTGGTGCACCGCCTCCAGAAGCATGTTCTCCATCGCCGCGCCGGCATTCTGCAATGTCAGGGGATCCTTCGTCCTTTCGAAGACGAGGACGATTCCCGTGGCGCCATAATAGGCCCTGCCTCCGTCCAGGTATTCGAAAAGGGCATTCCGGATCTTGGCATCCAGTATCCCGACGAAAAGAAGATTCTGTCTGTTGCAGCCCGTCGGGGCATGGTTTCCGGCCTGGAGGACCGCTTCCATCTTCTCCCTCACGATAGGGGCGCTGGTATACGAGCGGACGCTTCTCCGCAGTGCGATTTCCTTTAGCATTGGACTCATGTCTCCTCAGGAAGGGTAGGCCTGGACCAGACGGACGAAGTAGGCCGTGGCTTCCTCCTCCGTATAGCCGGCCTCGGTCCGGATCAGCTCATAGATCAGATAGGTCAGGCCGCCGGCAAAAAAGGTGTCGACGACCCTGTCGGGAAGGTTGGCATACCGGAAAAGATGGCCGTTCTTGGCGCGAAGGTCCTGGAAGATGGCATTGTCGACCTTTGTCATCGCCCAATAGATCGTCCGGGAGCTATCGTTCTGGACGAGGTTGCGCAGGACGTCGAGATTCTCGAAGACAAAGTGGACGAAGGCGCGCACGATCCTTTCGAGCGCTTCCTCGGCATCGCTTGCCCCCTTGATGAGCGAAGGCAGGGAAGAGAGGATGGGCTGGAGGTGATCGTAGAAGCAGTAGTCGAGAAGGTCGAGCTTGTTGCGGAAGTGATTGTAGAAAGTCAAGGGAGAAACCTCGGCCAACGCGGCGATTTCCTTGACGGAGATCTTCTCGATTTCCTTCTCCTTGAGCAAAACGAGAAGGGCACTGGAAAGCCTCTTCTGGCTGCGCTTGGAGCGGAGGTCCGCTTTTCGATTCGTTGTGGCCATGGGCATCCTTTCTTGGAGTGAAAATCGTTATATATTATACTTGATATTATGAGGTTTTTGGAAAGAGAATGACAGTCATCGATATTCAGCACCTGACGAAGGACTATTCCCAGCAACGGGGCGTCTTCGACGTATCCTTTTCGGTGGAAGAAGGCGAATGCGTGGGCTTCCTGGGTCCCAACGGTGCCGGAAAATCGACGACGATACGCCATCTTCTCGGTTTCTCGAAGCCCGATTCCGGCAAGGCGACGATTCTCGGCAAGGATGTCGCCAAGGATCGCGCGACACTTTCCCAAGTCGGCTATCTCCCGGGGGAAATCGCCCTCCCGAAGCCCCTGACCGGAAGGGAATTCCTCATGGAGCAGATGGCCCTAAGGAAAAAGGGCGATATCGGCAGGATGGAATCCCTTGCCTCCCTCTTCCAGCTGGATCTCGATGAGCGCTGCGGCGACATGTCCCTTGGCAGCAAGAGGAAGACCGCCATCGTCAATACCTTCCTCTTCGATCCCGAGATCCTGATTCTCGACGAGCCTTCTTCCGGACTGGATCCGGTCATGCAGACCGTCTTTCTCGACTTTTTCGATGCCCAACGCCGAAAGGGCAAGACCGTCCTTTTCTCCAGCCATGTCTTTGCCGAGGTCGAGAAGGCCAGCGACAG
Source organism: uncultured Bacillota bacterium (assembly GCA_949282275.1). GTDB lineage: Bacteria > Bacillota_I > Bacilli_A > RFN20 > CAG-288 > Enterosoma. The sequence goes on along the minus strand of CASDOO010000033.1, from coordinate 39,125 downwards.
GGTCATCGTCATCAAGGACGGAAGGATCGTCGCGCGCATCGGAAAGGAAGAGTTGATTCGCGGTGGCGAAAAGACATGCGTGGTCGTCTTGGGCAATGACAGGGATTTCGAAAGGCTTTCGGCCTCTTCTGCCTTCCTGCCTTTTTCGAGGGATACGGCAAAAAGGGAACTCATCTATCGCTTCGAGGACGAACGCCTTCCTGCCTTCCTGGAGACCCTGAAGGGCTTGGACGTCGTGGACTTTTCCCCAAGGAAGAAGACTCTGCGCGAGCTGTTCCTTTCCTACTACAAGGAAGAAAGGACCTATTCGGGATTATGAAAAGCGAAGTCCTTGTCGTCAAAGGCCTTACCAAGGATTTCGGGAAGGGAAAAGGCGTCTTCGACGTCTCCTTTTCCGTTGGCGAGAACGAATTCGTCGCCATCATGGGCGAAAGCGGGGCCGGAAAGTCGACAATCATGCGGCTTGTCATGGATTTCGTCCGTCCGGACAAAGGCCAGGTCCGAATCCTTGGAAAACCTCTCGACGAGGAAAACGCCGCCATGCGAAAGAAGATTTCCTATGTTCCTGGCGAAATCAACTATCCCGACCTCCCTTCCGGAAAGGAATTCCTCCACGAGCAGATGGCGCTTTTGGGCATCGATTCCTCGACGAAGGCCGACTTTCTCATTCAGGCCTTCCAGCTGGACATCCGCGCCAGGCCAAGGCGGATGAGCAAGGGCATGAAGGAAAAGCTTGCCCTTGTCTCCGCCCTGATGGGAGACTGCACCATCCTGCTGATGGACGAACCCACCAACGGACTCGATCCCCTCATGCGCGAGGAATTCCTCCGCCAGATGAAACGGGAAAAGCAGGAAGGAAAGACGCTCCTTCTTGTCTCCAACGACTATGAGGAAATCGAGGCCATATGCGACAGGGCCATCCGTATCGAAGAGGGAAGGATTGTCGACGTCGTGGACCTCTCCTCCATCAACGATCCCGAGAAGAAGGCCTACCAAGTCGGCTTCGGGCCACATACTCCCTTGGACTTCCCAAAGTTCATCCATGCCAATCCCTCTTCGACGGAACAGGGAATCTATACCCTTGCAATCGATAGAAAGGACACCGCTTCCTTCATTGAGTGGCTATCTGCCATGCCAGTATTGTTCCTCTACGAGAAGCGTTTCGGCCTGCGGGACTACTTTTCCAAAAAGGAGAAAGGCAAATGAAAACCAACGCGACACCAAAGAAAAGAAGAACCATAAAAACGCCCTGGTCCTGGCCCCTACTCAAGGAATCCATCAAGTCCAACGGCTTGGCAACGGCAATCTGCGGTCTTGGCAATGCCATCATCTGCATCGTCGTGGTCATGATCCTTTCGACCCTGGACCTCAATTCCACCCAGCAGTCCCTCAAGACGCTCTTTTCCAATTCCGACATGCTCGCCCTCGTCAGTCAGGGAAGCATTGCCATGGACACGGCCTATGAAGCCTCCGTCCTCCTTTATCGCTACCCCGGAAACATTCTTGCGACGAAGGGCGAGGAGATGGGAGACATGCTTGCCCTGAGTTTCGATTTCTCGGATGACCTGGAAACGAATGTCGTTTATCAAAGGGGAATGGAGACGCTTCTTTACGATCCCTATGACAGGGCCTTTGAGGAAAGCCTGGAGACGGATCCGGAAATCCGCCATGAGGAAGCAAAGGATGCCGTCCTTTCCGATGCGGACTTGCTTGTCTCCACTGTGACCGGACTCTTCCCGGGCCTTGCCGACTATGCCGACAGGATACCGACGGCCTTGTCCTGCCAGCTTGATGCCTATCGCGAAATGAAAGACACGCAGGCGGAATTTGAGTGGGGCGCCTGTTTTCGAAACGGCGTCGCACTCTTCCTATCCCAAACGCTTCAGGAGGAATTTTCCCTCTCCCCCTCCAAAAGTGAGGAAATCGCCGGAAAATACGAGGAATGCTATACCTATTACAAGGAAACCGGAACATCCGGTTTTGATCTGACCTACCATTTCCTCTCGAATGCCATTCCTGTCCTTGTGAAAGGGGATGGCGAAAAAGCTATTACCGCCTTCGTCGATTCCATTCGACAGGGAAGGGAAGAAAACCTCGCCGCTTTCCGAAACAACGAGAAAGTATCTTCTTCGGACATCGGCTATCGTGACCGGATTCTCATCGATGCCTGCAAGGACTGTTTACAGTCGCTTCTCGGGAATTATTCCTACCTTGCCTATCTCCCTTCCTTCGAGGTGCAATATCTTACCGACGAGCTTGGCCGTCCCTATTGTCTTGACGAAAGCGGAGGCAAAGTCATCCTCGATAGCTATCAGCCCGACAGGATGATACCCGTTGCCGCCGGCATGGGGAAAGACAGCAGCCTGCTTGAAAAAAGGCACAAGAAGGAGCTGACCGGGGAAGACTACAAGGAAGAGGAAATCCAGACCGCCAGGCATCTTGCCATGGAGCAATCCGCCATGCTGGAGAACTACCTGGATTCCTTCCTGACGGAGTATGCCCTTTCCCTCGAAAGCGGCGTCGATAACTACTATGTCGAAGGGAAGGATCCCCTGCCCATGGGCACCATCCACAGGGAAGCCATCCAAAAGAGAGCCCTTGTGGATATCCTCGACCAGGCCGAGGAGCAGATCCTTTCCGTCTTCGAAGTCGATTCCATCGAGGACATCACGATGGACAAGCAGGGACTTTCCGGTAGCGAGATCCTTATCCTTGTCGAGAACGAAGCCCTCGGCGCTATGTCTTCCTTTTCCTATCATCTCGAGGACAATGCCGACATTGAAAGTATCGAGGATCGTTTCCTCCTGTCGCTCGTCCAGGCAAGCCAGGGCATTCTTGATTCCCTTCCGACGCACGTCGAGGAGAGCTTCAAGGAATTGGGGGACATGAATCTCTATGGCATACTCGTCGGCATCCTGTTCTTCGGCCTTGCCGGCCTTCTTCTTCCCATCGTCTATACCATCATCGTCTCCAACGATCTCCTTGCCGGAAAAGTCGAATCGGGTTCCCTTGCCTTCGTCCTCTCGACTCCCATCCGCCGACGGAAGATCGTCTTCACGCAGATGACATTCCTCATCGGATGCGAAGTCTTCCTTTCCGTCCTGCTCCTTCTTGGCGGCCTTGCAAGCCGCGGCATTGGCATTGCCCTCGGCGGGGAGGACTTCATGACTTCCCTTACCAACGAGATGATCCTGAAGTTCGTCCTTGGCAACTTCATGGTCATGCTGGCGATTTCCGGAATCTGCTTCCTCTCCTCGGCTATCTTCAATAGGACGCAGCAAGCCCTTGCCGTCGGTGGCGGCATTGCCATCTTCTTCCTCGTCGCCGCGATCCTTGGCCTCTTTGGCGGCCCTGCCATGCCCTCGACCATCCGCATCGATTCGATGAATGTCTTCAACTACATGTCCATCGTCTCCCTCTATGATGCCAAGGCTGTCCTCTCCGGGAGTCCGGTCTATTGGTATAAGCTCATCGGCCTTCTTCTCATAGCCATTCTGACCTATGGTGCTTCCTTCTTCGTCTTCGAAAAGAAGGACCTTCCGATATAAATATATTCCGTCCTTGCGAAAGACTAGGAATGTGTTCATGCTGATTGCTCTCTTCCTTTCCTATTGCTTTTTTTCAGCTTTCCTTTTATTTCGGAAAAGGTTCTTTAGCGTTCAGTAACCCACGGAAATATAGGAAATGAAAAAGGACCGGTTTCCCGGTCCCTGGCAATCCTTAGTTCTTCTTGTTCTTGATGGACTTGAGGACGGCGTCGTACTTCTCGGGGTTCTCCCTCTTGAGATAGGCAAGGAGCTTCTTGCGGCGGGCAATGATCTTGTCCATACCGCGCTTGGAGGAGTAGTCGTGTGTGTTGTTGGTCATGTGGACCGTCAGCTTCTTGATCTTCTCGGTGAGGATGGCGATCTGGACCTCGGTGGATCCGGTGTCCTTCTCGTTCCTGCGGTTGGCAACGATTGCCTTCGTCTTCTCTTCCTTCGTGAGAGCCATTGTCTCTTACCTCGTTTTCTTTCTGCGCCGGGACCAGAGGCAGGTGCTTGAGGAACAAGCCTTATTCCAGTCGTGGTGCAAATAGGAATTATAAGGCATGAAAGCGAAAAAGAAAAGCCTTTTTCACATCTTGAGGGCCTTTGTGACGGCCTTTTTCAAATTTACGCCATTCTCGGAATAACCAAAGGCGAGGAAGACATCCCGTTTTTTCTCTCCGACATAGAAGACATCCCGCGGAACATGGCGCATCGACAGGTTCTTCTCGAAGATATCCAGAAGACACGTAACGTCGTTATCCTCAGCTTCCGGAAGCCTTTCAAGATAGTGGATATCGACGGAAAAGTCTTGATGCTCCGTGGCCTTGAGGTACGCTAAAGGCTTTCCCTTCTTCCTCAGCAGATAGTAAAGGGAATTTCCAAGGACGAAGTCGTCTTCCGTCTTTGTCTTCTTTCCGACGAAGGCGACGTCGAGCATGTCCTTGCCGGTATAGCAGCGCTTGATCTCGATGTCCGAGCGGGGATGGGCGCCATATCGGTCGAAGAAGAGCTGGAAGGACTCATAGTTGGAAAGCATGTTGGCGAAGTTGCTCTCGGCATCCGGGATCTTCTTGTAGAGATCGGCAAGGAAGGCCTTCATCGTCTCGCGCTGGGTCTTCTTGTCGTTTCCGCAGGAATTCTTGGCTATGGGAAGATTGCGGGCGGTGACATAGCGGACGATCTGGCTTTCCCGGACATAGATAAGGGGACGGATGAATTCGATCTTGGCATTCTCGAGGAACATCTTCGGTTCGAATGTGGCGACCCTGGAACCATAGGCCATGTTGAGGAAGAGTGTCTCGATGGCGTCGTCCATGTGGTGGGCGAAGGCCACCTTGGAGAAACCAAGTCTATTGGCGGCCTTGTTGACGATGGCCTTGCGCATCCTGGAGCAGATCGAGCAGGGGAGAAGGCCGGTCTTCGGGTTGATGTTGTCCTTGAGGATTCCGTAGACCTCCTTGGCCTCATAGGGAATGTAGTCGATCCCAAGTTCGTGGACAAAGTTCTCGACAGGCGAAAAATCCACCGCCGGAAATCCGAAATCGAGATGGATGGCCGAGAGGGAGAAGTTCTTTCCCGGGAATTTCCGATAGACGGCAAGAAGGTCCAAAAGGGCAAGGGAATCCTTTCCGCCGGAAAGACCGACAAGGATTCTGTCCCCGTCCTGTATGAGTCCGTAGTCGTAGTCTGCCTTCCGCAATGCCGCAAGAAGTCTTTTCCGAAGTTGATTGCTGTTATCCATAGCGCATAGGATTATACTATTTCAGCCATGAAAATGAACAGCGATGCCTTTGGCTTCCTTCTTGTGGACAAGAAAGAGGGCGTGACTTCCTCCTTTGTCGACATAAAGGCAAAGAAAGCCTTCAACACACGTCGGGTTGGACACCTCGGCACCTTGGACCCTTTTGCAAGCGGTCTCCTGCTTTTGGCAATCGGCGAGGCAACGAAGCTCCTTCCCCTTGTCCCGGACAACGAAAAGACATACGAAGCCGTCCTTCAATTGGGCGAGGAAACGGACACGCTTGACCGGAACGGAAAGATCACTGCGACCTTGGATGTCCCGCCCTTGGAGGAAGAAAAAATCCAGGAAGTCCTTTCCAGCTTCCTTGGAACTTCCAACCAGCTTCCACCTAAGTACAGTGCCAAGTGGATCGATGGGAAAAGGGCCTATGATCTCGCCCGCGAAGGCATAGAATTCCAGCAAAAGCCAATCGATATCACAATCCATCAAATGGAACTTCTTTCCTTTGACAAGGAAGAGAAAAGAATCGCCTTCCGGACCACCGTCAGCAGAGGCACCTATATCCGCTCCCTTGGGCTCGACATCGCCAAAAGGCTTGGCACGACAGGCTATCTCTCTTCCCTGAGAAGGACTCAAATCGGGTCTCTCCATGTTCGTGATGCCGTAGCCGTGGAAGGAATCCCGGATGCCGTCCTTCTTCCCCCGGAATCCGTCATACCCGGCCTTACGACCATCGAGCTTGACGAAAGAAAGGCAACACGAGCCTTAAACGGCCTTCCCCTTTCGATTTCCAGCGATTTCCCCTATCTGCTTTTCACCCACGACGGAAAGAGAATCGCCCTCTATCGAAATGAAGGACCTTCCTTATACCATTGCCTAAGAGGATTCTCCCATGCTTGAAAAACATATTCGCCTTTTTGACTTCACCGACCTTTCCGGAAAGGACCTTGCGATTGGCTTCTTCGACGGTCTCCACGTCGGGCACCGTCTTCTCCTTTCCGAATGCCGCAAGGATGGCACGCGCCCTTCCCTTCTGACCTTCGATGCCGAGGAAATGCTTTCCTTCCGCAAGGACGGGAAGCTCATCTACACGGCAGAGGAGCGGGAAATCCTCTTTTCGTCCTGCGACCTGGATTGCGTCTATGTCCTACCCTTCGACGAAGAGACAAGGAATGCCTCCAAGGAAGCTTTTCTCCTCTTCCTTGAGAAATGCCATCCGCAACGCATCGTCGTCGGTGAGGACTTCACCTTCGGCAAGAATGCCCTTGGAAAGGCCACGGACATCGCCTCTTTCTTGACGGACATTCCCGTCTCGATCATCCCGCTAGGCCACGACTGGAAAGGAAAGATTTCCTCTTCCCGGATCAAGGAAACCTTGCGACAGGGACAAATCGAAGAGGCCAACCTTCTGCTCGGCTCCAATTTCTTTTGCGTCGGTAAGGTCCTCCACGGCAAGAACAATGGCCATCGGATCGGTTTTCCGACGGCAAACCTCCTCCTGGACGAAAGAAAGGTCTATCCGCCTTCCGGCGTCTACAAGACACGCACGACGATCGATGGCAAGGCCTATCCCTCGATGACGAACATCGGGACGCATCCGACAATCGACGAAATCGCTTCCCATTGCATGGAGACCCATGTCCTCAACTGGATGGGCAATCTCTATGGGAAGGCGATCCGCGTCGAGTTCCTGTCACGAATCCGCGACCAGATGAAATTCGACTCCATCGATGCGCTCAGGAATCAGCTCCTCCTGGATGCCAAGACCTGCCTGGCCTGAGGCCCAGGCACAAGAAAAGGGAACGCCCCAAGGACGTTCCCGTTTTCATAAGAAGGCCTAGGCCTTCTTTTTTGTCGCAGTCTTCTTCCTTGTCGTCTTCGGCTTTGCCTTCTTTTCCTGTTCCTCCAGGTCCTTGAGCGTCATGGGCTTCTTCTTCAGGGCATTCTCGATGACCTGGTCGATATGCCTGGCCTTCTCGTAGACCTCGTCCTTGAAGAAGGAGAGCTCGGGCGTCTTGTAGATGGAGAGCCTCTTGCTGAGGAGGGAACGGATCTTCTTGGCGTTGGTGTTGAGGAAGTCGACAAGGACGTCCGTCTTCGTAGGATCCATGTGCGTGACATAGAACTTGCAATAGGAATAGTCGCTCGTCATCCTTACCTCGTTGATCGAGGCATACTGGCAAAGCGGGCTCTTGAGCTCATAGAGGATGATCTCGGAAACATCCCTCTGGATGATTTCCTGGACGCGTCCCTTCTTGTCAGCCATTCTTCACCTCTTCCTGGCCATAGGCCTCGAGGATGTCGCCGACCTCGCAATTGAACTTGTCATCGAGGGTCGCGCCGCACTCGAAGCCCTGGAGGACTTCCTTGGCATCGTCCTTGAAGCGCTTGAGGGACGTCAGCTTCGTGTCCAGGACAAGCTCCTTGCCGCGATAGACGCGGACATGAGCCGTGTTCTTGAACTTGCCGTCGGTGATGTAAAGGCCGAGGATCTGTCCGACCTTGCTCGCCTTGAAGAGGTTGCGGACCTCGCCATGGCCATAGACGACTTCCTCGTAGACAGGTCCGAGCTTGCCGCGGAGGGCAGCCTCGATTTCCTCAAGGAGGTGGTAGATGATGTTGTATTCACGGATTTCGACCTTCTTCTGCTTGGCCTCTTCCTTGACGGTGGCGTTGACCTTGACGGAAAAGGCAAGGACGACGGCGTGGGAAGCGGAAGCCAGGACGATATCGCCCTGGTTGACATCGCCGGAAGCGCAGTGGATGATCTGAAGCTTCGTTCCGGGGACGTTGATTTTCTCAAGGGAGGAACGGATGGCCTCGCTCGTGCCTTGTGTGTCCGCCTTGATGATGAGGTTGATCAGGGCCGTCTCGCCGCTTGCGGCATCGCTTGCGATATCGGCAAGGCTGACGCCCTTCTCGGAATGGCCGATGAGGGCCTGGGCACGACGGCTTGCGGCATCGCGCGCATCCTTCTCGGAGGGGAAGCAGAGGAAGCGATCGCCGGCGACGGGAACGCCAGAAAGGCCCGTGACGGCAACCGGCGTCGAAGGCAGGGCGACCTTGAGGGACTTGTCGTATTCGTTGGTCATCTTCCTGACCTTGCAATAGAATTCGCCGACAGCGAGATAGTCGCCGATATGAAGGCTTCCATTTTGGACAAGCAGGGTCGCCTTGCTTCCTTCCTTCTTGTCCAGCTTTGCCTCGATGACCGATCCGGCTGCCGGACCCTCAGAGTTGGCCTTCAGATCCATCAGTTCGGCAAGGTCGAGAATGCCTTCCAAAAGCTTGTCGACGCCGATGTTCCGCTTGGCGGAAATCTCGAACATCATCGTGTCGCCGCCCCATTCCTCGCAAAGGAGACCATGACCGGAAAGCTCGTTCTTGACCTTTTCGGGATTGGCGCCGGGCTTGTCGATCTTGTTGATGGCAACGATGATGGGAACCTTGGCGGCCTTGGCATGGTCGATGGCCTCGACCGTCTGCGGCTTGACGCCATCGTCCGCGGCAACGACAAGGACGACGATGTCCGTGACCGAGGCACCCCTGGCACGCATGGCAGTGAAGGCTTCGTGTCCAGGCGTATCGATGAAGGTGATCTTCTTGCCGTTGACCGTCTTCTGGTAGGCGCCGATTTCCTGCGTGATGCCGCCATGCTCGCCCGATGCGATGGAAGAATGGCGAATGGTATCGATGAGGGTCGTCTTGCCATGGTCGACATGGCCCATGATGGTCACGACGGGCGGGCGCTCATCCTTGTCCCTTTCCTTGTTGAAGATGTCGGCCTTGGTGAAATCGTCGGGGATGGCCCCTTCCTCCTTGCGGAAGTCCAGGTCGTGCTCCAGGCAGACTTCGGCAATCAGCTCGTCCGAAAGGACGGTGTTGAGCGAAATCATCTTTCCCTGCATGAGGAAGCCCTTGATGACTTCCGCGGCAGGAATGCCGATCCGCTTGCAAAGCTGGTCCAAGGTAATCGGTCCGGAATAGACGAAGACGCCATTCTCGACCTGGGACTTGTTCTTCTTTCCGAAACCGGGCTTTCCCCCGTTCCTCTCTCTCCTGTTTCTCTTATCGCTCATCGTCAACCTCCTTTTCCGTAAGGATGCGCTCAATCGCCTTGGCCAGGCCCTCGTCCGCAACGCCCAATGCCTTGCAGGGTTTCAGGCCCAATCGGGCGAAGTCGATTTCGCCGACATCCCGACATGCGACTTTCTCGTCTCTTCTCGTCAGCTTCTCCCGGCTCTTGTCCGTGATGCTCGGAAAGAGGAGGAGAAGGCAGATTTTTCCTTCGTCAAGTTTCTTTTCGAGGGCCATGCCGGCAAAGAGCTTCTTCATCCGCCTGGCAAAGCCCAGATACGCCAGAAGCTTCTCGTTCATCCAATCAGGTCCTCCAGCTTCCAGAACAGTTCTTCGTAGTCCGTCTTCTTCGAATAGCGGAGAAGGACGTTCTTCTTACGAAGGCGTTCCAAGGTCTCCCTGTCCCGAAGGAGATAGTATCCCCTGCCGGGAAGTCCGTCTCCGGAATCCAGGACGAGGACATCCTCCCTTCGGACAAGGCGAATCAGTCTTTCCCGGGGGTATCTCTTCCGGGAAAGGATATCCATTCTTTCGACGGGAACCTTCATCAGTTCCTCTTCTTGTCCTCGTCGTCCTCGTAGTAATCGTATTGCTCGAGATCCTCGTCGTAGGAATCGTATTCGCTCTCGTCCATCATGGCTTCCTGCTCTTCCATCGCGCGGAGTTCCTCATCGGTATAGATGGGCATGGCTGTCGCCGTGGCGGCCTTGCTGGGCTCGTCCTTGACGGCGGAGGCCTGGTCATCGTTTCTCCGATAGCGCTTCTTGTAGGAGCGGGTCTCGCTGGGTCCCTTCTTCTGGTTGAGGGCTTCCTCGAGATCGGAGAGGGAAATCTTCGGCTTGTTCTTGATCTCGACATGCTGGATGGGCGCTTCCTTCATTTCGGTCGTGGTGGAATCGGCCTTGGGAGCCAGCTTGCTCTCGTCGATTTCCGGCTTTTCGGGTTCGACAGCGACAGGCTTATCCTCTTCGAGAGCCTTCTCCTCGACGGGAGCGGGTGTCACGACGGGCTTTTCCTCGATGACCTCTTCCGGCGTCTCGACAGGAGCGGTCTGATCCACGACGGTTGTCTCTTCCTCGGCGACAGGGGCCTGCTCTTCAGTTACGGCACCCTTTTCGAGCTCTTCCTGCTTTTCCTTCCAGACCTTGGCCTTTTCGATGATGTCGGAAACGGAATCGTACTTCACGCCCTGACGGATGGCCTCATCGGCTTGCAGGACGGAAATGGTGCACTGGGTAATCTGGCTGGCAAGACGGACGTTGACGCCACCGGTACCGATGGCGACGCCCTGGCTGCCGTTGCTGACGACGGCGACAATGTGGGGGAACTCGTATCCCGGCTCCCTCTCAAGCTCGTCATAGTGGACGTTTTCGTCGAAGAAGTCCTCGGGGCAGCTCAGTCCGATGACGGCCGCCGGCTTCATGGCCTCGATGATCTGGAGGGCCTTGTTGTCCTCATAGCGAAGGACATCGACCTTCTCGCCGTGGATCTCGTTGAGGACGCTGCGAATGCGGTTGGACTCGATGCCAAGGCAAGTTCCGACGGGATCGATGTTCTTGAAGCGGCTATGGACGAAGATCTTCGTCCTTCTTCCGGCTTCCCTGGCGATGCCTTTGATCTCGACCTCGCCGGTGGCAAGTTCGGGAATGGCCCTTTCGAAGAGCTTGCCCATGAACTTGTCGCTGCTGCGGGAGATGACAAGGCTCGGCGGATTGCTCTTCTCCGAGACGTCGCTCAGGTAGACAAGGACGCGGTCCTGCGTGACGAATTTGTCGTTGGGAATGAGGTTGCTGCGTCTCAGGAAGCCGACAGCCTTGCCAAAGGAGAGCTCATAGGTGTTGGAGTTCTGTTCGACACGGGTGACGGTTCCTTCGATAAGCTGGCCGATGCGGTCGGAGTAGACGGAGAGGATGGCCTGCTTGGAAGCATCCTTGAGGTGGCTCTGGAAAAGCTGCTTGACGCGACGGACATACGCCTTGTCGAGCTTGGAGACATCAAACGGAATGCGGATGACATCGCCAACCTGCGGATTCTCCTTAAACTCCGCGGCATCCTCGGGAGAGATCTGGTAGGCATCGTCGACAATATCGTCATCGAGGGTGACGGTCTTGATGTCGTAGATCTTGAAGTTGCTGAAGCCATTCTCGAACTCGACTTCGCAACGGATGAGGGACTTTGCGGGATCGGGGTTGTCCCTATCCTTGAAGAGTCCCGGGTAGGACCATTCCAAATAGGCCTGCTCCATCGTCTGGATCAGGATTCCGGTGACGTCATTGGCCTTGACGAGCAAGTCCTTCTCGATATCGCCGGCGGCAAGGATGAAGCTGTTGCTGTCGACCTTTCCGGTGATCTTCTTGGGCTCTTCGAGAGCCTTGGGCTTGCGACCCCTTCTCTTCTTCACGACTTCTTCTGTCTTGACTTCTTCGGGCATTTCTTGAATTCCTCCATTGGCCACTCAGGCTTTGTAACCCATTTTCATCGAACGAATGTCTTCTTCCCCAAGGACTTCCTTCTTGCGTCGTCCCCTGATGAAATAAACGAATTCCGCCTTCCCGTCCTCGGCTTTGACAAGCTTCATCGTCTCCTTGCGCCCGTCCTTAAGGACGACGTCAAGATAGTGATCGACAAGCTTTCCAAGATCACGGAATGGGATTTCCTTCTCGCTTCCGCCGGAGGAGATGTCCAGAAGATAGCTTTCATCAAGCCCGGGAATCTCGTCGAGCAACGGCGAGACCCTTTCCGTGAAGAGCGAAATCTCGTCCATCGTGATCTGATAGTCATGGTCGACGAGAACCTCCAGCGTCGGGCCATTGAGGCTGTCGTTGAAGAAACGGACTCGGACGAGTTCCAGTCCTTCCCTTTCGGCTTCTTTTCCGAGGATTTCCTCGATTCGTTTCAAAACTTCCGGATTCATCTTTCCTCCCCCTAAAAAGAAAGAGTGAGCCATAGGCCCACTCTCAATCTTTTCACGATTAAGAATGCGTCCCGGTTTCCCAAGACAGAATAATTATAGAAAGAGAAAGGAGAACATGTCAATAATGAGTCGACCCCTTATGCCCCTCCTATTCCAGGAAGAAAGACGTCCGATGTCCTCCTTTTCCTTAGAGTCTGCCCGCCCTTCGTGTGATAAAATAGACAGCATGGATTACAAAGTATCGACTGCCCTCAAAAAGAACATGTGGGCCTATATCGTCGGCCCGGCATTCAAGATCATCGAAGCCGTGTTCGACCTCCTCATCCCGCTCTTCATGAAAGCCGTCCTCGATCTTTCCTTCTCCTCCGATCCGCGAACCATCGACCCGATTTCGAAGGCCCTGGGGAATTTCATCGCCCTCTTCGGCCAATGGGTTCCCGGAAACGAAAAGCTCTCCTATGCCTTGGTCGGCGGTTTCATCATCCTCCTCATGGGAATCGTCGGCCTTGGCACGACGATGGTGTGCCAATACATAGCCGCCCTTGCCGCGACGCGCTCGGGAACGGATCTTAGGGATGCCCTCTACAGGAAGATCCTCACTCTCGACAAGAAGACGATCGAGGCCTTCGGACAGGGAAAGACGCAGACCATCCTCAATTCCGATTCCTTCCAGGTCCAGCAGGGCGTCCTCTTCTTCATCCGCCTCGGCATAAGGGCCCCCTTCATCATCCTGGGCTCGCTTGTCTTCTCCTTCATCCTCGACTGGCACATCGGCCTTGTCTTCCTGGGCATCGTCCCGATCATCCTCCTCATCGTCTTCAAGGTCATGCGCAAGGCCTCCCGTCAGTATCTCGTCATCCAGGGAAAGCTCGACAGCCTCTCCTCGATGGCAAGCGACAACCTCGATGGCGCAAGGGTCGTGCGCGCCTTCTCCACGCAGGATATCGAAAGGGAGCGTTTCTCCACGGCAACGGCAGACTACCGGAAGGAAGCCATACACGTCAGCAAGATCAATGCCCTCATCAATCCCCTTACCTTTGCCATCGTTTCGCTTGCGACCATCCTTGTCGTCCTGCTTGGCGGATTCGACATGTCCAACGGCGTGATGTTCCTGGGCGCGCCCCTCCAGCCTTCCACCATCATCACCCTTGTCAGCTACCTGAGCCAAATCTTCCAGACCCTGGTCCTTTTGACCAATCTCGTGACCATCTTCACCAAGTCCATCGTTTCCTGGAAACGGTGCGATGAGCTCTTTGGCCTTAAACCTTCCATCGTCGAAAGCCCGGATGCCAAGACGAAAAAGATTGCCGTCGGGGAGGAAATCTTTTCCTTCGACAACGTCTCCCTCTCCTATGCGGAAGGCGGAAACGCGGCCTTGAGCGACATTTCCTTTTCCCTGAGGAAAGGCGAGACTCTGGGTATCATCGGCGGTACGGGTTCGGGCAAGACGACCCTCATCCGCCTTCTCGAGCGCCTTTTGGACAGGACGTCCGGGACGATTCGCTACAAAGGCATCGATATCAAGGACTATTCCATTCATGCCCTCCATTCCGAAATCGCCTATGTCCCGCAAAAAAGCGTTCTTTTCAAGGGAACGATAAGAAGCAATCTGCAAATGTCCAAAAAGGACAGCAGCGACGAAGAGATCCAGAAAGCGCTAAGGCTTTCCTGCGCCTTCGATTTCGTGAATGCCTATGAGGACAAAATCGATCATGAGGTCGAGGAAGGCGGCAAGAACTTCTCGGGCGGACAAAGGCAACGCCTTTGCATCGCAAGGGGCCTTATCCGAAAGCCGGAAGTCCTCATTCTGGACGATGCCACTTCCGCCTTGGACCTCCTTACCGACAGACAGGTCCGACACAACATCGCCTCTGCCCTTCCCGCCAGCACGAAGATCCTCGTTTCCCAGCGCGTCTCGACCATCAAGGACAGCGACATCATCCTCGTCCTTGAGGGCGGCCACGTCATCGGGAAGGGACGCCACGAAGAGCTCCTGAAGAGCTGTCCAGTGTATCTTGAGACCTATCAGTCCCAGATGCAGAAAGGAGAATAGGCATGACCATCAAGAACTCCCTTCTCCGTTATATCGGAAGCCAACGGAAGCTCATCGTCCTATCCTTCGTTTCCGTCTTCGTCTTCCTCCTTGCCAATCTCTCCCTTCCGCTTCTTGTCGGCCGTTCCCTCAACGCCATCGGCTCGATTGCGGCGGATGGCACCTTCGTCCTTGCTATCGACTTCCGGCTGCTGACGATCTATCTGGTCGTCGCCCTCGTGCTCTCCGTCCTTGGCGTCCTCTTTGATTTTGTCTTCGAATACGCCATCGGAATCCTGACACAGAGAATCGTCAAGGACATCCGCGACGACGTCTTTTCCAAGATCTGTTCCGTCCCCATCAAGGCCATCGACGAACGGAAGCACGGCGACATGCTCCAGTTGGAAATCCAGGACGTGGAGAACATCGCCAATGGCCTCTTCTCCGTCTTCAAGCAGCTCGTCCAAGGCGTCCTCTCGATCCTCATCACCATCGTCCTGATGTTCACGGTCAACTGGATCATGGCCCTTGGCATCATCGTCCTTTCTCCCCTGAGCCTCTTCGTCAGCAAGTTCGTCGCCACCTTCTCCCACCGTCACTTCAAGAGCCAGTCCGCCCTGATGAGCGATCTCAATGCCCTTTCCCTGGAAAGCATCGCAAACCTCGAGACACTCCAGACACTCCAATACGAGGAAAGGTCCTTGGCGGATTTCGCAAGACGCGACGAGAGCCTGAGAAAGGAAGGCAAGGTCGCCCAATTCTCGGCCAGCTGGACCAATCCGACGACGCGCTTCGTCAACAACACGATCTATTGCGTCATCGGCATCGCCGGCATCGTCATGATTCTCTATACCCCTTCCTATCCCATCCTTGGCATGAGCCTTGGAAGCCTGACATCCTTCCTGAGCTATACCAACGAATACACGAAACCCTTCAATGAAATCTCATCCGTTGCCGCCGAATTCGAGACCGCCCGCTTTTCCTTTGGCAGGATCGTCGACTTCCTTGCCGGAGAGGACGACGTCGACGACGGTTCGACCCTTCTTGAGAAGGCTCCGACGGAAATCTCTTTCGAGGACATCTCCTTCAGCTATGAGCCCGGACAGAAGCTGATCGAGCATTTCAGCCAGAGGATCCGCAAGGGAGAGAAAGTCGCCATCGTCGGACCGACAGGGGCCGGAAAGACGACGCTCATCAACCTCCTGATGCGTTTCTACGATCCGACGAAAGGACGGATAGCCTTCGATGGCATCGACTCCCGGGCCATTCCCAAGAAAGAACTGAGAAAGTATTTCGGCATGGTCCTCCAGGACACCTGGATTTTCCAGGGGACGATCCTGGAAAACGTCCGCTACGCTTCCCCTACAAGCAGTGACGAGGAGGTCAAGAGGGCATGCATCGAAGCCCATGCCGACAGTTTCATCCAGACCCTGCCACATGGATACGAAACTGTCGTCTCCGCAAAGAGCGGCCTCTCGGAAGGCGAAAGGCAGCTTCTGACCATTGCCAGGGTCCTTCTTAGAAAACCGGAAATCGTCATCCTCGACGAAGCCACCTCCAACGTCGACACCCGTACCGAGAGGCTCATCACCGATGCCTTCGACAGGGTCATGTCGGGAAAGACATCGATCGTCATCGCCCACCGCCTGAGCACCATCCAGGAAGCCGACGTCATCCTCGTTTTGAAAGATGGCAACGTCATCGAAAAAGGACGGCATGCCGAACTGATGGCCAGGCACGGCTTCTATTACGACCTCTATACCAGCCAGTTCCGATAGGAAACAAGCTTCCATCGGCGTTTCTTTTATCCATTCTCGGCCCGCGGCAAACAAGCACAAAAGGCTCTTTCCTTTTGCGTATGTCTCTGGCAGGACGCCTTCCTAGCGCCCTTCAGGAAGGGCTTTGTCCCTTATGGACAATAAAAAACGGATCGGACTCAATACTGTCCGATCCGCCTGAGATATCTTTCCAGGATGACGCAGGCTGCCGTCCGGTCGATCGTCTTCCTTTGCCTTTTCGCGTTCTTTCCCTGGCCGTGGAGGCTTTCGCCGGCCTCGGCGGTGGAATAGCGCTCGTCTTCCTTGTCGATCGCGATGCCGGGAAAGGCCTTCTCTAGCATCGGGATGAAACCCAGGACCACCTGGCTCATGGGGCAGGGATCCCCGGAAGGGTAGGAAGGATAGCCGATGACGATATGTTCGACCCTTTCCGTCCGGATTGTCTCCTTCAGCAAGGCAATGGCTTCCTCGAAGTCGTCCATCGGGAAGCGAAGGTTGGCTATCGGGGTGACGAACATGCCGCTGCGGGAAATGGCAACGCCAAGGCTTCCCCTTCCGAGGTCGAGGGCGAGGATGTTCTTCACTTGAGAAGCTCCAGGAACTTCTCCCTTGCCTTCTCGATCTGGGAAGTGTCCTTCGTGCCGCCGAAGGCGACATCGTCCCTTCCGCCGCCGGAACCGTTGAGGGCCTGGCTGATGGCCTTCATCATCTTGCCGGCCTTGATATCGAGAAGGGCTCCCCTTGCGGCGACGAGGTCCTTCTTGGCGCCGTTGTCGTTGACCAGGAAGAGGGCAAGGTCCTTTTCCTTGTCGACAAGCTTCCGGGCAAGGGAGTCGAGCTGTTCATGGGTCAGGCCGGAAATCCTTTCGAAAAGGACCTTCCGTCCGTTCAGGACGACGATCTTCCTCAGCAGGGCAAGGAGAAGGCCGTTGGTGATCTCCTCGCGCAGCCTTTCGTTGTTCTTCCTTTCCTTGTCGAGCGTCTCGAGAAGGGACACAAGCTTCTGGCGGATGCCCTTGTCGGACGTCAGCTTGAGGAGGCTTGCCGTCTCCATGAGGTTCCTTTCCTTCTCCTTGAGGTATTCGTAGGCGCGATTGCCGGTATAGGCCGTGATCCGGCGGATGCCGCTTGCGATGGCGGCCTCGCTCTCGATGACGAAGAGATTGATCTCGCTCGTGTTCCGGACGTGCGTTCCGCCGCAGAACTCGATGGAGGAAGCCATGGAGACGACACGGACCTTGTCGCCGTATTTCTCGTTGAAGAGATGCATGGCATGTCGCTTCAACGCCTCTTCCTTGTCGAGGACTTCCGTGCTGACGGCATGGCCGGCGAAGATCTCGTCGTTGACGCGTTTCTCGACCTGGTCGAGCAGGTCCGGACTGACCTTTCCTTCGTAGGCGAAATCGAAACGGAGAAGCTCGTCGTCATAATAGGCGCCGGCCTGGTGGATGTCCGTGCTGACGATGTCCTGGAGGGCCTTCTGGAGAAGGTGCGTGGCGGAATGGTTCTTCTCGATGGCCTTCCTTCTCTCGAGGTCGACGTCTTCCTCAAGCACGTCGCCGACATGGACCGTTCCATAAAGGACACGGACATTGAGCAGATGCTGCCCATGGGGAGCCTTGAAGACGGAAACGACCTCGGCCTCGAAGTCCTTCCCCTTGAGGTGGCCCTTGTCGCTGACCTGTCCGCCGCTTTCGGCATAGAAGTTCGTCTCCGCAAGGGCGATGGTGCCTTCCTCGTCAAGGCTTTCGACCTTCACGCCGTCCTTGAAGAGACCTAAGACCGAAGAGGATATGACCTTGTCCTCATAGGTGAAGGCGCTGGGCGTGGCGAAGGCCATCAGGTCCTCGCTCTGGTTTCCGAAGGATTCCCGATTGCCGCGGGAGAGACGGGCCTTTTCCTTGGCCTGTTCCAAAAGGACAGCAAAGCCTTCCTCGTCGACCTTCTTGCCGGAGTCGGCGGCGATTTCCTTGGTGAGCTCGAAGGGAAAGCCATACGTATCCATCAGCTTGAAGGCATCCTCGGCCGAAAGCGTGTCGCCTTCCTTGCGGAGGAAGGAAGCGAGGATCTTCTCGCCATTGTGAAGGGTGGCGGAGAACTTGTTTTCCTCGTTCCGGATCATCTTCATCGTCTTCTCCTCATGTTCGAGAAGATAGGGATAGAAATGCTTCATGTTCTCGTCGACGACCGGGACGAGCTCGGAAAGGGCACCCGTCTCCAGGCCAAGGGTCTGGGCATAGCGGGAAGCCCGGCGCAGAAGCCTCTTGAGGACATAGCCGCGGCCATCGTTGGAGAAGACGGCGCCATCGGCAAGGGCGAAGGTCAGGGAACGGATGTGGTCGCTGACGACGCGATAGGCAAGCTTGTGTTCCTCGTCATAGGGGAACTTCGCCTTCTTCTCGACGGCATGGATATAGGGAAGGAAGAGATCCGTGTCGAAGTTAGTCTCGGCTCCCTGAAGGATGCAGGCGAAGCGTTCCAGGCCGGCACCGGTATCGATGTTCTTCTGCGGAAGGGGCTTGTAGTCCTTCCTCGGCGTGCCGGGAACGGCGTTGAACTGGGAGAAGACGATGTTCCACAGCTCGATGTAGCGATCGTTTTCGAGGTCTTCCTCGAGAAGCTTCAATCCCAGGTTCTTGGGGTCGTACTTCTCGCCGCGGTCGAAGTTGATTTCCGTGTCGGGACCGCAGGGACCTTCGCCGATTTCCCAGAAGTTTCCCTTGCAGGGGACGAGGTGGTCTTCCGCCATGCCGGCCTTGACCCACGTCTCGAAGGTATCCTTGTCATCGGGATAGTAAGTGACATAAAGCCTCTCCTTGGGAAGGCCGAAGTATTTCTCGGAGGTCAGAAGCTCGAAGGCCCAGGGAATGACCTCGTGGCGGAAGTAGTCGCCGATCGAGAAATTGCCCATCATCTCGAAGAAGGTGTGGTGGCGGGAGGTGTGTCCGACATTGTCGATGTCGTTGGTGCGGATGCATTTCTGGGCATTGGTGATGCGCCTGTGCTTCGGTGTGAGGGAACCGTCGAAGTATTTCTTGAGGGCCGCGACGCCGGCATTGATCCAAAGAAGGGTCGGATCGTTGTTTGGGATAAGGGAGGCGGAAGGCTCGATATAATGTCCCTTCTCCTTGAAGAAGTTCAGCCACGTATCGCGGATTTCGTCACTGGTCATTTTTCGCATGGGAAATCTCCTTGGAATCTAAGCTTATTAATTATACTCTCTTCTTTGAAAACGGATAGCAAAAGCTTCATTCGTCCAATCTCGGAAACAGAAAGCCCGGATTTTCTCGGGATTCCCGGGTCCCAGACAGTTCCGCCATCACTCGACCGACTTGAGGGACTCGCTCATCGAGATCTTCTTCGTCTTGAGGTTGAGAAGGAGGGAGACAAGGAGCGTCGTCAGGATCGAGATGGCAAAGGCGATGAGATAGGTCCAGGGCGTGATGTGGTAGATGAAGTGGAGGAGGTCGGTCCGGTTGACAAGAAGGACAAGGACGGTCAACGGATAGCCAAGAAGGAGCCCGACAAGCGAACCGACGAAGGCATCCAAAAGAAGCTCGTAGGTCAATGTCTTGCTGATTTCCAGGAAACGGAAGCCGAGGACCTTCATCGTGGCGATCGAGCGTTCCCTCTCGGCGATGTTGAGCGCCGTCAGGTTGTAGATGACGACCACGGAAAGAAGGATGGCGAAGACCTTGACGACGTCGGTCATGGTCGCGATGGAGGAGAGGATGTTGTCCGCCTGCCCCATGATGTCGTCATAGGTCATGACGGAAAGGAAGAGACCCGTGTCGCGATAGGCCTCCGCAAAGGCATGCCGCATCGTCGGGTCCTTGAGCGTGACATAGAGGCTGCCTGGCGTGAACATGTCCTCGGGATAGTTCGAGAAGAGGTCATAGACGCCGCTGAGGAAGGAGGACTGGAAGATGACGGTGACGGGCTTTTCGAAGCTTTCCCCCTGGACGGAAAGGGAGAGCATGTCGCCTAGGGAAACGCCTAGCTGCTCGGCGGTATTGCTGTCGAGAGCAAATCCACCGTCCTTTCCGACCTCGACGTTGAGAAAGAGCGGGTCGTCCTCGACCAGGCAAAGGCTGGAATTGACGGTCTTCTCGCCGACGAAGGTCGCCGGATAGGAGAGATAGTCCTCGACCCTTTCCACGCGTTCGTCGTTGGCGATATCGTCCTTGAGTCCCTTGCTATATTCCACCGGCATCATCGTCACGTCCATGAACATGTTCCCGCCATAGTCCAGGGCGATATCGTAGTCCAGGGTATCCATGATGCCGAAGCCGCAGACAAGAAGGGCCGTGCAGCCAAGCATGCCAAGGGCGACCATGAGGGACTTTCCCTTGTTCTTGAAGACGTTGCGGATGGCCATTCGAAGGGGAATGGACGTATGGCGGCTGTAGAAGGATTCCGGGGAGGCGACATGCCTTATCGCCTTGTCAGCCTTGGGGCGGAGGGTGTCGACGGGCTTCTCGCGGATGACGGAAAAGGAAACGAGGAAGGAACAAAGCCCGGAGACGAGGACAAGGCCAAGACAGAGAAGGATGGAGAGCGGATAGAAGAAGTGGACAGGGGAATCGGGTATGTCCCAGAGGATCCCGTACTTGATGCCGAGGATATTGGGAATGAATAGCGGTCCGACGATGAATCCGAGAAGGGAACCCAGGAAGACAAGGATTGCCCCATAAAGGACATAGTGAAGATAGATCTGGCCTCTGGAAACGCCCATGGCCTTCAGGGAGCCGATCTCCTTGCGTTCCCGGATGATGAGCTGGCTAAGCGTCGTCAGGATGATAAGGAGCGAAACCAGGAAAAAGATGATCGGGAAGACGAAGGTGAGCTGCATGGCCTGGTCGACTTCCTGGGCAAAGCCGCTGTAGAAGGACATGTCCTCAACGAGACTGACGGAGGGCCCATCGCCAAGATATCCCTCGATGCGGCCAAGGACAACGGAAGGGTCATCGGCCTTGACGAGGACTTGGTTGGACAGGGAATCCAGCGTCTCGGAAAGGAGGGTTTTCACGTCGGTGTTGAAGATATGGAGGAGCCGATTTATTCCGGCGACGTCATAGTTGCTTTCAAGCACGTCGAGGAAGGCTTCCTCAAGAAGGCTCTGGTCGAGGCTTATCGTCGTCGGGGTGAAGGTGGAATTGGCGACGCCTTCGACATGGTACATCAGTCCCGTGACTTTGAAGGAGAGCGGGATTTCATCCTCGGAAAGGACATCCTCGCCATCGGGAAGGACGAAGTAGGACAAGAGGCGGAACACAGGCGAACTTCCCGCAATGTCGACGAGGTTGCTATTGAGGGCAATCGTGAATTCATCACCGATTGAGACTTCCTGTCCGTTGGCGTAGCTTTGCGTCAGACAGAGCCCGTATTCGCCTTCGATGATATCCGGCCTGGATAGACTTGGCATGCCATCGGTGATGGCAAGATAGACCGGCGAATGGTCGACAAAGCCGGGCATGTAGATCCGTTTCTCGCAAGCCTCGACGCCATTGATGTTGCCAATGCCCTCGATATCGTTTGTCCCCGTGACGTAGATGTCTGCCACGTTCGTCTTCTCATAGAGAAGCTCTCCCCTTTCGGCGATGTTCTCGGCGTTGGAAGTCAATCCGCAGAAAAGGCAAGTCGCCAGAAAGGAGATGGCGATGACGGAGATGAGCTGCTTGAAATTCCTCCGCATGGAACGCAGAAGGTCCCTAAGGAGGATCGACCATGTCCTTACCATTCGATCTCGTCGAGGCTTTCCTTCCTCGGGAAGGAGGAATCTTCAAGAAGCGTCCCGTCCCCGATACGGATGAGGCGGGTTGCCGCCTTGGAGAGGGCCTGGTTATGGGTGACGATAATGACGGTCGTTCCCATCCTTGCGGAAAGGTCATAAAGGAGGCGCAGGATCGAGAGTCCCGTCTTGGAATCCAGGGCACCGGTGGGTTCGTCGCAGAGAAGAAGCTTGGGGTTCTTGACGATGGCGCGGGCGATGGAGACGCGTTGCTGTTCGCCGCCGGAAAGCTGGCTGGGGAAGTTCTTCATCCGCTTTTCGAGGCCGACTTCCCTTAGGACTTCCTTGGGATCGAGGGGATTGTCGACAATACTTGCGGCAAGGGCGACGTTCTCGTAGGCGGTCAGGTTCTCCATGAGATTGTAGAACTGGAAGACGAAGCCGATGTCCTTCCGCCGGAAAAGCTCAAGTTCCTTGTCCTTGAAGCGGCAGACATCCTGGCCATCGAAAAGATAGGATCCTCTTGTGGCCTTGTCCATGCCGCCAAGAAGGTTCAGGAGAGTCGTCTTGCCGGCTCCCGATGCGCCAAGGATTATGACAAAGGAACCCTTTTCCAGACGAAAGGAAACGTCCTTCAAGGCATGGACGAGGGTCTCGCCCTGGCCATAGTCCTTTCCCAGGCCTTCGACACGGATAAAGTCCTTCTTCGCTTTTTCTTCCTCGTTCATCGTATGAAATTGGTGGCGATCCTCTCCTCTTTTTCCGGCAATCCCTTCCTCTCCTTCTCGGCAAGGATGGCCCGGACAAGGAAGGCAATGTTCTTGCTAAGCGTGCGCATGGTCTGAAGCCCCTCAAGATCCTTCAAGGCCTCCTGGCGGTTGTTGCCATGGATGGAATTCCAGTACTGGCTTGCGGCAACAGGCATTCCGGAAATCGTGAAGTACTTGTTGAGAACGTCATGGCTTGCGCTTGCTCCGCCTCGGCGGCAGGAAACGACGCTGGCGCCGACCTTCATCCTCTTGTCGAAGCGTCCGGAATAGAAAAGGCGGTCGAGGAATGAAAGAAGCGTCCCGTTGGGACTGGCATAGTAGACCGGCGAACCCACGATCAGGCAATCCGCCTCCTCGAAAAGGACGTTGACTTCATCGACAAGATCGTGCCGGACGCATCCCTTGTTCTTCTTGCAATAGCCACAGGCAATGCAGCCCGGGAGGATACGGGAACCGATTTCGATCCTTTGGCAGCCGAAGCCTTCCTCCACAAAGACTTTCTCCATCTCGTCGAAGGCAAGGGCAATCACGCCATCCCGATGGGGAGAGCCATTGAGGAACAATGCCTTCATCGCTTCCCCTCCGTGTTCTTCAGGTATTCCTCGAATTCATCGTAGGTCAGGTACTTGTCGACATAGGTGCCATCGTTGCGGATATAGATGACCCTATTGGCAATCGAATTGAGAAGCTGGCGGTCGTGGGAAGAGAAGAGGAGGACAGACTTGGTGTCGATCATCGCCCGGTTGAGCGACTCGATGCTCTCCAAATCCAGATGGTTGGTCGGATCGTCGAGGATGATGAGGTTTCCCGGATCGAGCATGGCCTTGGAGAAACGGAGACGGACCTTCTCGCCGCCGGAGAGGACCTCGACAGGCTTGAGAGCCTCGTCCCCGGAGAAGAGCATCCGTCCGAGGAAACCGCGCAGATAGGTATCGGAATCGTCCTTGCTGAAGGGACGCAGGTAATTGACGAGGTTCTCCTTGATGCCGTCCATCTCCGAAAGCGAAGAGGGAATGTATTGCCGATGGATCGTGATGCCATACTTGAAACTGCCTTCATACGCCTCGTCCGTTCCCCCAAGGACGTCAAAGAGCTTCGTCAGGGCAAGGGAATTGTCCGCCAGGAAGGCGACCTTGTCCGTATTGCGGAGATTGAAGTTCAGGTTCTCGAAGAATCCTTTCTTGGTCAGGTTGTGGACCTCGAGGACATCGTTTCCAAGGGAATACTGGGAACGCAAGGAGATGAAGGGATACTTTCTCGAGGAAGGCTTGATCTCATCGAGCTGGATCTTCTCCAGCGCCTTCTTCCTCGACGTGGCCTGACGGGACTTGGAGGCGTTGGCGGAGAAGCGGGCGATGAAGTCCTTGAGTTCCTTGATGCGCTCTTCCTTCTTCTTGTTCTGGTCGCGCATCTGGGCCTGGATGAGCTGGCTGGATTCATACCAGAAATCGTAGTTTCCGGCAAAGAGATTGATGCTCTTGTAGTCGACATCCAGAATCCTGGTGCAGACCCTGTTGAGGAAGTAGCGGTCGTGGGAGACGATGAGGATCGTATTCTCGAAATCGATGAGGTATTCCTCAAGCCAGGAGCAGGCCAGGGCATCGAGATTGTTCGTCGGTTCGTCCAGGACCAGAATGTCGGGATTGCCGAAAAGCGCCTGCGCCAAAAGGACCTTGACCTTCATCCTATGGTCGAGTTCCTTCATGAGGCAATGGTGATATTCCTCGGGAATGCCCAAGGAAATGAGAAGGGTCGAAGCATCGGTCTCGGCATTCCAGCCGTTCATCTCGGCAAACTCGTTCTCGAGCTCCCCGGCCTTGACGCCGTCTTCCTCGGAAAAGTCTTCCTTGGCATAGAGGGCATCCTTCTCATCCATCACCTGGACAAGCCTGGGATAGCCTAGAAGGACCGTCCGCATGACCTCGACGTCGTTGTAGGCATCATGATCCTGCTTCAGTATGGACATCCTCTCCTTGGGATCCTTGGTGACATTTCCGCTCGTGGGTTCCAGTTCCCCGGAAATGATGCGAAGAAGGGTGGACTTTCCGGCGCCGTTAGCACCGATGATGCCATAGCACTGTCCGGGCGTGAAGCTGACGTTGACGTCCTTGAAGAGGACACGTCCCCCGAACTGCATCGATAGGTCATTGATTTTAAGCATATTCTTTGAATCTCTACTTTCCTGTAGATTTTATAAAAAAGAATAATAAATAAGAAGAGAATCGAAATACGAAGCGCTTACAGCACAAAGAGAACGCTGAGCGAGACGACTTCCGGGTTTACAGCTTTACCCAACCAATGAGCCGGACGCAAAATAAAAAAGCCACGACTTGTCACGTTCGCCGATCACTTGGACAGCAACAATAAAACCCTGTCCCTCCATCAAAACCTTATCGCTTAGTTTCAGTGCCATTGTTGGTTTGGTGGGCTCTTGATTGAGCCCATTTTCTTTGACTAATTTTACAGAAAGGAGGCATTCCAATGCGGTTTTCGAGCGAAGAAAGAGAAAACTGGTGCTTTATTGCCTTGTTTTTCATATTGTGTGACCATTTTTGTGAATGAGCTTATATTGCGATGCAAAGGTACATAATATAGGTGCAATAGAAACTGAAAGGAGAAGATACAACGGCCAACACGACAAACTTCGGTGTCCGCATAGACAGCGACATAAAGAAACAATGCGACGAAAAACTCTACAACGAATTGGGCATAACCCTCGCTCAACGTATTCCTTCGCCAGTCGCTCCGTGCCGGAGGGCTTCCTTTCGAAATTCGGCTGGAATGGCCCCAACAAGGAAACCGTCGCCGCCATGATCCTCTCCGCCATGCGCAAAGGCGAGGCCAACGCCCTCCTCGTCCGCGACTTCCACGACGGGGACTCCCCTACCTCTCCGTGACGAAGTCGATCAACGAGAAGATGCCAGGGTTGTCATACCTCGTCACGAAGTCGTCCGTCCGGGACGCCCCGATACTGGATGAGCTCACCACGATGATGCGGGAGCACGTCGCCTATCTCCTGGATGCGACCGGGCTTTCCCGGGAGGAGCTCTTCCTCATCGGCGGGGAGAGGCCGATACCCGACTTGACGGCCGCCCCGGTCAAGGACAGGATCGAGAGGGAGGCCGGCGTCCCACACATTCGCATCCACGACCTCTGATACTCCTACGTCTCGTTCCTGGTGAACGCCGGCACGGACATGGCGGTCGTCTCGAAGCTCGTCGGGCACTCGTCGATCGAGATCACGTCGAAGGTCTACGCCCACCTCTATCCGCAAACGATGAACTCCGCCGTCGAGCGACTTTCGGAGCTCCTCGCCCAGGAAGAGTCAAATTTCGATAATGTACATAAAAATAAAAAACGGCTTGGACATCCAAGCCGATTTGTTCAAATGGTCGGAACAATGAGATTTGAACTCATGACCCCTTCCACCCCAAGGAAGTGCGCTACCAAGCTGCGCTATGTCCCGAGCGCCTACATCATAGGCTAGGAAATTATACGGCTTTGCCAAATTGATTTCAAGTTTTTTCGAAGCCGGAATGGCCCTTTCCAAACAGGGCCTTACCTCTCTTCGTCCTTGTCCGTGCACTCGAGCTCATGAAGGAGCCTCTCGAACTCTTCCTTTCCGATGCTTCCCCTTTCCCGAAGTTCCTCTAGGCTCTTCCTTAGCCTTGCTCTCTTCTCCTCCTTATCCTCCGTTTCCTTGCCGTAGGAAGCCGATAAGCATCGATATTCCTTCTCCTGGAAGAAGAAGGCAATCCAATAGAGAAGAGGAAAGAGGGCCGAACAGACAAAGGCGACGATGTTTCCGGCAAGGCCTTTCCCGGAAAGGAAAAGACAGGATAGGCTTACGATCGAAAGAAGGAAGAGGAAGGAGACAAGGATGCCGTTCAGGATCGAAAGGAAACGCCGACTGTAGGCCCTCTCGACAAAAAGGAGCAGGATCCCGAGGATGAAAAGAAGGCAAAGAAGAAGGATCTCGAACAGGGTCGAAATGGAAAGGACGCTCAGGGGAAGGTTCGCGCTGGCGCTTTCAAGCATTCCGATCTCCGAGAGGATCCTATAGCGGCTTTCCGGCAGGGCAAAAAGGCCAAGCAAGAGAGGCGGGAAGAGAAGAAGGAGAAGATTCGTTCCTCTAACAAGAATCCTTTTCATTTTTCGTTCCCTTCCGGGGATTTGAAGAAGTCATCCCTCTTTTGGAGAATCTCCCGTGCGCTCTTCTCGGGCACGACCTGGAGAAGTTCCTTCAGGGTGATACCCTTGAGGGAATCGATGGTGGGATAGAGGGAAAGAAGGATGTCCTTCCGCTTCTTGCCGATGCCATCGATGTCGTCGTAGATGGTCTTGTACTTTTCCTTGGCCCTAAGGGAGCGGTGGAAGGTGATGGCGTAGCGATGGACCTCGTCCTGCATGCGCATGAGAAGAAAGAAGAGAGGGGAGTTCCTGTCAAGGGGAATCTCCTCGCCAGTATCGGCATTGATGAGCGTGTCCGTCTCGTGCCTGTCGTTCTTGGCAAGTCCGGCTATCGGGATGTCGACGCCGACTTCCTCCTTTGCCTTGAGGGCGACCATGCACTGGTTGAGTCCGCCATCGACGATGATCAAGTCGGGAAGCTTGGCATTCTCCTCCTTCAGCCTTTTGAAGCGCCTCGTGAGGACTTCGTTCATGGAGGCAAGGTCATCGGACTTGTTCTCCTGGCGGATGCGGTACTTGCGATAGAGCTGGGGCGCCTTCTCGCCGTTGATGTACTTCACCATCGCGCCAACGCATTCGTAGCCCATCGTGTGGGAATTGTCGTAGAGCTCGATGTCCAGGGGCGTCTTGGCAAGGCCAAGCTTTTCCTGCAGTTCCTCGAGAAGCTTGAGGACATCGTCGGTAAGCCTTGCCGTCTGGAAATGCTCGTCAAGCATCTGCCTGGCGTTCTCAAGGGCAAGGGAGAGAAGGTCCTTCCTTTTCCCACGGGTGGGCGAGGTACAGGAAAAGCCGAGGGCGGAAGTCAGGACGTCGCACATGGAAGGATTGGGGACGATGAGTTCCTTGGGATGGGGATGGTTTTGATAGAACTGGACAATGACGTTCTCGAGGAATTCGTCGATATCGTCCTCAAGCTCCTCGACATACGTGTTTTTGCCAAGAAGCACGCCCTTGCGATAAAGAAGAAACATCACGCAGATATAGCCTTCGCGGATGGCGTAGGAGACAACGTCCCTGTCGACATGGTCCTCGAACATGACTTTCTGCCTTGACGTGATGTTGTCGATGGCAAGGAGGACATCCCGGACCTCCTTGGCCTTCTCGAATTCCATGTTCTGGGCATAGGCATTCATCTTCGCCTTCAGGGAGGACTCGACTTCCTTCTTGTCGCCTTTCAGGAAGCGGACGATGCCTTCGACCATCGCCTTGTATTCCTCTTCCGGGATCTTGCGGATGCAGGGGGCAAGGCACTGGCCAAGATGGTAGTAGAGGCAGGGCTTTGCGGGAATGTTGCGGCACTTGCGCAAGGGATAGATGCGATTGAGGAGGTCGATGATCTTGTAGGCCATGGAGCTGTTGGGATAGGGACCGAAGTGGTAATAGCCTTTCTCCTTGTCGGAACGGGCGATCTTGAGATAGGGGTCCCCCTCCTTCTTCAGGGCGATGTAGGGATACATCCGGTCGTCCATGAGCATGATGTTGTACTTGGGGTAGTATTTGTGGATGAGGGAAATCTCCAGAAGAAGGGCTTCCTTTTCCGTCTGCGTCTCGATGATGTCGAAATCGCGGATCTCCATTACCATGCGCATGACCTTGCCCCTTTGGGGCCTGGTGAAATACTGCTTCACGCGCTTGAGGAGGCTCTTTGCCTTGCCGACGTAGATGATCGTCCCGTCCTTGTCCTTCATCTGGTAGGAACCCGGCTTGTCGGGCAGGAGGGATATCTTCTGTCGGAGGACAGGGTAATCGAGATAGTTCACTTCAGTTCCACGACGGTGGCGCCAAGGCCACCCTCCCCCTGTTGCCCGAGGCGATAGGAACGGACGAATTCCGGATGGTTCTGGAGATACTTCCAGACGGCATTCTTGAGGGCAAAGGTGCCGGCGCCGTGGATGATGCGGACATGGCCGAATTTCCTCAGCCGGGCCGAATCAAGGAAGGAGACGACTTCCCGCATGGCCTCGTCGACATGAAGGCCGATGATATTGAGCTCCAGGCCCTTCGAGGGCGTCAAATCGAGATGGACCGTCTCGACATAGGCCTTCTTGCGGACAGGCTTGTTCTCCTTTGGCGCCTTCCTGAGCCCGTGGACCTTCCGCCGGATCTTCAGTCCGTCGTAGTCCACCGTGCAGGAATCCTTGCGGACCTCCACGACCTTGCCTTTCCTGTTGTCCTCGTCGAGGATTTCATCGCCGACCTCGACGGAAATAACCTCTTGGGCCTTCTTCTCAGGGACGGATTCCTCTTCCTTGAGGATCTTGTTGAGCTCGCCCTTGGCCTTGCTGACCTCGGAGAACTTCTGCGGCATTTTCTGTTCCTTGAAAGCGCGGTCGATTTCCTCGATCCGCTTTTGGACGAGGCGGTCAATCTTTTCCTTGGCCTTGCGATGGATGTTTCCCTTTTCCTCGTTGATGGCCTGGATCTGTTCCTGCCGCTTCCGGATGAGACGGTCGAGTTCCCGTCCCTTGCTTTCCACGGCCTGAAGCTTCTTCTCGAGCTCACTCTTCTCGGCCGAGACCTCTTCCATCAAGGCGTCGATGTCCTTCGTGGAAAGGGATTCCTGGTAGCTCTTGGCATCGGCAAGGATGTCCGGATTCAGGCCCATCTTCCTCGCCAGGAGGAGACCATAGGAGTTTCCCGTCGTTCCAAGAAGGAGGCGATAGGTCGGGGAAAGGTTCTCCCGGTCGAATTCCATCGCGCCGGAGAGGACTTCCTTGTCTTCCAGGGCATAGTTCTTCACGCCGTCGAAATGCGACGTCAGCAGAGTAAAGGAAGCAAGGCGCTTGAAGAACTTCAGCAAGCCGACGCCCAAGGCCTCGCCATCCCGTGGGGAGGTTCCCTCGCCGACTTCGTCGATGATGACCAGGCTGTCCTTGCTCGCCCTGTCGGTGATTTCCTTGATTCCGAGAAGATGGCTCGAGAACGTGGAGAGGTTGTCCAATACGGACTGGTTGTCGCCGCCGAGATAGTAGACATTTCCGATGAAGGGGATCTTTCCGCCGCCATGGGCCGGGATGAATAGTCCCATCCTGTCCATCAGGACGCTCAGCCCGACGGCCCGGATGAGGACGGACTTTCCGCCGGCATTGGGACCGGCGATGAGGAGTATGCGGGGATTTCCCTTTCCGAGGGAAAGGCTGTTGGAGACGACTTTCTCTCCCTTCAGGAGAGGATGGAAGAAGGATGTCAGCGTCAGCTCGTCGGTCGAAAGCTCGGCAATCGTTCCGTCGTAGGACTGTCCGAAGGAAGCCGAGCCGAAGAAGCGGTCGAAGCGTTCGATGATCTCATAGTCCCTGCGGATCTTGAAAAGCTCCTTGGCGCATTTCGAGGAAAGGTCGGCAAGAATCTGGAGTACTTCCTCGCTCTCGTCCTGGCGAAGGGAGACAAGGCGGTTTCGCATGTCGACGACCTCGTAGGGGACCATGTAGACCGTCTCCCGGGTCGACGAATAGCCGACGACGGTACCGCGGACGTTTCCCTTGTCGGCCGTACGGACGGGAAGGGCCTCGTTTCCGCCCTTGAAGGTGACGCTTTCGGAAGTGAGATAGCGGGAATAGCGGGAAAGATAGGACTGCATGGCGGAATTGAGGCTTCTTTCCACGTGCCGTATCTCGTCCCGGATGTCGTGCAGCCTGGAAGAGGCCGTGTCGGCAATCGTCATGTCCTCGGCAATGGACCTTTGGAGATCCCGGGCAAGATAGTCGAGCGGATCGATCAGATAGCTATCCTCGCTCAGCCGGAAATAGTCCCGTCTCTCGGCAAGGGAAGAGCGGATGTCGCGCCCGTAGCGAAGGAGGTCCAGGATCGAGGCGAGTTCCTCGACGCCGACGGCCATTCCCTTTTCCAGGTCCGAAAAGGCCTTGGAAAGGTCGATCAGGGAAGGAAGGGAAGGCTTCTCCCCGGCTTGGAGGAGCCTGTCGCATTCGGACAGGTATTCATGCATGAGGGAAAGCTCGTCCTCGTCCTTTGCCTTCATCGTTTCATAGGAGAAGGAATTCCGCATCGCCTCGGTCGCGAAAAACGCCTTGAGCCGATCGACGATGGAACGGATTTCCTCGTGAAGTTTCGTGTCTTCCATAGATATATGATTTTAGCACAACAGGAAGGCATGTCCGTGTGCTATATTTTTCGATATGAGGTCATTCCATTGATTTACGCCAAGATTAAGGTCCCCCTGGCAAAGGCCCAGGAAATCCGCGAGTTCTATGCCGCCGAGGAAATCCTCGACCCAACTAGGCCGTACGACTTCTTCGAGTGCCGCAGGGGAAAGACGACGATTCACGCCTATCGGAACCGGAAGGAAATCTATTCCATCGTCTTTTCCGGAAGTGAGGAGGCCATTGACGAGGCGCGGCAATTCTCCAAGGACGTCACGCTCACAAGAAGCGAGGACAGGACACCGTCCCGGGACAGGGCTCCTTCTTCCTCCTGGGACGATCTCTCCCGCCAGATCGGAAGCGACGAGGTCGGCGTCGGCGATTTCTTCGGCCCTCTCATCGTCGTGGCAAGCTATGTCACGGAAAAGGACATCGAAAGTCTCCAGGCCCTGAAGGTGGACGATTCCAAGAAGATGACCGATGACTACATCCTTTCGATCGGCGAAGCGCTCCAGAGGAAGAGCGCCTGCTATTCGGTCCTCGTCTCGCCCGACAAGCTCAGCCGCCTTGTCGAGCAGGGCATGAACATCCACAAGGTCATGGCCAAGTGCCACAACCTCGCCCAGGAAAGGCTCATATGGCGTTATGGCCTTGGGGAGGACGTCCTCGTCTACATCGACCAGTTCGAGGAGGAGTCCCTCTATCGGAAGCACGTCGGCAGGGACATCCTTTCCAATCCCCTGTATTTCCGCACCCGCGGGGAAACCTTCTTCCCCTCCGTCGCCCTAAGCTCCGTCATCGCCCGCTACCTCTTCCTTAAGGAATGGAAGAGGATGGAGACGGAACTCGGAAGGACCATTCCCAAGGGAGCCTCCGCGACGGTGGACCATGTCTATTCCCTCCTGGTCAAGGAACAGGGGGAGGAAAAGGTTTCCTTCCATGTCAAAAAGTTCTTCCGCAACTACAAAAAGGCCTGACGCTGGCTTATAATTCAAGGTAAAGGAGGTGATGGGATGAAGACCTTTCTTTTCGCGGCCCTGAGCCTCGTCTCGGGATTCGGGAAGGACCAGGAGGAAAACGGAAGCCTCCACAACCTCGAAATCGAGAAATCCAGCGAGTACATGATCGAGGGGCGCTACCAGAACATCAACAACCTCTTTACCCTCGCCGTCACCGCAACCGGCACCGAAGACTATCTCTACACCTTCGACGTCGATCCGGAAAATACCCATGCCTATCGAAAAAAGGAAGAGGTCCAACTTTCCGACATCAAGGATGGTGACACGCTTCGCATCACCTATGACGGCACGGTAAGCCTGGAATATCCGCCCAAGCTCAACAACGTGACCAAGATCGAGATCGTCGACGAAGTCGAGACAGACGGAAAAGAAAACGAGGCCGTTCCCGCAAAGTAGGGGCGGCCTCTTTCCTTAGGCGTAGAAATAACGGATTATCTTCTTCATGTAGTCGTCAAGCGGCGCATAGAAGGTCATCTTTTTCAAGGTCGCCGGATGGAGGAAGGATAGCTTGAAGGCATGGAGGCATTGGCCTTGGTCGGCCACCTGAAACCGTTTTCTCGAATAGAGCGTATCGCCGACGAGCGGATGGCCGATATAGGCAAGATGGGCGCGGATCTGGTGCGTCCTTCCCGTGTCCAGGCGGCAGAGAAGGAGGGAGACCTTGTCGTTTGCCGACAAGGTGGCGAAGTGGGTGACGGCCTCCTTTCCCTTGTAGGGGTCGACAAGCGCCTTCCTTTGGCTGTGGTTGGGCTTGGTCAGGGGCGCATCGACGCGGAAGAGACGGTCGCGGATCCGTCCCTCGCAAAGGGCGAGATAGTGCCTGTGGAAGGCGTGGTCCCTTATCTCCTTCTGGAGGAGGGACTGGCTCTTCTCGTTCATCGCCACGGCAAGAAGGCCCGACGTGTCCTTGTCGATGCGGTGGACGATGCCGGGACGGACGTTTTCGCTGTCCTCGATGTCGAAGTCGAACTCGTTTTCTTCCTTGAAGAGATAATTGACCAGGGTATCGTCATGGTGGCCGGGCGCAGGATGGACGACCATGCCCCTGGGCTTGTTGACGACGGCGACGTCCTCGTCCTTGTAGAGGAAGTCCAGGCGGTAGTCGTCATCGGGAACCTGGAAGGTCGGCCTTTCCTTTTCCTTGGGGAAATAGGCGATTTTCTCCCCGCCGACCACGCAAAAGGCGGCATGCCGCTCTTCCTTTCCGTCGACAAGGATCTCGCCGTTCTTGATGGCCTTGCTGGCCTGGCTGCGGGAGAGTCCCAGAAGCGAGGCGACGACCTGGTCGAGGCGGCCCTTCTCCTTGTTGTCAAAGTTGTTTTCCATCGTCATTCTCCTTATCTTCGTGTTTCCGGACAAGTTCCTTGAGTTCCTCGTCCTCCATGGCGTTGTCCTTTGTCTTCCTGTCCTTCCTAATGGCATCCACGATCATCGTCACCAGATAATAGCAAACAAGGACGAAGATCCCGACGACGAGATAGCTGTCGGCCAGGTTGAAGATGGGGAAGCTTGGCCAGAAGGCAAACTGGAGGAAGTCGACGACGCCCTCCTTGTAGATGCCAAGCTGTGCCCAGTAGCCGATCCGGTCGATAAGGTTTCCGTAGGCACCGGCGACGATGAGGATCAGGGAGACGGCGACCGTTCTCGGCAGGGCATGGAACTTGACGAGGTAGAACAGGAGCACGCCCGTCCCGGCCAGAAGGGATATCGTCGTCAAGAGCCATTTCTGGTTCTCCAGGGAGCCCCATGCCGCGCCCTTGTTGAAGGTCAGCGTGAAGTTGAAGAGGCCGGGGATTGCCGTGACGTATCTCCCGGGCTCCAGGTTCATGTAGGCAAAGTACTTGCTCAGGATGTCCAGGACAAGAAGGACAAGCAGGACGCCGATCAGGGAAAGGTAGAGCGGCAGGTGCTTCCGCTCCGTGTTGGCGGCAAAGTCCTTCTTCAGGCTTTCGGGGAAGGCCACGTCAGTCCTCCCCCTTGATGGCTTCTAGGCAGCGCCGGCAGAGATGGTTTCCTTCCTCTTCGACGCAATCGTCGAAATAGTTCCAGCATCGGTCGCAGCGGATTCCCGCATGCTTCTTGGCAACGCTCTTTTCGCCGACATGGAAGCCGGAGACGATGAAGATGCGGCAGAGTTCCTTCTCGCCGATCCTTTCCAGGAGCTTTCTCTCGTCGTCGTTTTCGGGAGCATAGGTGGCGTCTGCCTCCGAGGAGGAACCGATGATGCCTTCCTTGCGGATGGGCTCGAGAAGGAGGTTGACCTTGGCGCGGATCGAAAGGAGCGTGCGGTATTCCTCGCTCAGTCCCTCGTCGATTTCCCCGAGATCGGGATAGTCCTCCAGGGCGATGCTTTCCTTCCTGTCCTTGAGCCCAAGCGTGTCGTAAATTTCCTCGCAGGTGAAGGGAAGGATGGGGGAAAGGGCGATGGCAAGGCTTCTGGCGATGGTGAAGAGGACGTATTGGCAGTTGCGGCGTCTTTCCGAATCCTTCCTTTCGCAATAGAGCGTGTCCTTGCTGAAGTCGAGATAGAAGGAGGAAAGGTCGTTGACAAGGAAGTTGGTCAAGGCATCGCTGACCTTGGAGAATTCGTAGTTGTCATAGGCGCGCTTCATCTCGGCAAGGACTTCCTTCAGGCGGTTGAGGACAAGGCTGTCGACAAGGGAGAGTTCCTTCGGGACATAGTCCTGTTCGAAGCCGTGGCCTTCGTCATCGTCGAGAAGGTTGGTCAGCATGAACTTGAAGGTGTTGCGGATCTTGCGGTATTCGTCGCTGACGATCCTCAGAAGCTCGCTCGAGAGCTTGATCTCGGCAGTGGAATAGTCGATGGTCGTCGTCCACAGGCGCAGGATGTCGGCGCCGAAGTTGCGGCAGATCGTCTCCGGATCGATGCCGTTCTTCTTGCTCTTGGAGAACTTCTCGCCGTTCTGGTCGACAAGAAAGCCGTGGGTGATGATCCTGTCGTAGGGCCTTTCGTCCCTCGTGGCGACGGAAAGGATCATCGAGGAGTTGTACCATCCGCGGTACTGGTCGTTTCCCTCGAGATAGACATCCGCGGGGAAGGGATGGCCAAGTGCGATTCCCGAGCCGAGGAAGGAGGAACCGGAGTCGAACCAGACGTCCATGATGTCCTTTTCCTTGGTGAAGATGCCATTGGGGGAGTGGACGGAAGCATAGCCCTCCGGAATGAGGTCCTTGGCCTCCTTTTCATACCAGATTCCCGAGCCATGCTCGCGGACGAGGGCAATGACATGATCGAAGAGGACCTTGTCCAGAAGCGGTTCGCCGTCCTCGCCATAGAAGATGGGAATCGGAACGCCCCATAGGCGCTGACGCGAGATGCACCAGTCGTCCCTATTGGCGAGCATGTTCTTCAGCCGCGTCTTTCCCCATCCGGGGATGAAGGAGACCTTCTCCGCCTCGGAAACGAGCTTTTCCTTGATGCGATCGATGGAGCAAAACCACTGCTTGGTCGCACGGAAGATGGTCGGCTTCTTCGTCCGCCAGTCATGCGGATAGGAGTGGACGATGTCTTCCTCGGCAAGGAGGCTTCCGTTTTCCCTGAGGATGTCGATGACCTTGTCGTTTGCCTCCTCGTAGAAAAGGCCGGCAAGTTCCTCACCCGCCTCCTTTGTCATGTAGCCCTTCTCGTCGACGGGACAGAGCGGAGGAAGGCCGTACTGCTTTCCGACGCGGTAGTCGTCCTCGCCGTGTCCCGGTGCGATATGGACGCATCCGGTACCCGAGTCGCTGGTGACGTATTCGTCGACGATGACGACGGAGTCGCGGTCATAGAAGGGATGCTTGGCCTTGACGCCCTCGAGCTCCTTTCCGAGGAAGGTACGGACTTCCTCCATCGTCTCCAGATGGAGCTTTTCCTTGAGGCTTTCGGCAAGGTCCTTGAGCACGATGAGGTTTCCCTTCTCGGTATGGTAAAGGCCATAGGTGAACTTGGGATTGAGACAAATGGCAAGGTTTGCCGGCAGGGTCCACGGGGTCGTCGTCCAGATGACGAAGAAATCGCCTTCCTTGAGAAGTCCCTTCCCTTCCTTCACGGCAAAGCGGACGAAGACGGTCTTGGCCGTGACGTCGCGGTATTCGATTTCCGCCTCGGCAAGGGCCGATTCGCTCGAAGGAGACCAGTTGACCGGCTTGAGGCCCTTGTAGATCAGGCCGGAAAGGGCCATGTCCCGGAAGATCTCCAGCTGATGGCTTTCGTAGACCGGATCCAGGGTAAGATAGGGGTGTTCGTAATCCCCGACAAGGCCAAGGCGAAGCATCTGCTTCCTCTGCCTGTCGACTTGGCCAAGGGCATAGTCATGGCACTTCCTCCGGAATTCGGGAACGGGCGTCGTCCTTCTGTCGACGCCGCTCTTGGTGACGCAAAGCTCGATGGGAAGGCCGTGGCAATCCCATCCGGGCGTATAGGGGACATAATAGCCTTCCAGGTTCTTGGAACGGATGATCATGTCCTTGAGGATCTTGTTGAGGGCATGTCCGGCATGGATTTCGTTGTTGGCGTATGGCGGGCCATCATGAAGGTAGAAAGGCTTCTTGCCGTCCCTGTTCTCGAGCATCTTTTGATAAAGGCCGATTTTCTGCCAGCGTTCGACAAATGTCGGTTCCTTCGTGGGCAGGTTCGCCCGCATGGGGAAGGTTCCCTTGGGCATGACTAGCGTGTTCTTGAGTTCCATGACGTCCTCCTTGCAAACAAAAAATGGGCAACGATTGGCTGCCCAAAGATTATATATTAATATTCCTTACTAGACAAACGGAAGTTACAGGGCCTTTTGGTCCTCCGCATAGGAATCCTCCGCCTCGGGATCGAGCTGGTCGAAGATTTCCGCGAAGGTCGGGATGGGATTGCCATCGCTGTCGAGCTTGACCTTCCTTTCGATTGTTTTGGGAACAAGAAGCGACTCGCTTGTCGGGATGAGTCGAGGCGTTCCGAAGGCATAGGAGAGGATATCCTCGAAGACAGCGCCATTGTCGCGGACCGTCTTGAGTATCCCGTGGTTCATCTTCTTGTAGGAATAGAGGATGTTTCTTCCTTTCATCTTGTATCTTACCTTGTGAAGGGAATGCGTCGTGCACAATTCATCTTCATCGCCGCGGATGATGACGGTATCGCAATCTACCTTCTTGTAATAGCCTCTGCAGAAGAGGATCGAACGCAAGATGGAAAGAAGAAGACCGATCATGCCCTTGGTGGTATTCCTGCCCATGGCCCTGGCCACTGCCGCGCCGTATTTCTTGGACAGACGGCGGAACTTGAGGACGTAGCGGATATAACCCTCGATCATGTAGTTGACGATGGTGTCGTAGATCGGGGCAACGAGGATCAGCTTGCGGACGTGGTCGCGGTAGCGGTTCTGAAGCTTGCATGAAAGGGCTGCCGAGAAGGAATATCCCATGAGGACGATGTCATATCCCTTGTCGATGTATCCCCGGATCTTGGCATCGAGGATCTTTTCATAGAGATAGGCCCGATGCGTCTTGGGTTCGGCGGGATGGAAAAGCTGGACAGGTTCGATCGTGCACATGGGAAAGTCCTTGGCGAAGTTCCTCTCGAAGTATTCCTTCATCGCCGTGGCATCGTGGATGTCGGCATTCTGAAAACCGTTCGTGCAGAGAAGCACGGTCTTCCGCGCCGGTTTTCCGAAGTCGAATCCGGGATCCTTTTCCCGAGTCACCTGAACAATCTCTTCTTTCATTCTTTTCTCCTGTATCGATACATGAAGATGGCCCCGGCCATCGCCACGTTGAGGGAGTCGATGTTGTCCATCGCAATCCGTATCTTCCTTCCGAAGGAGAGGTTTTCCGGCCTTATCCCATGTCCTTCGTTTCCAAGGACAAGGACGAAGCGGTCGCCGAGCGTCTTTATTCCCTCCATGTCGTCGCCATCCAGCGTCGTCAGATAGATGGGATAGCCTTCCTCCTTCAGCGTGGAAAGGTCGCAACGACGAAAAGGAAGATGGAAGATGGCACCCTTCGTGGACTGGATGACTTTACTATTATAGATGGAAACACAATCCTTTGAAAGGGCGATGCCATCGTAGGAGAAGGCAAGGGCCGTCCGCATCAGCGTGCCAAGATTTCCGGGGTCCTGGATGCCATCGAGATAGAGAATCCTGTCCCCGAGTCTTTCGCTCTCTTTCCTTTGGCAAAGAAGAAGGCAAGGTGGAAGGGACTTATAGTTGGACAGGGCCTTGTAGAGGGACTCCTTCAATAGGACGATGTCGGGAAAGGTCTTCTCGAATGAGGAGCCAAAGGGAAGGATGAGGCGCACAAGGCAATTCTTCCGAACGGCCTCCTCATAGAGGTCTTCCCCTTCCGCAAGGAAATAGCCGTCCTTCCCGCTGCCTTTCTTGATATCCAGCAATTCCTTGTAGAAGGCATTGTCCTTGCTCGTGATTTCCTTGATCATATCGTTTCTCCTTCGAAGACCCCTCTTGCAAGAAGGTCGTTCAGTCTATCATAGTCCGGGCAATAAAGATAGAGGATCCTGTAGAACCGGTCGTTGTGTCCCTTCTCGAAAAGATGCGTGACCTCATGATAGATGACGCTGTCGATTATCCTGGGCTCATAGGCAAAGAGACGATAGTCGAACTTGATCTGCTTTTTCGTCGGGAAGCAGCATCCATAATAGCTAAGAAAGAGTCCTGTCCGTATCCGATAGCCGGAAAGATCCCATCCCATCCGCTTTCCGATTTCCTTCGTCCTTTCCTCGATGTATTCCTGGAACAAAGACCGAAACCGAGTCATTGGATTCTTGCAGTTAGTTCGAATGGCAAATTCGTCCTCCCCATTCGATTTCCCGTAGACGATCTTCCTCTTCTTTCCGAGGCAGAAGAGATATTCTTCTTCCTTATAGAAAGGACGATCGAGATAGAAGCCCTTGCGTTTGGACACGGCCTTCTCCAAGAGCTTCCTTACCTGTTCCATCGTATGATAGGGACGGACGTAGCAATCCACTTCGCCATAGGCGAGACGAATGGAGAGGCTTCTCCCGCTCGTCCTAAGGTAAAGATGGACGGGTATTGTCCTTCCATCCCGAAGAGGGAAATCACGGCATCCAAGGGACTTTCTCTTGTCAATCATAAAAATATTTTAATATGTTCTTGCATTAAGAATAAAGAGCCCGTATAATTTAGAAGCTGTTTTGCGGACGTGGCGGAATTGGTAGACGCGCACGTTTGAGGGGCGTGTGGGCTTCCCATGAGAGTTCGATTCTCTCCGTCCGCACCA
>CASDOO010000032.1 GCA_949282275.1 uncultured Bacillota bacterium | reverse complement strand
GCGGTCGTTTACCTCGGCCTTCTTGGCGTTGTTGAAGCGGTCGAGCGTTCCGACAAGGTAGCCGGTGATGCGGCGGATCCTTTCGAAATTGGCTTCGCGATAATGGTAGTGGCAGTCCAGATATTCCCCGTCGGCCTTGATCTCGATGCTCGTGATTTCCTTGTCCGGGTTCTTGGCCTTGATTTCCTCGATGCACTTCTCCTGCTCTTCCCTGCTGATTTCTCCGATGACCTTGATTTCCATTGTCAGGATTCTCCTTAGGCAGGCATTATAGCATGATGCGTTTGTCTCGTCGGGAAAGACGCTCAGGGATTCGAGATGGCATTTCCCGAACGCGCGGAAGATGCTTTCCATGGGTGGACCCAGGCATAAATTGACGGCCTTAGTGCCTTATTCATTGTGCTATACTTCTTTTGTATGGAAAACGAAAAAAACACGAGCGGCAAGAGCAACTCGGCAAGGCGGTCTGCCTTCCCGATCCTTTGGGGAGTCGTCCTTTTGGCATTTGTTGTCGTCAGCTTTACCGGCATGACGGCCTTTGGGGCATTCCTCACCTATTCCTTCGTCTTCCTTTTCGGGTGCTTCTTCCCTGTCGTCCTTGTCCTTCTTGCCATCTGTGGCCTGCTTCTCATCTTCCGCGGGAAGGTGCTTGAGAAAGGAAACCGGCTCTTCCTTGCCGGCTTCTTCCTTCTTTTCCTGAGCATGCTCTCCCTGGGGTCGAGCGCCTTCATCGGCTCGATCGAGAATTTCTCCTTTGCGATGTTCTCGCCCGCCTACATGGACCGGATGAAGGCCTTTTCCGATACGGTCTTCCAGGTCCAGGACTATGCGCAGTTCGGCAACCTTGGGGGTGGCTATGTCGGGACCTTCCTCTTTGCCCTTTTTGCCTCGTTCATGGGCTATGGCGGCACGCTCTCCCTTTTCGTCATCCTTCTTGTCCTTGGCCTTGTCCTCGTCCTGGCAAAGCCCATTCATGACCTTGTCGTCCTCTATCGCGGAAAGAAGGCGGGCAAGGTCGAATATTCCTCTCCCTACCAGGGGGAACAAAGGAAGAAGGCGGAAACCATCCCTGCGCCAAAGGACGAGGAGCCGGAGATCGACCCCGAGCTGACGAAGCCCTTCTCCGACAGCTGGTATCGGGACAAGACGCCGACTTTGGGCATTCCCTCCGCGGCCAAGCCGTCTTTTGACGAGGAAGAGGATGATTTCTTCCCCAAGAGAGCCGCCTTTGCCGAATCGACCCTCCTTCGCGGCTATACTCCCGAAAAGAACGTCGTCCGACCGATGGAAGAGGAGAAGCCCGTCGAACCCATCAAGAAGGCCGTGCCCGAACAGGACAGCTATCTTTCGACCCCCTATTCCCCCAGAAGGAAGAAAAGGAAGGAGAAGGCGATCGTAAAGGAGAGTCCTGCGCCTGCCATGGAGAATAGGCCTGTCCTTGCGGAAAAGGACAATTCGCTTCCAAGGCGTGACGAGGAAAGGATCGAGAATCCCAGCTTCCGTGATGCCAAGATCGAGCCTGTTCCGGAAGAGCCCTCTTTGGAACCGGAAAGGGAGGCTCTTCCCGTCGAGGAACCCAGCGAGGAAAAGATCCTGAGGACCGTCCCCGTCTTCCAGCCCGAACCGGAACTTGTCCGGGAGGAAGAAGAGGAAAACCGGAAAGAAATCGACCCGATGCTCGAGGAAAAGGCATCGCGCCGTGCCGAGGAATTCCGGAGGAACTCCCTCAACCGAGAGACGACCTTCGATGTCCTTCTCGATAGGCAGGAGGAAAGCGTCGTGCGCGAGGATCCTCTTCTTGTCCAGGCAAAGTCCCTTCAGAACAAGAGGATCATCGAGGACCATCCGCATGAATTCCTGGTCGAAGGTGCCGTCGAGCCCGAACCCGAGCCGACTCCCGAGGAACCGCCGGAAGAGCTTCTGGAACAGCGCTACTTCGAGCTTCGCCGCAAGAAGATCGAGGAAGAGCAGGAAAGGAAGCGGATCGAGGAGGAGCAAAGGAAGGCCAAGGTCTTCAAGTACGTCTCTCCCAATGGCCGGAAATACGACTATGCCCTCCCTGACGACGCCCTTCTTGAGGAGAGGGACGACTCCGACAAATTGATCGTCAACAACGAGGCGGCCCAGGAGAAGGCGAAGATCATCAACAAGGTCTTCAGCGACTTCCGCATCCAGGCCAAGGCCATCTCCTTCACCATTGGCGCCTCCGTCACCCGCTTCAACATCCAGATGGAACCGGGCGTCAAGAGCGAGAAGATCACGTCCATCCTCAACGAGCTCCAGATAGCCCTCAATGGCGACAAGTCCGTCCGTATCGAGACCGTCGTGGAAGGAAGGACGACTTCCGGCATCGAGCTTGGCAATGCCGCCCCGATGGCCGTCTCCTTCAAGGAGGCCTTCCAGGAAGTCGAGAAGCATCCCGAATCCAATCTTCTCCTGCCGATAGGCAAGGACATCTCCGGCCAGATCATCACCTTCCCGCTTGACGAGATGCCCCACCTTCTTGTCGCCGGAACGACCGGTTCGGGAAAATCCGTCCTCGTCCATTCGCTGATCATGACATTGATCATGCGCAATTATCCAAGCCAGCTCAAGCTCATGCTTATCGATCCCAAGCAGGTCGAGTTCGCCAAGTACAATCTCGAAAGCCATCTCTACTGTCCGGTCATCTCCGATGCGGAATCGGCCATCGTCGCCCTGCAGAAGCTCTGTAACGAGATGGATCGCCGCTATAGCGTCCTCAAGCAGTGGGGATGCGTCAAGATGAGCGAGTATCGCGAGAAGCGGAAGGGCCGGGAAGACCAGATGGAGGAGATTCCCGACGTCGTCTGCGTCATCGACGAGTTCGCGGATCTGATGCAGACCGGCGGCGGGGAAGTGGCCGAGACCGTCCAGCGCATCTCCCAGAAAGCCAGGGCCGCCGGCATCTATCTCATCATCGCGACCCAAAGGCCGAGCAAGGACGTCATCCCGATGGTCATCAAGAGCAACATCTCTTGCCGTATCGGCCTCTCCTGCTCCACTTCCGTCGACTCCCGCGTCATCCTGGACGAGAACGGTGCCGAGACCCTGCTTGGCCGCGGCGACCTTCTCTTCCGCAATCCGAAGAAGAAATCCCTCATCCGTGCCCAGTCCCCCTACATCTCCAACGAAGACATGGACCGCGTGCTCGACTACATCAAGGCCAATGCCGGCGATCCCAACTACGATCCCGAATTCCTGGACCTCGAGGTAAAGAACGAGGAACCCGGAAACGGCAAGATGGAGGGCGAGGGCGACCTCTACGAGGAAGTCAAGGACTTCGTCATGAAGACGGGCATTGCCA
Organism: uncultured Bacillota bacterium; assembly: GCA_949282275.1. Taxonomy (GTDB): domain Bacteria; phylum Bacillota_I; class Bacilli_A; order RFN20; family CAG-288; genus Enterosoma. The sequence goes on along the minus strand of CASDOO010000032.1, from coordinate 7,915 downwards.
GCAAGTCCGCCCTCATCCGCAACTTCTCCATCTCCTATTCCAAGGCCGACCAGTTCATCGCCCGGCTCCGCAACGAAGGCATTGTCCAGGCGATCCAGGGTGGCAAGAACATCGTCATCCAGAGAAAACCCATGGAGGAACCATGAAAAACCTATCCCGCCATATCGATCGAGATTCGCACAGGACGCGTCTTGTGTTCCTTCTTCCCAAGGAAGAAATCCCTTCCGAGAGCCTTGTCCTTCTTGCGAAGCTCCTTGCGCTTGTGCCCTCTTCCGAAAGGAAGGGACGCTATCAGTCCCTTGCCGCATTGGACATCCGTTTCCTTCCGCTTCGCTTCGGAGGGAGAAATGCCCTTCTTGTCTACCAGGACCAGATCGAGGACAAGAGCCTTTCCTATTTGCTGAAGGATCCTTACAAGGAAGCCGATCTCTTCGTCCAGGAACTTCTTCGAAACGGCCCCGTCCATGACGGAAAGGCCCTTGCGCAGGCTAAAAGGCTTCTTCTCGAGGAAAAAAGGAATGCCACGGACATCTTCGCCAGCGCGCTTGGCCTGACCTTTGCCCAAATCGTCCCGGACAGGAAGAAGCTTTCTGCCGTCACCGAAAAGGATATCGACGCGGCAATGAAAAGCCTTGCCTCTCCTCTTGGCGCACTGACGCTTTACGTCGGCAGTCCCAAGAAAGAATATCCCCTTTCCTATCCGCCTCTGGAAGAAGTGTCTGGACTGGATGGCTTTTCCGATGTCGTCCTTCCGGAAGGGACTTGCGGGGAATGCCTGGGCCTTGTCCTGGACCATCTTCCCATCGAGAGCGCGGAAGATCTTTTCTCCTTCCATTCCGCCTACCTGACGCTTCAGAGAACCTGTTCGCTCTACTTCCGAAGGATGATGCTCTCCGAGATCGACTATCGCCTTTATCCCTTGGACAGAATGCGAAGCGTCCTTCTCCTTGGCTTCGATTCGGACAATCTCACCCTCCTGAGAAGACAGCTCCCCTTCCGCAAGGGCGAGAAGCTCCCCTTCCTCTACGACCGGGCAAGAAGCGACGACCAGCTTCTCAGGAAGAAGTCCCTTTCTCTTCTTGTCGACCGGAAGGAGCGCCTTTCCTGGCTTCTTCCCTGCGCTCTCCTCGACCTGGACGACAGGCCTCTCCTTGTGGAACAAAAGGGCGAAAGAGCCGAGGAATACTATCAATCCATGACGGTTTCGGGTATCGTCTTTGCCACAGGAGGACGGAAATGATCAAGAGCGATTATGGACACCTGGACTGTCCCTTCTACGAACAGAAGCTCAAGAACGGCCTGAAGGTCCTCTTCATACCGATGAAGGACCGTGGCGAAAGCGCCATGGTCTATCTTTCCCAAGGCGGCTATCTTCATGACGAGAAGATCGAGTCCAGCAAGATTCCCTTCGGAACGGCCTATTATCTGGCCCACATGGTCATGGACGACAGCTTCCAAAGAAGCCTTCTCCAGAAGGGCGCCATTGGAAGGTGCGAAAGCGACCTTTCCTATACCTCCTTCCAGGTGACGTGCAAGAAGGATGTCTTCACCCCGCTTTCCATGCTTCTGGATCGTCTCTACAACATGGACTTCTCCGAGGAGGCGCTGGAATCCATGAAGGACGCCCTCTCCCCGAAGAACGATGGCCTTTCCCTTGCCAGGAAAAACCTTCTCCTCAATCTCTATTCCTCCTCGCCGATCCGTCTTGGCGTCGTTCCCGACCGGGAACAGGCCGTCCCCATCCATGTCACCGCCCTGAGAAAGTATCTCCAGCGTTACTACGTCCCAAACAGGGTCACCCTCATCCTCTGCGGCGACTATACGCCCAACGAGTGCATGGCGAAAATCGAAAAGCTGCGCCTTCCCAAGGATATCGTCACCTTCAACAAGGAACTCTGCTTCGACGAGAATTACGAATCGCCGGTCAAGGACTACGCCTCCACGAAGGCGACAGACGGCGACTATCTTGTCTATGGCATCAAGTTCAAGCCGAGGGAGAAGCTCTATGAGCAATTCGGCCAGCTGATGTTCTTCTCCTACGAAATATTCAAGGAATGCCTCTTCACGGAGAATGCCGACTTCCTCTCCGGATTGCGAAATGCCGACAGCGACCTCTTGGATGTCTCCTTCCACGAAGGGGGCGAGGACGGTTATCTTCTGCTCTCCATCAAAACCAAGAGCCCGGTTGCCGTCCTGAGCTTCCTGACGGAATATCTCGAGCGGATCGAGAAGCATGTCGATAGACGGCTTTTCGATGACATCCTTTCCGAATACTATGCCAAGGGCATCGCCCTGCTTCGCAATCCCAGGACCTGCGTCTCTTCCTTTTCCAGGGCCTATGCCAACAATCTGCCCTATACTTCCCTCCTCTCTTTGACGGCGAAGACAAACTACCGTTCCTTCAAGTCGTTCCTCAAGGAAGTCGGGACGTTCGTCCGTTCCGCCTACTATCTCAAGAAGGCATGAGAATGGAAGGCCTTGGCGTCGACGTCTCGCTTATCGAGCGCTTCAAGGGGAAGGAGGATCTGGCAAGAAGGATCCTTTCTCCCCGGGAATACGAGGAATATTTCCGCAGCGCTTCCCCGGAGACTTTCCTTTCCAGCCGCTTCTCCGTCAAGGAAAGCTATGTGAAGGCAAGCGGGGACAGGAAGGTCGATTATCGGGACCTCGAGGTTCGCCATGGCCCGGACGGAAAGCCCCTTCTCTTCCTAAGGGGGAAGGAAGTCGACTGCCTTCTATCCATAAGCCATGATGTCGTCTCCATTGCCGTATTGCTCCTGAAGAAAGGAACGGACCTATGAAAAAGATCATGATGCAGGCCATCGCCAAGCAGGGCAATGTCCTGGAAGTCGTCTTCAGCAAGGATTTCTATACGATGCCGCAGAAGGAATTTCGCATCTACGAGGACGGAAAACTGCGCATGAAGTCCAGATCCGTCAGCCAGTCGGAGTCGGGCTCCTCCTACATCTATACCATGATCACGAAGGATCTTTCCTATGTCCCGGGACGGGAGTATCTCGTCAAGACGAGGGAGAACTTCTTCATCCCGATCGACATCTCCTTCCTGGCGACGACGCCTGCCTTCGAGAAACGGTATCGCTACGACGGAAGGCTCGGTGCCATCTATTCCCATGAGAAGACCGTCTTCCGCGTCTTTTCGCCCTTTGCCACGACGATGGTCCTCAAGCTCATGGAAAAGGGACAGACGGAATACAAGGCCTATCGGATGGCAAGGGACGACGAGCATGGCATCTACGAGATCGCGATTCCCGGCGACCTTGACGGCGCCAGGTACCTCTTCTGCCCGAAGATCTTCGGCGACAGCTACGATGTCGTCGATCCCTATGCCTTCGGCCTCGGGAAGAATTCCCTTTATGGCTATGTCCTCGATCCCGAAAAGGTCCTGGGCATCAAGACGGAGAGAGAGCATCTTCCCCCGGCCCAGGAGAGGACGAAGAACGTCATTTACGAATGCTCCATCCGGGACATGACCTCCCGGACGGACCTTTCCGACAGGGGAACCTATGTCGCCCTTTCCAGGGACGGCCTTCTGACGAAGGGAGGCCTTCCGATGGGCCTGGACTATATCGCCAGCCTTGGTGTCACGCATGTCCAGCTCCAGCCTGTCCTGGACTTCCAGACCATCGATGACGACGATCCCTTCTCGACCTACAACTGGGGATACGACCCTTCGTTCTATTTCGCACCCGAGGGCTCCTATGCCACCAAGCCCGACGATCCCTATTCCCGCATCGTCGAACTGCGGAATCTGGTCGCAAGCTTCCATAGGAAAGGCTTGCGGGTCGTCTTCGACGTCGTCTACAACCATGTCTATTCCGCCCTTTTCAATTCGCTTTCCCTCCTGGTCCCGCAATACTACTTCCGGCACAACAACGACATGACCCTTTCCAGCGGCTCGGGATGCGGAAACGACATCGAGAGCCGCAACTACATGGCAAGGAAGCTCATCAAGGATTCCCTCCATCATCTTCTGTCCTTCTATGACTGCGACGGCTATCGTTTCGACCTGATGGGCATCACCGATATCGAGACCCTGAAGGAGGCCTATGAGGAACTCTCCGAGAAAAAGCCGGACATTCTCTTCTATGGCGAAGGCTGGGACCTTTGGACGAATCTTCCGGCGGACATGAAGGCAACCCAATACAATTCCTACAAGATGCCCTTTTCCGCCTTCTTCAACGACCGCTTCCGGGATGTCGTCAAGGGAAAGACGGAGACCTCTGGCCTTGCCGTGCGCGGATACCTCTCCGGGGATACCAACTATCTCGATGGGTTCAAGCATGTCTTTTTGGGTTCATCCATCGCCATCGCCTTTGCCCCGCTCTTTTCCTCGCCGGACCAGTCCCTGAACTTCGTCGAGTGCCACGACAACCACACCCTCTACGACAAGCTCAAGGCCTGCTGCCCGGGCGAGAGCGACGAGGAAATCTTCCGCCGCATGAAGATGATCACCCTTGCCCTTCTGACGGCCTGTGGCATCCCCTTCTTCCATGCCGGACAGGAAATCGGCCTTTCCAAGAACGGGAACGGCAATTCCTACGATGCCGGAGACGAGATCAATGGCTTTGACTACGACCTTCTGGACAAGAGGAAGGATCTCTACCTCTTCTTCAAGGATGCCATCGCCTTCAAGGACAGGCTTGTCAGCCTCGTCGGAAAGGAGCACGACGAGCTGCGCTCTTTGATTTCCTTCGAGAACCTGCCCTTCAATGCCGTCAAGATAAACTACAGGCTGCGGGACTTCACCATCTATATCCTCTTCAACCCGACCAAGAACTCCTTCACCTACTCTTTCGAGGACTATAGCCAGCTCGTCTTCAACGAGAGCGGCAACGTCGAGAACCAGGACTGCTATGTCAAGCTGGCGATCGTCAGCCCCCTCTCCGCCAGCGTCTATCTCTCCAGGAGGACACAGAAATGAGAAAGATGGCCCGTATCGTCTTCTTCGGATGGCCCTATATCCTCTCCCGCTTTCCGAAGGTGAACACCTATTCCAAGCATCCCGAGAAATACGACCTCGACGTCCGCTTCCGTCAGGTCAAGGGACTGCTCGAGAAGCTCAACAAGAGCTCGTTCCATATCGATTTCGTCCTTGAAGGGACGGAGAACATCCCCGAGGGACAGTGCCTGTTTGTCGGTAACCACGCCTCCCTTTTCGATCCCGTCGCCTTGGTCATGATCCTTAATAGGCCTGTCGGCTTCCTCTGCAAGAAGGAGGTCGAGAAGATGCCCTTCGCAAGCCAGGTCGCCAAGGCATTGGACAGCACCTTCATCGACAGGGACGACCTACGAAGCGAGATCAAGGCCATTGCCAGCCTCGAGAAGAAGCTGGAGGAAGACGAAAGGCTCTCCTATGTCATCTTCCCCGAAGGGACAAGGTCCAAGGCTCCCGATTTCCAGCCCCTCCCCTTCCATCCCGGTTCCTTCAAGGTCGCGACAAGGCTCTCCCTTCCCATCGTTCCTTTCTCTCTCTATCTTACGGACAGGATCCTCGGCCAGCACTATCACTACAAGCGCTATCCCATTCAGGCCACCTTCTGCAAGCCGATTCTTCCCGAGGCATACCAGGACCTCGACACCAAGGCAATCAGCGACCTGGCAAGGGATCGCATCCTGGAAGCCCAGAAGGCCCAAAGGGAAAAGGACAGGGAGCTAGTCATGCGGCTTAACGGCTATTCGGCGGAAAAGACGGACAGGGTGCTTCACTACCTGCCGAAGAAATAGATTCGCAAAGGAAAAAGGTTGTCGTCATTGGGCGGCAACCTTTTTATTTTGCGCTGGATTTCGGATTAGAGGTGGAGGGAGGAAGTGAGGGGATCCTGCTTGCAGGTATCCGGATCGTATCCGTTGAGGATGGCGTACTTCTCATGCTCCCTGGAGAGGGCGATTTCCTGACGGGAGGCATCGATCTCGGCCATGTTGTGGTAGGCAAGGCCATAGCCTCTCTCGCCGGCAAGGGAGTAGTAGCGATAGGCGATATCGAGGTTCTTCGGATTGGTGACCTTGGAACGATAGGCATCGCCGATGTAGTTGAGGGCAGGGGCATAGCCGGCCCTGGCGGACTTGACGATGTGCTCGTGACCGAGGGCTTCGTTATAGAAGTAGGTATCCTCGGAGAGGTAGAGAAGGCCGAGGCGGTATTCGGCAACGGAGGAGCCTCTGGCGATGGCAATCTCGTAGTTCTGCTTGGCAAGCTCGAAGTTGGGGGAGACGAAGGAGGACTTGCCCTCATAGAGATAGGCAAGGAGGACGGCAGCTCTCATGGAGCCTTCCTCGACGGCAGTCTTCAGGAGCTCGACGCCATCGGCGACTTCCTTCTCGGTGGAGACAGGAGAGTCGATGAGGCGGATGGCACGGATGAGGATCTGATCGCCCTCGATGACATGCTGGACCTTGGCGCTGTCGGAAGCGTAGGTCTTGCCTTCCGGAACGATCTCGGGAGCCTTTTCGACCTTCGGGGCTTCCTCGACGGCAGGCTTTTCCTCGATGGCGGTTTTTTCTTCGACGACCGGCTTTTCCTCGACGACCGGAGCCGGAGTGACTTCGGGAGCGACAGTCTTGACTTCGGTCACGACGGCGGGTTCGGGCTTGACATCGGCGACCGGGGCAGGCGTGACGGCAATCGTCTTCTGCTCCTCGGGGATAGGCTCATGCTCGACGACAGGATAGGCCTCTTCCTTTTCCTCGACGACAACGGTCGTGGTGGCAGCCGTCTCCTTGGTGGCAGGCGTGGCAAGGGCAGGGGCGGTAGCGGCCGATCCGGAGGAGAGTTCCTTCTCGACCTGCTCAAGCCTTTCCTTGGCGACTTCATCGCCCAGCTCGACGGCCTTCTTGTAGTACTCGAGGGCCTTGTTCTTGTCGGCTTCCTCGGTACCGAGGGCATAATTGTAGTAATCGCCCATTTCGCGGTAGTCCAGACAATCCAAGGTGTTGACGTCCAGCTTGGCGAAATGGCTCATGGCGCTGTCGTAGTACTTCCTGGCGTCCTCGGGATTGCCTTCCATGCCGGGGATACCTTCACGGACGATGCGTCCAACCTCGAAGAAAGACTTTCCCTTGGTCTTTCCCTTTCGGGCCGACTTGTTGATGAGCTTGAGGGCCGTATCGATTTTCTTGCCTTCCGCAAGCAGATTCAGACCTTCTTCGAGATTCTTGTCCATTGTATAAGACATACGCTATCTTCCTCCGTTGAAATCAATTTTAATTATAGGAATACGGAAAATAATTTTCAAGAAAAGAAAGGAGGCCCATCGAAATCTTTTTGCCCTTTTGGATTGCAAAAAATGCTTTTTTTCTTCCTTGCTTCCATTTCGTTGACAGAGGCCTTTCTTTTCCGAAGCCGAAACGATCGGAATCGCCACTTCTTCGTCTCCCTTTTCGACTCGCGGACAATGTGGAAAGGACTTGCAGGCCAAGGGCTTTTGTGATATATTTTTTTCGCCATTTTTGGCTTCACCTTCAGTCCGCCCGGCATGTCACAGCCGGTGAATGAGGGGACATCACAATGAATTCCAAAGGAGAAAAGAAATGAACAAGAACTTGGTTCAGCAGATCACTGCTACCCAGATCCGCAGCGACATCCCCGATTTCGTTACCGGTGATACCGTCCGCGTCATGGTCACCATCCGTGAAGGAAACAAGGAAAGACAGCAGGCCTTCGAAGGCGTTGTCATCTCCATCCGCGGCACTGGCGTCAGCAAGACCTTCGTCGTCCGTAAGGACTCCGCCGGAATCGGCGTCGAGAGAAACTTCTTCGTCAACTCCCCTGTCCTCGCTTCCGTCACCATCCTCAGGCACGCCAAGGTTCGCAGGAAGAAGCTCTTCTTCCTTCGCAGCAGAAAGGGCAAGGCCGCCCGTCTGGAGCAGGCCATCCGCAAGGAGAAACCCGCTGCCG
>CASDOO010000031.1 GCA_949282275.1 uncultured Bacillota bacterium | reverse complement strand
GTCTGGCGTTGCATTGTTCAATCCTTTCATGATCTAGCAAACTATAAACCTTACCGGGGTGTAGTTCACAATTAGCCAACGGATATTCTATCATAGCCACAATATAAAGCAACAACATTTTTCCATATATAAGGCTCTTGAAAACCTCGGTCCCGCCTATAAAATAAATAGAAAAAAGAGGTGTGCCATGTTCTATGGGAGAAATGAGGCGTTGATGACCGACCTTTACGAACTGACGATGGCAAATGGCTATTTTCAGACGGGAAACGCCGAGAGAAAAGCCGTCTTCGATGTTTTCTATCGGGACAATCCCGACAACGCCAGCTATTCCGTTTTCGCCGGTCTCGAGGATGTCCTTCAGTTCCTTTCCGGCCTTTCCTTCGCAAAGGACGATATCGACTACCTACGGAGCCTTGGCATCTTTTCCGATGCCTTTCTTGCCTATCTCGCCGATTATCGTTTCCGTGGCGATGTCTATGCCTTCCGGGAAGGAAGCATCGTTTATCCCGAGGAGCCACTTGTCACCATCGTCGCCCCGCTCTTGGATGCCCAGATCGTGGAAACGGCCATCCTGTCCCTCATCAACCACGAATCCCTTATCGCAACCAAGGCGAACCGCATCGTCCTCGCAGCAAAAGGCAGGGCGGTCAGCGATTTCGGCGCAAGAAGAAGCCATGGCTTCGATGCCGCAGTCTTTGGCGCAAAGGCCAGCTATATCGGCGGTGTCCAATCCACGGCAACGGTCCTCGCCGGAAAGAAGTTCGGCATCCCCGTCAGCGGAACGATGGCCCACTCCTTCGTCATGGCCTTCGAAAACGAATATGATGCCTTCTTGGCATACAGCAAGATTTATCCCGACAATGTCGTGCTTCTCATCGACACCTATGATGTCTTGGGCTCGGGAATCCAGAACGCAATCAAGCTCGCTCAGGAATATCTCCACCCCAGGGGATTGAAATTGAAAGGCGTGCGTATCGATTCCGGCGATCTCGCCTACCTTTCCAAAAAGTGCTGGAAGATCCTCGATCAAAACAATCTCGAAGAAACCAAGATCATCGCCTCCAACGCCCTTGACGAGTACAAAATCCGTTCTCTCATCGACCAAGGGGCGATGATTGATTCCTTCGGCGTTGGCGAAAACCTCATCACTTCCAAGAGCAACCCGGTCTTTGGTGCGGTATACAAGCTTGCTGCCATTGAAAAAGACGGCAAGCTTGTCAACAAAGTGAAACTTAGCAATACCGTCGAGAAAATAACGACGCCTGGTTTTAAAGAGATCTACCGTGTCTACTCCAATGGAAAGGCCATTGCCGATTTGCTCTCGTTCAAGGAGGAAATCGTCGGGAATGCCGATCCCTATCCCGTCATCTATCCTCGCAAGCCCTGGAAACAGATATCGTTCTCCGATGTCGAATATCGGAAAATGCACCAAAAGGTAATGGAAGAAGGAAAAGTCCTTATTCCTTCCCCGAGCATGCAGGAGCGAAGAGATTTCCTTCGCTACCAAGTCGAAAACGAGCTATGGGAGGAAGAACAGCGCTTCGAGTATCCGCATATCCATTATCTGGATTTCACGAAATCCCTATACGAGGAAAAGCTCCGTTTGGTGAAGGAGAACTCGAATGGATAGAATCGTTCTTCTGGGCGGGACTTTCAACCCCCTCAGCAAGGCACATGACAGGATTCTTCGTTTCGCAAAAAGCAAAACGGACGCAAGAGAGGCAATCCTCTTGCCTGCCCCGGATACTTTCATGAATTCGTGGAAAGGATTTGAAGAATCCGACATTCTTCCGTTGAAAACAAGATTGAAGATATTAGACAAATATTGCCAACGGCATAAAGACACCCTTTTGGAAACAATTGAAGTTGATGAAAAAACACACTCTACATATGAATCCTTGAATTATCTTAAGGAAAAGTATGAAACCAAAATCATTTACTTTGTACTGGGCACGGAAAAAATATCCGAGCTGAACCGTTGGCACGAGAGCGACAGGCTTCTATCCGAAAATCGTTTTCTGATGATGCGACGACACAACGACGACATGAAAGCCATCCTTGCCAATCCCCTTGTGATTCAATACCGTCAAAACTTCCGTTTCCTTGACGCCGGCGAAGACATTCAGGAAATATCTTCCACCCGGATTCGCGAAGCCTTGCGTCACAAGGACCTGAAGACCATCAAGGCCCTGACTTTCTCATATGTCGTTGACATTCTCAAGGAGGACAATATCCTATGACTTCACGCTATGGCTATTACAAAGTCGCTACCGCGCTGTTTCAGACCCATGTCGCGGACGTGGCGGCAAATGGCCTTGAAATCCGCCAGTTGATCCAAAAAGCCGTTTCCGAAGACGTCCAGGTCCTTGTCTTCCCCGAGCTTTCATTGACAGGATATACTTGCCAGGACCTTTTCCTTCATCCCGTCCTCGCAGAAGAAAGCCTCTTGCAGCTCTCCTTGATTGCCCAAGAGGTTCCCGAGGACATGCTCGTCTTCGTCGGTCTGCCATTGCGGGTCGTCAACGAGCTCTACAACGTTGCCGCGGTCCTCAACGATGGACAAGTCCTAGCCTTTGTCCCCAAGACATATCTTCCGACAAATGCCGAGTATTACGAACGACGTTGGTTCTCTTCAGCCAAGGATCTTCCCGTCAAGGAAGTCCCTTGCCTTGGAGCAAGCATACCCATTGGAAACAATTTTCTCTTTTCGCTTGGAGAACTTAAGGTTGGATGCGAAATCTGCGAAGACCTCTGGGTCATCAAGCCCCCCAGCGATGATGCCGTCCTTGCCGGCGCCAACCTTATCGTCAATCTCTCCGCCTCCGATGAGACCATCTCGAAAAGGGAATACCGGAAGGATCTTGTCCGCATGCAATCCGCAAAGGACTATGTTGCCTATCTCTACTGTTCGAGCGGAATCGGAGAGTCGACACAGGATCTTGTCTTTTCCGGTCATCAGCTTCTCTTCGAAGAAGGAAGAAAGATCTTCGATGTCTACGACGAACCCGGTCTTCATATCGGCTATATCGATGTCGACCGTATACAAAACGATCGAATCCGCAACAAAAGCGTCTTTGACTGCGTTTCGGACAAGGATTTTACCGTCCTGACCATACCTTCCACGGAAAACATCCGCTTCCTTCCGGACTATGTCGATCCCCACCCTTTCCTTGTCGCGGGTTCCAATCGCCGTTATCGCTCCCGTGAGATTCTCCAGCTTCAGGCAAAGGGCCTTTCGACTCGCCTAAAGAACATCAACGTCAACAAAGTTGTCATCGGAGTCAGCGGAGGATTGGATTCCACACTGGCGCTTTTGGTCTGCAAGGAGGCCTTTGATCGACTCGGCTTGCCTCCAAAAGACATCCACGCCTTTTCCATGCCTTCCAAGGCCACAAGCAAAACGACTTTCTCCAACGCGAAAAAACTTATCGAAACCATCGGTTGCACCTATCATGAAATTCCAATCGGGGAAATGCTTCATCAGCATCTCCATGACATCGATCATCCCTCGAACCTCTATGATACGACATACGAGAATGCCCAAGCCCGCATACGGACGCTCGTCTTGATGGACGAAAGCAATAAGCTTGGCGGACTTGTCGTCGGCACGGCAGACTTAAGTGAAGCCTGCCTCGGCTTCTCGACCTACAATGGCGATCATATGTCCATGTACGCCGTCAACATCTCGATTCCAAAGACACTTGTCCGTGCCCTGATCGTGGACTATGCCGAGGATCATCCGGGTTTCAAGGAAGTCCTCATATCCATTGCCGATACACCAATCTCACCGGAGCTGGTTCCCGGAAAAGATGGCAAAATCGTCCAGAAAACGGAAGAAATCATCGGTAGCTATGACCTGCATGACTTCTTCATTTACCATTTCCTGAGAAACGGGTTTCGCAAAGAAAAGATTCTTGCCTTGGCGGAAATCGCTTTTCCAAAGATATCGAAAAAAGAGATTGAGAAAACTTTGGATATCTTTTTCAAGCGTTTCTTTAGCCAACAATTCAAAAGAAGTTGTCTTCCTGATGGCGTAAAGGTTGGTTCCGTCGCAATCTCTCCGCGTGGCGATTGGCGTATGCCGAGTGATGTTTCGATGGCAAACAGTTTCAATCCGTCAAAAGAGAACGGCGGCTCTCGAATCAAAAAGAAATAGCCCTATCTCGCTTCAGACACACATCCCGCCAGTTTCATTAATTCGTTTGTTCCTGATGGCCCTTGGAGGGATGGTTTTCAGGATCCGTCTTTTACGGTGTTTCTCACGCTTCTTGACCAAACCTGCAAATGAGAAATGGGGGATTGAGGGCCAAAATTATCACCATCGAGACTTAAAAAACAAATTTTCGTTTTGCACACCATTTCACACCAAGCCATAACGAAAAAAGCCCGGCTTCCCGGGCAAATCTCGCTAGGGTGGTGCCCCGTGCCAG
>CASDOO010000030.1 GCA_949282275.1 uncultured Bacillota bacterium | reverse complement strand
GATCCCATCCCGAACTCGGAAGTTAAGCGCCGCGGCGGCGACAATACCCCTCGGGGCAAGATAGCTCGCCGCCGCTTTTTTGTTGTTCCATTTTTTAGTTGTTGTGATAAAATATATAATAATTTTTGTTGCAATTTGTTGTTCTGGAGCTTATAATTTTTTAGGTTAGGCATTTTATGCCCTTTTTATGGGCGCTAACCTATCGTGGGAGGCCGGTGACTAGTCGGCAAAACCACGGCACGAAAATTCTAAATTAAGGAGGAATCATCGTGAAAAAAGTCACAAGGGTTCTGATTATCAGAGCCGAAGGCGGAGCAGCCAACCCTGCCAAACTTGGTCAAAAGCTTGGACCTTTTGGTATTGGTGGCAAGTTCTGCCAGGAGTTTAATCTGAAGACCGCCGATCGTAAGGGAGAGATTGTCCCCTGTGTTCTCACTATCTATGAGGACAGAACTTTCGACATGGCCTTCAAGACCACCCCGGTCACCTATTTGCTTCTTAAGGCCGCTGGAATCGAGAAAGGCCGCAAGGGCACGGACAGGGGCGGAAATCCGAAGCAGGTCGCTGGACATGTTTCTCGCGCCGATGTTCGTAAGATTGCCGAATACAAGCTTAAGGATCTTAACGTCGATTCCATCGAAGCGGCTGAAAGGTGCATCGAAGGCTCTGCAAAGAGCATGGGAATCGCCATCGATGACTAAGGAGCAAGAACATGAAGAAATATTCCAAGAAATATAGAGCCAGTCTTGAACTTGTCGACAAGTCGAAGAAGTACTCCATTGGAGAAGCCTGCGAATTGGTCAAGAAGACTGCCACCGCCAAGTGCGATGAGTCCATTGACGTTTCTTTCCGTCTCAATATCGATCCGAAGCAAGCTGATCAACAGCTTAGGGGAACAATCACCCTTCCTCATGGAAACGGAAAGACCAAGAAAATCCTTGCGATTACCGACAAGGCTGAGGCCGCCAAAGAAGCTGGAGCCGATTATGTCGGACAGCAGGATATGCTGGATAAGATTACCAAGGAAAACTGGTTTGACTTCGATGTTATCGTGGCTACTCCCAACATGATGGGTCTCCTTGGAAGAATGGGCCGTGTTCTTGGCCCCAAAGGCCTTATGCCTAACCCCAAGACCGGCACTGTCTCCAATGATATTGCTGCCGCCATCAAGGAAATCAAGAACGGAAAGATTTCCTATCGCAACGATAAGGACGGCAATCTTGCTATCAATTTCGGAAAAGCCAGCTTTGATTCCGAAAAGTTGGCTGATAACCTCAAGACTGTTATTGAGGTCATTACCAAAGCCAGGCCTGCCGCCGTTAAAGGCGTCTATATCCGCTCCTGCACTGTTTCCTCTACCTATGGCCCTGGCATCCATATTGCCATCTAACACGTCGAAATCCGTTACGGGTGTCTCAATATACCTAAGACAGTAACTGCCCGTGTGCAAAGGGGCTTAATTCGTTACCGAGGATTGAGTAACTGAACCAGTCAAAAGTATATTGTCTCATACACCAACTTAGACAAAGGAGGTGAAAAGATGAATCAGCAAGTCTTGGCCCAAAAGAAAGAAACCGTTGCTGAACTGAATGACATTCTCAAGAGTGCTCATTCGGCCATTATCGTTTCTTATTCTGGGCTCAGCGTCGACGAAATCAACACGCTTCGTCACGACTTGAAGGAAGCTGGCGCCAAGCTCTCCGTGAGAAAGAACTCCTTGATGAAGAAAGCCATCGATGAAGATGGCCTCTCTGCCTTGGATTCGGCTCTCAAGGGTCCTTCGGCTCTGGTAACTTCTGCCGAAGAAGGTGCCGGTCTCAAGGTTCTCAATGACTTCTATGAGAACCATTCCAAGAAGTTCGCCATCAAGGGCGGCGTTATCGGAGGTGCCTATTGCGATCAGGAAAAGCTCGCCGAACTGGCTCCTATCGGAACCAAGAACAACGCTCTCAGCGTCCTTCTCTCCACCATGCAGTCTCCTCTTGTCCAATTTGCCTTGACTCTCAAGGCGTTGGCGGAGAAAGCTCCTCAAGCTTAAGCTTAGGTTGCTGTTGTTAAACCATTCAATGGAGGAAAAAAGAAATGGCTAAGTTAGTCAAGGAAGATGTCATCGCCGGCCTCAAGGAGATGAACATGGTCGAAATCATGGACCTTGTCAAGGCTATTGAGGAAGAGTTCGGAGTCAAGGCTGCTGCCGCTGCCGCTCCTGCCGCTTCTGCCGCCAAGGCTGCCGAAGGCCCGAGCGAAGTCTCCGTTATCCTTAAGTCCTTTGGCACTGCCAAGGTCGCTGTCATCAAGGCTGTCCAGGCTATCACTGGTCTCGGCCTCATGGATGCCAAGAAGCTTGTCGATGGCGCTCCTGCTCCGATCAAGGAGAAGATCAGCCCTGCTGCTGCCGAAGACATCAAGAAGCAGCTTGTTGCCGCTGGCGCCGAAGTCGAAATCAAGTAACTCGTCTTACTTTTCTGGAACTAAGGACCCACCCTGCCTTTTGGCGGGGTGGGCTTAGTTGTCTATAGGTAACTTTATTGAAAGCCTTCCTGTAGAGCATCTAAAGATTCGATCCGCAACGCGGAAGAAAAGACACGAGGTATAAACATGGGTGAATTGAGCCTTTCCAAATATAAGAGAAACGAAAACGGTCGTCTTGATTTTTCCAAGACGTTCTCGTCCGTTCCTCTTCCGAATCTTTGCGACGTTCAGCTGGATTCCTTCCGCTGGTTCCGTGACAAGGGCGTCGATGATGTTTTCCGTGACATCTTTCCTGTCTATTCCAACAAAGACCAGCGTGCCCATCTTTATGAAACGGATCAGATTGCCGAACTGGATTATGTTTCCGCTATTTGGGGTGAACCCAAGCATGACTATTTTGAATGCAAGATTTCCAATCTCACCTATTGTGCGCCCTTGCATGTCGTCATGCGGCTGAAACATCCGGATGGCACCATCGTCGAAGAGAAAATATTCATGGGTGATTTCCCTTGGATGACGCCTTCTGGAACCTTTATCGTCAATGGCTCGGAAAAATGCATTGCCTCTCAGCTCATCCGTAGCCCGGGTGCCTATGTTTCCTGCAAGATTGGGGATGTTGCCCTCTCCAAGCTTCCCGAAAAGAACGATAAAGGCGAGAATGATGCGGATATCCAGAACATCTATGGTTCCGACATTATTCCTGCGAGAGGCATTTGGCTGGAATATTTGACGGATAACAGGGATTTCCTCTCCGTCCGTATTGATAAGCAGAAGAAAGTGCCTGCCGTCACTCTTTTGAGAGCTTTGGGACTTGTTTCGGATTCCGCGTCCATCGAAGATCAGGAATCCTATACGGATTCCGATGGCACGCCCCGTGTCATTACGGGCATTCAGGGCCTGTTCGGCAATTCGAAGCAATTGATGAAGGCGATTGCCAAGAACCCTGTCCAGATGGAAAGCGATCCTCTCGAAGTTGCCCATGAGGCCATCGGCGACATCTTCCTCAAGCTTCGTCCGGGTGAACCCTATACCTTTGAATCTGCCACGATCATGCTTAAACAGCGTTTCTTCGACAAGGAACACTATGATTTGGGCAAGGCCGGTCGTTTCAAGATTCAGGAAAAGCTTGGCGTCTATTCTCGTCTTGCCGATGTCTACCTCGATCAGGATCTTATTTCCAAGGATGGCGAAGTCTATTTCGAAAAGGGCCATCGCTTGACCATCGAGGAAGTGACGCGCCTCCAGGAGGATAGATTCTTCGAGGGTAACGAAAACCATACCATCCATGTTTCTTCCAATAGCGAATTGGATGAGCATGATGCCGTCAATCTTGTTCGTGTTCGCAAGAGTGAGCATTCCGATCCTATCAATGTCATTGGAACGGATTTGACGATTTCCGAAACGCACATCACCATCCCGGACATCATCGCTTCCCTTTCCTATATGCTGAATCTTATGGATGGCCTTGGCGAAATCGATGATACGGACCACCTTGGCAACAAGAGGGTCCGCTGTGTCGGCGAATTGATTCAGGACAAGTTCCGTGCCGGTCTTTCCAAGATGAAGAGAACCATCCATGACAGGATGTCGACCTCGGATCTTTCCCAACTCACCATCTCTTCCCTGATCAACATCAAGGCTCTTACTTCGGCCGTCAATTCTTTCTTCAATTCCGATTCCCTTTCCCAGTTCATGGATCAGACCAACCCTCTTGCCGAACTCACGAACAAGAGAAGGCTTTCTGCCTTGGGACGTGGCGGCTTGACTCGTGACCGCGCTTCTTCTGCCGTCCGCGATGTCCACCCGACCCACTACGGCAGGATTTGCCCTATCGAGACGCCGGAAGGCCAGAACATCGGTCTTATCAGCAACCTTGCCTGCTATGCCAAGATCGATGAGTACGGTTTCATCGAAACTCCCTATCGTCCGGTAAAGAAGCATTTTGTCGACAACAATCCCGAACACGTCCGTTGGCTTTCTGCCGATGGCGAGAGAAACCATATCATCGCCCAGGCAAACGTCCATGTCAGTCCTGAGGGCGAAATCCTCGATGAGCAACTCTCCGCTCGTCGCAACGGCGAATACATTACGGCAAATCGTGACGAGGTCGATTTCATCGATGCTTCCCCGAAGCAGATCGTTTCCATTGCCGCTGCCTGTATTCCTTTCCTTGAAAACGATGACGGAAAGAGAGCCTTGATGGGTTCCAACATGCAAAGACAGGCTCTTCCCCTTCTCCACCCGCATGCTCCGTTTGTCGGAACCGGCATCGAGGACAAGATCGCCCACGATTCCGGCGAAGCCCTTCTTTCGGAAGTCGATGGCATTGTCACCTATGTCGATGGCGCCACTATCGATATCAAGACGGACAACGGCGATCAGAGAAGCTATCGTCTTCGTAAGTTCATCCGGTCCAACAAGCGTACCTGCATCAACCAGACGCCTATCGTCCAGGTTGGCGATCGCGTTCATTCCGGACAGATCATTGCCGATGGTCCGGCCATGGACAATGGTGAATTGGCTCTGGGACAGAACGTTCTTATCGCCTTCACCACGTGGCACGGATATAACTACGAGGATGCCGTCCTTGTTTCCGAGAGATGCGTTTCCGAAGACCTTTTCACCAATATCATCATCGAGGAATATTCCATCGAAAGAAGAAAGACCAAGCTCGGCGACGAAGAGTTTACCCGCGACGTTCCCAACCTTTCGGATGACCGTAAGGCCCATTTGGACGAGAAGGGCGTCGTCGTTCCGGGAACCGAGGTCCACGAGAACGATATTCTCGTCGGAAAGACCACTCCCAAGGGAGAGGTGACCGAGACGAACAACGATCATCTTCTGAAATCTATCTTCTCTTCCAAGTCCGACGAGGACAAGGACTCCTCGCTCAGGGTTCCTCATGGTGGCGAAGGCATTGTCCTCAATGTCCGCACCTTCTCCCGTGCCAAGGGCGATGAACTTCCCCCGGATGTCTTGGAATCCATCAAGGTCTACGTCGTCCAGAAGCGCAAGATCCAGGTCGGCGACAAGATGTCCGGCCGCCATGGAAACAAAGGCGTCATTTCCCGCATCCTGCCCGTCGAGGACATGCCTTATATGCCTGATGGTACGCCGATCGACATCCTGCTCTCGCCCATGGGCGTCCCGTCCCGTATGAATATCGGACAGGTCCTCGAGGTCCAGCTGGGTCTGGCTTGCAAGAAGCTTGGCGTCAAGGTTTCGACCCCTGTCTTCGATGGTGCCTCGGCCGAGGAAATCGCCGACATGATGAAGATTGCCGGCATCGATTCCGATGGCAAGACCGTCCTTTACGATGGCCAGACCGGCGAGCGCTTCGATTCGCGCATTGCCGTTGGCGTCATGTACATGATCAAGCTTGACCACATGGTCGAAGACAAGCTCCATGCCCGTGCGACCGGCCCCTACTCTCTCGTCACGCAACAGCCTCTCGGCGGAAAGGCGCAGAACGGCGGACAGAGATTCGGCGAAATGGAAGTCTGGGCGTTGGAAGCCTATGGCGCCGCCTATACGCTTCAGGAAATGCTTACCATCAAGTCCGATGATATGATTGGCCGCAATATGACCTATGAGGCCATTCTCAAGGGCAAGCCGATTCCGAAGCCGAACATGCCCGAATCGACCCGCGTCCTTATCAAGGAACTTCAGGGTCTTGCTATCGATGTGACCCTCTATGACGAAAGCGACAAGACGATCGACATGAACACGATTGCCGAGGATGCCGAGAGGGAATCCCGTCGTATCCATCATGAAATCGTCAACTTCGATACAAGGAAGGAAGAACGGGCAGAGATGGAGAGGGCCTACAATGCCCACCTCGAGGAAGACAATGTCCCTGAGGATACGGAAGAAGAACAAGAAGACAACCAAAATCCTGAACCGAACCCTGCTCAGGACGAAGACGAGAACAACTAAGGAGGTCGCGTAATAATGTTTGATCTCAACAAGCTTAAGTCCATCAAGATCGGACTGGCCAGCCCGGAAGAAATCCGCAATTGGGGAAAGGGCGAGGTCACAAAGCCCGAGACCATCAACTACCGCTCCCAGAAGCCGGAACCCGACGGTCTGTTCTGCGAAAAGATCTTCGGTCCTGTCAAGGATTACGAATGCCATTGCGGTCGCTACAAGAAACGCACGTTTGCCGGAAAGGTTTGTGAAAAGTGCGGTGTCGAAGTGACCATGAAGTCCGTCCGTCGCGAAAGGATGGGCTATATCGCCTTGGCCTTCCCCTGCACCCATATTTGGTATGTCAAGGGCTCCCCTTCCAAGATGAGCCTTGTCCTTGGCATTCCCCCGAAGCAGCTCGAGGAAGTCGTCTATTTCGTTTCCCATATCGTCGTCAATCCCGGACAGTCCAAGATTTTGCGCTATCGTCAGGTCCTGGACGAAAAGACTGCCAGAGAGGTCTTCCAGCAGGTCATCGACAACGAAATCTTCAAGGCCGGAAAGCTCAAGGATGGCGATGCCGACTATCAGAGAGGCCAGTACTATCTCAGCCATATCCGGAAGGCGAATCAGCCTTTGGATTTCTTTACTGTCGGCAAGTTCGTCCACAAGTATCTTGGCGCGGAATTCGGAATTGGTGCCGAATCCGTCCTCAAGCTTCTCAAGGAAATCGACCTTGACGAAGAAATCCGTCAGGTCACGGCCGATCTCAAGAGCTCGACCGGCGACAAGAACCAGAAGAGAATCAAGGCCATCAAGAGACTCGAGGTCCTGGAATCCTTCAAGAATTCCGGCATCAAGCCCGAATGGATGGTTCTCACCGTTATTCCCGTCATTCCGCCCGATCTCCGTCCGATGATGCAGCTTGATGGCGGCCGTTACGCCACTTCCGACCTGAACGATCTCTATCGTCAGGTCATCATCAAGAACAACCGTCTCAAGAAGGAGATGGAAGAGCATGCGCCGAACGTGATCATGCTCAACGAGAAGCGTATGCTTCAGGAAGCCGTCGATGCCCTCATCGACAACGACAGGAGGAACAAGCCTTCCTCCTCCAACGGCGGCACCGTTCTCAAGTCCCTTTCTTCCACCCTCAAGGGAAAGCAGGGCCGTTTCCGTCAGAACCTTCTCGGAAAAAGAGTCGATTATTCCGGTCGTTCCGTCATTGCCGTCGGACCGGAGCTCAACATGGACGAATGCGGTCTTCCGCGCGAAATGGCCGTTCAGCTTTTCCGTCCTTTCATTGCCCATGCCCTTATCGCCAATCCGGATTCCGGAGTGACTTCCCAAAGACAGGCCGATGAACTCATCGCCAGGATGGACCCGAAGGTCTATGATGCCATCGAGGAAATCGCCCAGGATCATCCCGTCCTTCTCAATAGAGCCCCGACGCTTCATAGGCTTGGCATCCAGGCTTTCCGTCCCATCCTTATCGAAGGCAAGGCCATCCGTCTCCATCCTCTTGTTTGCCCTGGCTTCAATGCCGACTTCGATGGCGACCAGATGGCTGTCCACGTGCCCCTTTCCAGACAGGCCCAAGTCGAGGCCCTCACGCTCATGCTTGCCAACAAGAACATCCTCAAGCCTTCCGACGGCAAGCCGATCTGCGTTCCTTCCCAGGACATGATCTTCGGAAACTACTATCTGACCTTGGAGGACGATATCAAGATCGATGAGGACTATGCCCGTTACTATGAGAAGAGAGGCGAGCCCAGACAGGCCGAGAAGTTCCGCTCCTATGAGAAATATGAGGGAAAGGTCTTCTCCGATCCCGGCACGGCCATCATGGCCTATCACAATGGCCTTCTTTCCCTCCATACCCGTATCTATGTTCCCGGCAGTTCCCTCCAGAAGGAATCCCTGTCCCAAAAGCAGTGCGAATCCTATCTTTTGACTACCATCGGAAAGCTGATCTTCAACGCCATTTTCCCCACGGACTTCCCGTATATCAACTTCCCCTTCCGCGACAGCAAGACGGCAAAGAAGGATTATTCCGAAAACTTCGTCACCACGCCGGATTCTTTCTTCGTCACGCCCAAATCGGCCTACGATGCCGTCATCGCATCCGGCAAGTTCAAGGAAGGAGACAACTTCGATCCCTTCAAGGAATATTGCCGTCTCCAGCCTCTCCGTTCGCCTATCGACAAGAAGGGCATCCAGACGATGATGGACTTCGTCTTCCGCAAGTATGGCGCCGTCGAGACCGCCCATATCATGGATCTGTTCAAGAACCAAGGCTTCGATTACTGCACCAAGTCGGGTCTTACCATTTCCCTCGACGACATGAATCCGCTCAAGGGAAGGGATGAGCTCTATGAGGAAGGACGCCGTCAGGTCCAAAGGATCGAGGAGAAGTTCGAGGAAGGATACCTGACCGAGGACGAAAGGCACAATGCCGTCGTCGACTACTGGAACAAGCTCAAGACTGGCCCGATCACGAAGATGCTCAACAAGCGTATGGCCGAAGCCAGCCGAAACCCGATGTTCATGATGATGGAATCGGGCGCCAGAGGCTCCAAGGACAACTATATGCAGCTCATCGGCATGAAGGGCTGCATGTTGGACTCCACCGGCCGTGCCATCGAGGTTCCGGTCACGTCCTGCTATGCCGATGGCCTTTCCGTCAGCGAATACTTCACGTCGACGCACGGAACCCGTAAGAACGGTGCCGATACCGCCCTGAAGACCGCCGACTCCGGCTATCTGACCAGAAAGCTTGTCGACGTCTCCCATAATGTCGTCGTCCGCGAAGAAGACTGCCATTGCGATCATGGCATCGTCGTCCGCGAGCTGCGCGACGATTCCGGCGAACTCATCTCCAACCTCTACGATCGCATCGTCGGCCGCTTCACCATGCACGATGTCGTCTCGCCTGAGACGGGTGAGGTCATCGTTGCCGAGAACAGCCTCATCGATGAGGATATCGCCCAGAACATCGTCGATGCCGGCATCAAGGAAGTCGAAATCCGTTCCATCCTGACTTGCGATTCCACCGATGGCGTCTGCATCCACTGCTATGGCCGTAACCTTGCCACGGGCCGTCTTGCCGAAATCGGCGATACGGTCGGTATCATGGCCGCCCAGTCCATCGGCGAGCCGGGTACGCAGCTGACCCTGAAGAACTTCCATACCGGTGGCGTTGCCGGCCAGAAGGACATCACGACCGGTCTTCCGCGTGTCACGGAGCTTCTCGAGGCCAGAAACCCCAAGAGCAAGGACCTTGCCCTCATCACGACCATTCGCGGCGAAGTCGTCGAAGTGCACGAAGAGGGAAAGAGGCAGATCTTCACCATCAAGAACGAGCTTGAGGAGAAGACCTTCACTTCCTATCCCTTCTCCGTCCCCTGTGTCGCCAAGGGCGATCAAGTCAAGGCCGGCCAGGCCCTTACCAAGGGACACATCAACCTCAAGGAACTTCTCGATTGCACCGATCTGGCGACCGTTCGCAACTACATCATCAAGGAAGTCAAGGCTGTCTATGCCGGCAATGGTATCGCCATCGCCGACAAGCACCTCGAGATCATCGTCCGTCAGATGACGAATCGTCTTCTCATCATCAATAGTGGCGATTCGACCCTTCTCCCTGGTCGCAAGGTCACCCACATCGACTTCACCGAAAGCAACAAGGAAGCCCTCGTCCATGGCGGAAAGCCGGCCGTCGGCCGTCCGATCGTCCTGGGTATCACGAAGGCCGCCTTGGATACGGAATCCTTCCTCTCTGCCGCTTCCTTCCAGGAAACGACCCGTGTCCTTACCGATGCCGCCATCAAGGGAAAGGTCGACAATCTCGTTGGCCTGAAGGAAAACGTCATGATCGGAAAGCTGATTCCTGCCGGTACCGGAATCCGTCCGCTTCCCGATTTCTTCGAGGAAGAGGAAGAGGAGATTCTTCCCCCTGCCCCTACCGCTTCCGAGTCCCAGCTGGTCAAGTAATCGTGTATAATATTGGCGGAGCCTAGGCTCCGCCATTCTGCGGCCATAGTTCAGTGGCAGAACAGAAGCTTCCCAAGCTTCATATGCGGGTTCGATTCCCGTTGGCCGCTCCAAAAAGACATAAATAGCCTGGCTTCCGGTCAGGCTTTTTTGATAAGAAAAAGGATTGCCCAACTGGAACATATAGGCAATCCTGGAGAAACGATCTACTTGCTGCTGAATCTTCCCTTGTTCTTTCCCTTGCTGGGATGGACAAGAACGCCGGCACCTTGGTTTTCCGCCATGGTCTTCGTATATTCCATGGCCTGCTGCTTCGTGTCGAAGAGCTTAATGGCCTTCTGGCCATTGGCGAAGCGGACTTGCCATTTTCCGTCCGATGAGCGTTTCGAGACGTGATAGATCTTTCCGCCGACTTTGGTCTCGACTTTCTCCTCAACCATCGTTTCCTTTGTTTCTGCCATGACTAACAACCTCCAATCGATATTGAAATTATGATAGTACAAAACGGATCGAAATGATAGGTCGTTTTTCGAACGGGAAATTGAGGAATGGGAAACAAAAAGGTGGCTTTTTCCGAAAGGCCACCTCATGCTGCTATCGAGACAGGAACTTTTCCATCGTCGGAATGACGTCAGCCATGGCGATTTCCGGATAGCTGTCCTTCGTGTTCGGGTCCCGAATGATATTGCCTTGAACCAAGGTACAGGCAATGCCGCAGGCCTTTGCGCAGTCCCCGTCTTCATGGGTGTTGTTTCCGAAGAGATGGACTTCTTCGGGCTCCAGATGGAATTTCCTGAGGAGGGCATGGAAATATTCCGGATTTGGCTTGGAATAGTAAGAGTTCTCGTATGTGGTGACATAGTTGAAATCCTCTGGATTCAAGTCAACGAACGAAAGGCGTGTTTTCGTTCCGGCGTAAGGAAAGATGGGGTTTGTGGAAAGGATGACTTTATCGAAATGGTTCCTGGCAAAGGAGACGATATCTTTTGCCAGAGGATTTGCTCCACAGAATGCTTTGGAGTCTTTGAAGCCATTTTCGTAAAAGTTATCGAAAAGTGGTTTGTCTTTCAAACGGCTTTCGCCATAGATTCCGGCAAAGTAGTTCCAAAATGCTTGCTCATTTGTCTTGGAACCATCGTTGAGTATCATGCACTTGGTTCCACCCCAGATGGTCGAAACCATTTTGTCCATGTTGTCATAGCCCTTGTCTTTGACGGTGTTGTAGAGGAGACCGAAATAACCCTTGGTAAATTCCTTCTCGTCCATTGGAAGCAGAGTTCCGTCCAAATCGAAGAATATGGCCTTGACCATGGTGATACCCCTTTTCTGGAATGACTTTACTTGGAATGATCTTCTCTCATTGCGCCCCAGAAGAAGAGGGCAACGGTTCCAGGACCGGTATGGGATCCAATCGTGGTTCCGATATCGTAGATTTCGACTTTCCCTTTCAAATGGGGGAATTTCTCTTCAATCAGCTTGGCAAGCGATTCTGCCTCATCCGGGACGTCGGAGTGGGAAATGAAGCACTTGTCGCAATAGTCCAAACCATTGTCGGCGAGCTTTTCCATCTTGGAAAGAAGTCTCTTCTGTGCGATTCGGACGCCGACGGCTTTCTCGCCAGGGATGAGCTTGCCATCGGCATTGACATGGATGATTGGGCAAATGTTGAGCATGCTGCCGAAGAAACCGGCCGTCTTGGAAATCCTGCCGCCACGGACAAAGTATTCCAACGTCGTCGAGAAAACCCAATGATTGACATTGAGACGATGATTCAAGGCAAATTGATGGACTTCGTCGATGCTCTTTCCTTCGTCCCTAAGGTCAGCCAGCTTGTCCATCAAAAGGCCATATCCGGAGGAAGCCGCAAGAGAATCCACGATATAGAGCTTTCTATCCGGGAATTCGCCATCCAGCATGGTCTTTGCCGTCAAAGCAGAAGAGTAGGACCCCGTGATTCCGGAAGAAAGGGTCAAATGAAGGACATCCTTTCCTTGGGACAGGAATCCCTTGAAGTAGTCGTAGTATTCTCCGACGGAAACCATGGAGGTCTTCGTGGCTGCTCCATCTTTCATGGCTTGGTAGAACTCATGCATGCTGCGCGTTTTGCCAAGATCGTCCACATATTGCATGTCGCCAAGAACATAGTGATAGCAGAGATAAGGAATATTTCTTTCCTTGAATTTTGCCTCCGAAAGATCGGCAGTCGTGCAGCAACTCAAGACAAACTCGCTCATAGGTAACCTCCATGTATGAAGTCTTTACAATTCAACTTGTAAAGTATAAGAAAAGGAAACGAAAATCACAAGAATAGCTATTGCCCGATGGCATCAATACGTCTTTGGATTTCCTGAAAGCAATGTGCCAAAGGGAAACCATCGACAAAGGTATGGCTGACAGTGATATTGAGCGTGCAGTGATAGTGATTGTTTTCATCCTTTCGGTATCGATCGAAAAGCGTTCTTGGAACGGAAAGGGAGTCGTAGTTGTAAGCAGGGGTAGGGTGTCGGACACCCTTTAATGAGAGAATGGGGATGGAAGTCGCATAGATGACATTGGGTTCCCGGCACATTGGATAGCGATCCAATTCTTCATTGGAAGGGAGAAGCTTGGCGGCTTCGATTGTTTTCCTTACGGCATGGACGAACTTATCGAAATCCGTTTCCATCTCGCATCCGGCGTTTTGGTAGATGCCATCGTTGCCCATGACGGTAAAGGTCGGATGAATGACATCGTAGAGATAGACGTGTCCTTTCACTTCACGCAGTTTCATTTCCGGAACAGAATTGACGGACATCATTATGAAATAGAGAAAAGTCTCGAAGAATGAAATACCCTTTTTCTTTGCGAGGGAAACAGCGTTCGTGACATCGATATCGACGTCGAATCCATATGTGGGATCGGGAAAGGTATGAAACCATTCATATTGGTTTCTTTTGCGGTAGGTCCTTAGATCAATTTCCGTTCTCATGTTCCGTTCTCCAAAAGAAAAGCCGACCCATGTGGATCGACCTTTCTTTTTGCTGTCAGAAAACTTACTTCAGGATTTCGTTGACGAGATTGGCAAGGGCAACGGAGGCTCTTGCATAAGACTGAGTTTCACCAGCAGAAACTAAGCCAGGGATAGAGTGGAAGCCATCTTTTGCAGGAACTGTCAAATCAATGGAAGCCCCTGCGACCAACTCGGCAGTCAACTCCTTGTTGATGATATGGTCTTTAAAAGCCTTTTCGAATTTGTCGAGATAGTTGAGGTAAAGATCGAGGTTGCCATCGGCATACATAGGAGTATAGTTATGGGCACCTTCAAAAGGAACACCGAACTTGAGATCCGTGATCTTCTTGTCCTGGACGGTGGCTTCAAGGGCGATTCCATAGAAGTTGCCCCAACCGGAATACACGGTGGAGCTGTAATATTTGTCTCCGCTACTGGTTACATGATTTGCAACAGCCTTGTCGGTAATGGTGTCTTTCTTATCGGCCCAGTAAGAAGAAACGGGTTCGAACGTCGTGTTGTTGATGGGGTCGTGATCAATCAGCCAAGAGGCGGCGGCGGCAAGGACAGCGCCTTCGACACGGGTCTCGGTCTGGGTGGCACCGGCTCCGAGGATGGATCCGTCTGCGGGAACGAACTGATCGGCAGCGGCAGCAGCCGTGACATCGATCTTGACGTCCTTCAGGGCGTCGACAAGTTCCCTGGAAGTCTTGCCGATAACGATTTTTTCGGTATTTTTCTGAAGGTTGTTGAGATAATCCTTGTAAGCTTCCGGAGCAGTCGTGGCATAGCTAGGAGTGAAGTTGTGGGCGCCCTCGGAAGAAGCGCCGATCTGGAGCGAAAGGGCCTTTCCCTCATCGCTGAAAGTCACTTTGACGGCAACACCATAAGTGCTGTACCATTCTTCGACAGTGTACTCGGTCCAACCATAGGCAACGTTGCCATCGACATAGCCAGCAATCGCACCACTATAGGTTTGAGTGCCGCCTTCCTGCCCGGCTTTTCCACTGATTTTCTGGAAAGTATGGATGCTCGTGTTTTTATCACTTCTATCCAATCCAGGAATGACGTTGCCGAAAATGTCGGTAGCAACTTCCGGTTCGGAAGGCTCAGGCTCGGTTGTTGCCGGCGGCTGATTGTTGTTGGTTCCGCAGAATTCTTCGACAGTGCATCCGGCAAGGGAAAGAACGGAGAGAAGGGATGCGACGAACAGCAGTTTCTTGTTTTTCATAAATTACCCACCTATTTTTTCCAACATATTTTATCAACTTTTCTAGCAAAATGGTGATAATTTTTCTTTCTTCTGCTAACCTATTTAACAAGTGAGGCTTTTTGCTATGGCGCGAATCATTTTGGTCGGTGGTGGGTCCTCCTCTGGAAAAACGTACGTTACGACCCAAGTTATCCGAAATATTGGTGCCGAAAATGTTACGCGAATCACGATTGACGATTATTATAAGGATCAAACCGATTTGCCTTTGGAAGAAAGAAAAAAGGTCAACTACGATCATCCAAAGGCTTTCGATTGGCAGCTTATCCGTGAACAGATTCGTATGCTGAAGGAAGACAAGGCAATCGATAAGCCTATCTATGATTTCACGATACATAACAGGAAAACGGGAACAGAGCGCATCGTGCCAAGCAAGCTCGTCGTGGTCGAAGGCATCATGGCTTTGGTCGATAGAAAGCTGAGGGATATCGGCGATCTCAAAGTGTTCATTTCGGCAAGTCGGGAGAGAAGGCTTCTCCGTCGAATGATCCGCGATCGACACGAGAGAAAAAGGGATTTTGAGGGAATCGTCACGCAATACTTCAACACGGTCCAACCGATGTTCGAAGAGATTATAGCCCCGTCAAGCAACTATGCCGATGTCATCGTCAACAATGACGGCAAAAAGAATTTGGCAATCGATGTTTTGACGTGCGTCTTCCGTCAAGAGCTCGAAAAGGCAAGATTGGGCGAGAGCGAAGAGAGTGTCATGGATGACGAGTTCTCGGAACAGAATCTCACAGATGCCTTTCAAATTTGAAAACCTTTTGAAAAAAGTTGACTATAAAACTGGAATATATTAAAATCTTTTTCGCTTCGAAAACAACCGTTTTGGGGCTGTAGCTCAACTGGGAGAGCGCCTCCATGGCATGGAGGAGGTCGTGGGTTCGATCCCCATCAGCTCCACCAAATCAAAAATTATGCCCGAGAAATCGGGCTTTTTTCATGTTTTCTGGAGTTTGAACGCAGGTATTTGAGATAGACATTCTTGTTGGTTCAAAGCCGTGGACCTAGAAACACTTACAGGGGCTCACAAGTGTTCCTGCGGCATGAAAGCAGGTGAATGTTAAAATTCGAAAAAGCAGAGTCAGTTTTCTTTGTCTTCTGTTGACTTCTTCTGAATTTTCCGCTGAATCAAAGGCCTTATCATGAAAAACAAAGGGGTTGCAATAACGAATGCAATGATTTCGCCCCAGAAAGGAACTCCAGGTATAAAAGAAAGGAGCAAAGCGAGCAAGGCACTGGAAGCAAACCAGACGGCAACGAGTTTCGTGGTGACCATCTCGATCAGGCAAGCCAAGGAAAAAACCGAAAGCCAAACGGCAAACATATAAGGCTCGAACTCATGAATATCGGACGATGCGGCAAGAACCGGCATTATTTCAATGAAAAGATTTTTGGTCATGTTTTTTCTCCTGCCTAATTCTATCACAAGCGGAAGAGAAGGTATGGTCAAGGCGACGGGTCTTTTCCTTTTTCTTGCCCTTGATAATTGATAGAATAATTGGAATTTCATGGGAGGAAAGAGAATGCTCAAAATCGGTGATGTCGCTCCAGACTTCCAATTGCCGGGAAGCGATGGGAACGTCCATTCCATACGGGACTTTTCCGGAAAATCGCTCGTTCTCTATTTTTACCCGAAAGACATGACCTCGGGATGCACGCTTCAGGCAAAAGGCTATACCGAGCTATATTCGCAATTCGCGGCAAAAGATGCAATTGTTGTCGGAATCAGTCCTGATTCTCTTGTAAGGCACGAAAAGTTTCGCCAGAAGGAGGGGATTCCTTTCCTTCTTCTCTCGGATTCGGACAGCAAGGTCGCAAAGGCTTACCATGCTTTTGGCAAGAAGAAGCTATATGGGCATGAATACGAAGCTGTCATAAGAAGCACATTTGTTATTCGTGACGGAGTCATCATTTATGCCGAATATGGTGTAAAACCAAAGGACGATCCTAAAAATATCCTTGAGAAAATATAAAAATGGCACTAGATAATCTTTCTTTGTCCCTTATTGTCGATTTTCTTGGGGAACACTCTGTCAACGGAGTGTTTTCCAAACCTTTTGCTTTGTCTACGACGGATTATGCCTTGCCCTATTCCCGATATGAACCGAATGGCGATTTGAATAAAGGAACCATCATTCTTTCCTTGAGTCCGTCCAATCCTTTCATAACCCTGTCTTTCGACCGATATCAGAAGGTCGATGACAACTCGCCCTTCTTCAATTCGCTGAAGAAGCTTTCCTTTGGGCGAATCCGTTCCGTCGAGAAACTTCAAGGGGAACGCGTCGTGACGATCCATATCGATAGCGACAAACGGGATATTACGGAAATGAATTCGGCGTATGATCTTATCGTCGAGCTTTTTCCGAACCATCCCAATTGCTATATCATTGCCTATCCCTATGGAAAGATCGTCTCCCTTTGTCACGAAAGAATCGATTTGGAAAAAGGAGTCCTCCTTTCCCGAAATGCTGAATACGCCTATCCCAAGCCAAGACCTGTCCTGACCAATGACGTCCATAGCTTGGAAGAGGCCAAACCCTATCTGTCGAATGCCTGTTTCAAAGCCCTAGAGAAATATGTTGCCAAGATCGGCGATCTCAATAAGGCCTTGAACGAATTGCTTTCAAGCAAGACTCTTTATCTTGTCGGGAAGAATATTCTACCGTTCCATTTTGGGATCGAAGAGGCCGTTCCTATTCTTCCAAGCCAGATCTATTCCTCATTTGTCAAGGATCAGAAGGAAATTGCGAAGAACAGCAAGATAAAAGAGCTTCTTGACCTTATCGAAAAGGCAATCCGTATTGCCGAAAAGAAGCTCTTGAACTTGAAGGAAGATCGGCAGAATGCCCAAGACAACCTTAAATATCTCGAATATGGACAGGTCATTTATCTCTATCAAGCCGAAATAAAGAAAGGGGACAGGGTTCTCGAAAGGGATGGCTATTCCATTCCGTTGGATCCTCGATTCGATGCCGTGCACAATGCCAACCGCTATTTCAAGAAGTATGCCAAAGCAAAATCGGCGAATCAGATTCTCGGCAATTTGATAGAGAAAACGAAGGACGAAGTCGAATATCTTCGGAAAAAGCTTTTGGAAGCCAAGGACGGCACTCCGCGCGACATCCAGGAGCTAAAGAGCGAATTGCTGGAGGAAGGCTATATAAAGGAGAAGCAAGGCAAAAAATCTGCCATCCAGAAGGTCAGCAAGAAGAAAACCTATGTTCCTCATTATCTGCTCTTGCCTTCCGGAACTCGTATTGGGTTTGGCATGAACGGACTCCAAAACGAAGAACTGACTTTCAAGATAGCCAAGAAGGAAGACCTGTTTTTCCACGTGAAGGATTATCCCGGCTCCCATGTCGTCATCCTGGATGGCAAGCAAGATTCCGAAGCCGTCAAGACGGCCTGTGAGCTTTGCCTATTCCTTTCCCATCTCGAGACGGGAGAAGTCATGCTGACGGAAAGAAAGAACGTGAAGAAGAATCCTGAAAAAATCGGATTGGTTAGCCTCCTGAAATATGAAACGCTCAATATCAAGGGGATTCGCCGGGGAAGTGTCGAGATGTTTCGAAAGGCACTTAAAAATTGAAAATGGGTTGACTTATACAGCGGAATCAAATAAACTATTTTTCGCTGTAAATGCCCTGTTAGTTAAGTGGTATAACGGGTCCATGGTAAGGACCAATCGCTAGTTCGATTCTGGCACGGGGCACCACCCTAGCGAGATTTGCCCGGGAAGCCGGGCTTTTTT
>CASDOO010000029.1 GCA_949282275.1 uncultured Bacillota bacterium | reverse complement strand
TCCGTGGGAACATTGTTGTACTCATCGATGAAATCGCACTGGAAGGAAGTCAGTGTGTTGAGGACAACGATGACCTTCTTGAAGCGGAAAACGATGTGGAATTGCGCTACAAGGCCATCCGTCTTGGCTTGAAAGACAAAGAACAGGAAAGATTCGTCACCGGCATGCAGGCAATTCCCCCGCTCCCCTTGGAGCGTCTTCTCCAGACACTTCTGCTTGTCGATTTCCTCCGCACGGGAAAAATGGGCAGTCTTAAGACGATCTTGACGAAAGAAAGAAAGAAGAAAGAGGATCCAGAAGAGGCGGAAGTCCGATCCACGCCGCATAACACGCTTCCGATCGAGGCTTTGCTCCATCGTATCGTCCGGGAAGGGAACAGAAGCCTTTTCGAGAACATGATATCCAAGATGCCATCCATTACGGCAGGCCTTCTTTCCCAGAACTATCTTCGCCAGGCAAAGAATACCTTCATCGTCACGACAACACTGGTATCCCGTTATGCCATCGAAGGAGGACTGGATGCCAATGTTGCCCTGGAGCTTTCCGATCTTTATATCCAGAAAGCCGAAGCCATGAACGACTATCCCGCAACGCTCGAACTTCAGCTGGAAATGATCCGGGACTATATCGATAGGGTTGCCTTCCTGAGAATCACTCCAGCCGCTTCGAAGCTTTCCAGGGATGTAGCAAATTACGTCTCCGCCCACATCATGGAAAACATTCGCGTCCAGGATATCGCTTCCTCCCTTTTCCTCTCCGTCTCCGCCCTTTCCCACCGCTTTCACAAGGAGGTCGGAGAGACGCTGAAGGACTACATCCTCAAACAGAAAATCGAGCAGAGCAAGAAGATCCTTCTCGAGAGCGATTGGAGCATTGCCATGATTTCACATTACCTTGCCTTTTCCTCGCAATCCCACTTCACGAATTCCTTCCGAAAGATGACAGACATATCGCCAAGACGATTCCGTCTTGAAAACAAAAGTCGGGAAAACAGTCCCGACTTTGGAAATTGAAAAAGGAGAAGTCCTAGAACTTGAACTTTTCCTTGACGTTGATACGATTGACAGCCCTCTTGAGGGCGATTTCGGCTTGGTTGTATTCCTTGATGGACTTGGCTTCGATAAGAAGCTTTTCCGCCGCGACCTTCTCGGCAATGGCGCGCTGAAGGTCGATTTCGTCGTAGGACTCGATGGCGTTGACGATCAGCTGGACCTTGTTTTCCTTGCAGAGGCAATAGAGGACGCCACCGGACACGGCAAAATGGTATACGTTCCCATCGGCATACATGACAAGGGGAGAGATCTCGACGTTCGCGATCATGTCCTCATGATGGGCATAGATGGAAATCTGGCCAAAATGGGTATCGACGGAGATGGATTCCACCTGCCTGGAGGCGTATTTCCTCAGCGGGGTGATGATTTCCAGCTGGAAGGTGTTCATTTCTTCTCTTCCTTGTTCTGGAGAGGCTGCTCGGTCTTGAGCTGCTCGGCCTTCCTGACGGCCTCATCGAAGGTGCCGACATAAGTGAAGGCCTCTTCGGGAAGGTGGTCGCCCTTGCCTTCGAGGATGGCGCGGAAAGAGGCAACCGTCTCCTCGAGATGGACGAACTTTCCCTCCCGGCCCGTGAACTTGCTGGCGACGAAGAAAGGCTGCGAAAGGAAGTTGCGGATCCTTCTTGCACGGTTGACGGCAAGCTTGTCCTCCTCGGAAAGCTCGTCGATACCGAGAATGGCGATGATGTCCTGGAGATCCTTGTACTTCTGGAGGATGGCCTGAACGCCACGGGCAACCTCATAGTGCTCCTTGCCAACGACGTTGGGGTCGAGGAAGTTACTCGAGGAAGCCAGGGGATCGACGGCAGGATAAAGACCCAAGGAGGCGATGGAACGATCGAGGACGGTCTTGGCATCGAGGTGGCTGAAGGTCGTCGCAGGGGCCGGATCGGTCAAATCGTCTGCCGGGACATAGACCGCCTGGATGGACGTGATGGAGCCGTTCTTCGTGGAAGCGATACGTTCCTGAAGCTGGCCCATCTCGGTCGCAAGCGTCGGCTGATAGCCGACGGCGGAAGGCATTCTTCCCAAAAGGGCGGAGACTTCGCTACCGGCCTGGGTGAAACGATAGATGTTGTCGATGAAGAGAAGGACGTCGTCATGGGCGACGTCGCGGAAATACTCGGCCATCGTCAGGCCGGAAAGGGCGACGCGCATACGGACGCCAGGCGTCTCGTTCATCTGTCCGAAGACAAGGGCCGTGTTCTTGAGAACGCCCGATTCCTTCATCTCGTTGTAGAGGTCGTTACCTTCACGCGTTCTCTCGCCGACACCGGCAAAGACGGAGATGCCGTGCTTCTGGGTGGCGATGTTGTTCATGAGTTCCTGGATGAGAACGGTCTTGCCGACACCGGCACCGCCGAAAAGACCGACCTTTCCGCCGCGGATATAGGGACAGAGAAGGTCGATGACCTTGATGCCGGTCTCATAGATTTCGGCCTTCGTGGTCTGGTCCTGGAATTTCGGAGGATCGTTGTAGATGGAATGATGCTCGGCGCATTCGAAAGGTCCGGCATTGTCGATTGGCTCGCCAAGGACATTGAACATCCTTCCCAAGACGGGCGTGCCGACAGGAACGGCAATCGGCTTTCCTGTGTCAAGGACCTTAAGATCCCTTCTCACGCCTTCCGTGGCACCCATGGCGATGCAACGGACGGTATCGTCGCCGATATGCTCAAGGACTTCCAGCGTGAGTTCCTTCCCGCTGTCCAGCTTGACCTTCAAAGCGACCAGAAGGGGCGGAATGTTGTTTTCCTTGAAACGGACATCGATGACAGGTCCAATCGCCTGGACCAAGGTTCCATAATTAGCCATTTTCTTTCCTCCTAGTCGTATTGCTTCTTGCTTGCCGTCGCACCGGCAATGACTTCGGTGATTTCCTGCGTAATGTTTTCCTGTCTGGACTTGTTGTAGATGATGCGGAGCTTGTCCGTCAGGTCGTTGGCGGAATCGGTCGCCGTCTCCATGGCATTGCGCCGTGAACTCTGCTCGCTGACTTCGCTCATGAGGAACTTGTTGTAGAAGGAGGCATCCAGATAATGCGGGAGAATGAGACGGAGCACTTCGCCGGCGTTGGGGTCGAAGATAGGCTTGTAGTCGGGGACATTCTCGTCGAGGTGATAGTGTTCCAAGTCGAAAGGCAGCATCCTCTTTATCGTCGGAACGACAGTCAGGCTGTTCTTGAAGATCGTATAGACAAGGGTGACGGATTGATAGCCACCGGCACGATACTTGCGGACGACGAAGTGGCGCATCTTCTTCACGTTCTGATAGGTCAGGTCGTCGAGAAGGTTGAGATAGTCCAGAATCAGTTTATAGGGACCGTCCTTGTAATGGAGATAGCCTTTCTGTCCGACGAGAAGAAGCTCGTCATCCGGCTTGAGCACGGGGTCGAGCATCTTGAAGATGTTGTAGTTGTAGGATCCGCAAAGGCCCAGGGACGAAGTGACGACAATATAAAGGTTCTTCGTGTCGTTGAAGGTCCTAAGGCAATCCTGATGCATGTAGTCCCGCGGGGGAATCGACTGGAGGGTGCGGACCATGACGTCATGCATGGCAAGACGATAGGCTTCGTCGTCATCGAAAATCTTCTTCCATTTCTGGAACTTGACCGAGGCAACGAGCTTCATCGCCTTGGTGATCTTGGCGGTAGATTGGATCGTGCGGATCCTTCTTTTCGTTTCGACCAAGGATTCGGACATGTTTGCTTACCGTTGCATGCCTGTGCGGACGTCGTTGACCGCCGTCTGTATCTTCTTCTTGGTCTCATCCGAAAGAAGGCGTGTCTCCTTGATGTCGGTATAGACTTCCGGCATGTGGTTGTGGATATAAAGGCTGATGCTGACGAGGGTCTCGTGGATCTTGTCGATCGGGATGTCGTCGATAAGCTTGTTCTGGGCGATGAAGATATCGACGATCTCGTCTTCCATCGTCAACGGAGAATACTGTTTCTGCTTGAGGACTTCCATCAAGACGGCACCATGGCGCAGGACGTTCTTGGTGACCTGGTCCAGATCGGAGCCGAAGCGAGAGAAATCCAGAAGTTCGGCATAGCTTGCCAATTCGATCTTGATGGAGGCGGCGACGGACTTCATGGCCTTGATCTGGGCCGCGGAGCCGACACGGGAAACGGAAAGACCGGAATCGATGGCCGGTCTCTGGCCAGCGTTGAAGAGCTCCGTCTTGAGGAAAATCTGTCCATCCGTGATGGAGATGACGTTCGTCGGAATGTAGGCGGAAATGTCGCCTGCCTGGGTCTCGACGATCGGAAGGGCAGTGATCGAGCCGCCGCCAAGTTCCGCGCTCAGATGGCAGGCCCTCTCCAGGAGTCTCGAATGGAGATAGAAGATGTCGCCGGGGTAGGCTTCTCTTCCCGGGCTTCTCTTCAGAAGCAGGGAAAGGGCACGATAGGCAACGGCATGCTTTGAGAGATCGTCATAGACGACAAGGACATCCTTGCCTTTCTTCTCCCAGTATTCGGCAATCGTCGTGGCGGCATAGGGAGCGACATAGAGCATCGGCGCGGATTCGCTGGCGGAGGCATTGACGATGACGGTGTATTTCAGGGCATCGAACGACTTGAGCTTGTCGACGATCTGGGCGATGGTCGAGTTCTTCTGTCCGATGGCGCAATAGATACAGATAACGTCCTTGCCCTTCTGATTGATGATTGTGTCGATGGCAATGGCAGTCTTTCCCGTCTGTCTGTCTCCGATGATCAATTCTCTTTGACCCTTGCCGATAGGAATCATGGAATCGATGGCCTTGATTCCGGTCTCGAGAGGTTCATTGACAGGTTGCCTGTCCATGATTGCGGGAGCCGGGGCCTCGATTGGCATGAAGCCGTCGTTCTGGATTTCGCCAAGTCCGTCAAGAGGCTGTCCGAGGGCATTGACGACACGGCCGAGAAGAGCATCGCCGACAGGAACGGAAACGACTCGTCCGGTTCTCTTGACCTCGTCGCCCTCATAGATTTCGGTATCCCGCCCAAGGATGACGGCACCGATGGAATCTTCCTCAAGGTTCATGACCATGCCATAGACGCCGTGCTTGAAAAGAAGGAGCTCGCCATACATGGCCTTGTCCAGGCCATAGATGGTAGCAATGCCGTCTCCTATCGAGACGACGCTTCCGACATCGCTGGTTTCGATCTTGTTCTCATAGCTCTCGATTTCCTTCTTGATGAGATTGCTGATGAGATTGATATTGGATTGATCTGGCATTGCCTATCCTCCTTTAGTCGTCCTTCCCGTACAGGAGCCTTTCCTTGATCGTCTCGATCTTGGTTGCGATGGAATAGTCGAAGAGATGGTCTTCGATCTGGACGCGCATGCCGCCGATGACACGCTTGTCCAAAATGGATTCGAGAACGACATTCTTTCCGTATTTCCTGGAGAATGCCTTCTCGAGACGGACTAGGGTTTCCTCATCCAGCGGGAAAGGCGAAAAGACCTTTCCGCGGAGAATGCCCCACTTCTTGTCATAAAGGCCTTCAAAGGCCTTGTAGATATCTCCAAAATGCTTGATTCCCTTGTTTCGGACAAGGATCTTCAAGAAGCCGATTACCGCTGGCGAAAGACGATCCGATCCAAAGACCCTGTCGATCGAGGCGATGCGGTATTCCGAATCCGACAGTTCCGAATCCAGGAACTTGAGGTAGTCCGGATGCTTCCGGAAGCAGAGGTTGACCAGAGCCAAGTCGTTGTTGTAACGAACGCCCTTGTCCTCCTCGATGGCGACCTGGAAGATGGCCGAGGCATAATGGAGATAGAGCGGATTCATGTCAGTTGTCCTCGTCCTTGTTCATGTCGTCAAGGAACTGGGAAATCATCTTGTCGTTGTCTTCCTTGGTAAGTTCGCGTCCCAGGATTTCCTTCGAGGCATCCAAGGCGTTCTGGATGATCTGGTCATGCGTATCCCTTTCGAGACTCTTCTTGCGCTCCTCGATCTCCTTCTCGCCCTGCTGACGGCGCAGGTCGATGCTTTCTTGGGCCTTTTCCATCATTTGCTTGGCCTCTTCCTGTGCCTGCTTTCTAGCCTCTTCGACAATCGTGTTGGCCTTGATGCGGCTGGCAGTGATGTTGCTATCGGCCTCATCCTGCGCCTGCTTGGCCTTCTTCAGGTGTTCATCGGCTTCATCGAGATTCTTCTTGACGTATTCCCTGCGGGCATCAAGCTTCTTCTTGATCGGCTTGTAGCCGAAGACAATCACCAAAACGACCATCACGATAAAAGCACCCAGCTGGGCGAGGGTCACATAGAGGTTCGGGATGGCATCGTTGATGGTCTCGGTGATGCTGTCGCTGGCGGAATCGATGGAACAGGAGGAGAGCAACAAAAGGCAAGGCAAAACGCCAGCGGCAAGTGTGAGAAGCTTCTTCATCGTCCGAAAAGTTTTCTTCGATTAGGCAACGAAGAGAAGCAGCATGGCAACGATAAGAAGGTAGATGGCGACGGTTTCGACCAAGGCGACACCGATAAGCATGGTCGTTCTCATCTTGGAAGCGGCCTCAGGGTTCCTGGCCGTGCCGTTGAGGGTGAAGATGACAGCGAGGGCTTCCATGGTTCCGACGATGGCCATGGCGATGGCGATAATGGCAATAGCCCAGAACTTTGTGGCGTCGCCAGCGGCAGCGACATCCGTGGTTTCTGCCAAGAAGTTGATGACATCAAGAGACATAAGTTTCCTCCTTTAATAAATGAAACTCTTTCTTCTAGTTCCCTGCCTGGAGCTTCGCGGTCTGTTGGACGGTCTCCACGGCTTCTTCCTCCGCACCTTCCTGGGCGATGTTGAGCATCGTGACCATCAGGAAAACGACCGTCTGTATCAAACCGTCGAAAACATCGAAGTAAGCATGAACGATGGGCACAAGGACGGGACCTAGAACCAAACCAAAACCATTCGCTATGCCACTTAGGGCACAGTAGGAAAGGGTAATGAGGCAGAAACCGGCAAAGGCGTTTCCGAAAAGACGCAGAGTGAGGGAGAGCATCGGAACCCACATCGAGACAAGCTCGATTGCCGGAATCGGGGAAACGAATTTCATGAAGTACTTTGCCTTCTTGTACTTGATGCCATACGCCTGGATGAGGATGATCGTCATGAAGGCAATGGAGAGCGGGAAGGCCAGATTGGTGAAGGGGTTGGGGAGCGGCCTGAAAAGCCAGTTTTCATTGATGATGGCGTCCGGTCCAATCACGATGGGATTGGGGATGCCGATCATGCCGATGATGAAGGAAATGAAAATATAAAGACCAAGGCCAAGGACATATCCCGTGAAAGGAAGGAAATCCTTTCCCATCAGCTCCTTGACATTCTTTTCCGCAAATTCGACAAGCATCTCGGCGGCATTGACGATTCCCTTGGGTTTATCGAACGGACCATATTTCTTTCCTTTGAAATAAACAACGAAAACCAGAACGACGATGACAAGCATCGCCAGAAGGGAAGAGATGAATTCCGGAGGCATGACGTTCCCGAAGTCTGTCCTCAGGAGGTTGTCGAGATGCAACCCTTCTTCTTCGTTAGGCATGTTTTTTATTCCCGAAATCGTTTGTCGAGAAGAATGGATACCAAGGCAAGAATATATACCGCCAAGGCTTCAAAAGGAGACGCAAGAAGTAGACAAGCGCTTACAGAGTTATGAACGACAGGTACAAAGTACCAAACGACAGCCGGAATGGCAACCATGGCTAGGATCAAGGCTATTCTTATAGAGGTATAAAGAACCAAGCCAATGCCCTTTTTCCCTCTCAATGTCATGAGGAAAGAAAGAAAGAGAATTAAGGTAAAAGGAAGGGGAAGGAGAACGAAGAGACCTTCCATCCATTTGCCCAATCCGACAAGGATTAAGCCAACGATTAGGCCAACAAGGAAATAGCCTAGATAGGCTATCCACTCCGTTTTCTTAACGTTCTTCATCCTTCGATAGGATAACACCCCATAGAAATCGATTCAACAACTGAAAAAAAGGATTTGACGAATCGAGTTGACTAGCGTATAATTCCTTTTGCGTTCATGACTTGTGCATGGATGACATGGGCGTTTAGCTCAGCTGGGAGAGCAT
This sequence comes from uncultured Bacillota bacterium, assembly GCA_949282275.1. Classification (GTDB taxonomy): domain Bacteria; phylum Bacillota_I; class Bacilli_A; order RFN20; family CAG-288; genus Enterosoma. The sequence continues at coordinate 330 of CASDOO010000029.1, read as the reverse complement.
CCGCTTGACGTGCGGAAGGTCACAGGTCCGAGCCCTGTAGCGCCCACCATCGTTGAAAGAAAGCAGGCCTCCTGGTAAAACAGAAGGCCTTTTTCTTACTTTATGCGGAGCAGTACCCAAGTGGTTGAAGGGACCGGTCTTGAAAACCGGCAGTGGGTTAATAGCCCAGCCAGGGTTCAAATCCCTGCTGCTCCGCCATCTTATAACTAACATTTTGATACAAAGCAAGGGTCTCAAAATGAACGATATTTGCTCGAGAAATCGGGCTTTTTAATTTTAGGGGTGTTTTGCTAGTTTAAGTTTTAACACTAGAGCAAGTAAAAATATCTA
>CASDOO010000028.1 GCA_949282275.1 uncultured Bacillota bacterium | reverse complement strand
CTTGTACCATTCCTCGCCATCGGTATGTCCTCTCGTCTCGTAGTAGCGATAGCCGACGTAGATGCCTTCCTCGTAGTCGACGAAGTAAGAACCCGTGCCCTCGCCGGTCTGATCCAGGAGATAGCCGTTTCCTTCGGCAACGTTGTTGTTTCCGAAGTTGAGATAGGAAGGCGCATCCTTGAAGTTCCTGGCATAGGTATCCGTCGTATGGCCGCTGGGGTTGACCTCGCCATCAAGGACCTTTCCAAGGGCCATGACGCCGCTGTTTCCGGGAAGTCCCATCCACAGGCAGGCCTTGATCTTCTCGTTGTAGGCATAATGCTCAGGATCGTCGAGGAATCCCAGTTCCATCGGGGCGGAGGTGTTCAGGACGACAACGACTTTGTCGAAGTTGTCGCAGGCTTCCTTGAGCATGTCCGTCTCGTTCTGGTCGAGCTGGAGATAGTGGTCGTCGGCATTCCGGGCGCCATCGACCTTGTCGCTACCCGTGGCAGCATTCCGCATCGTCCTGGGGAGGTCGAAACCCTCGCCGCCGATACGGGAGATGACGACGATGGCCGCATCGCCATACTGGGAGTAGGAATCCCTTTGGGCGGAACCATAGGAAGAAATGGGCGTCTCGCCGGAAGAGAATCCATAGATGATGGAGCCCATCGCCGGATTGCCGGCACGGCCGGAACCGGAGGAGGAAGACTCATAGAAGGACTTCATCGTCGGGTTGACCGAGAAACCGGCGGATTCCAGGGACTGGTAGATGGTGTTCTTCTCGCCACTGTTGTTTCCGCCGGAGGAACCCGAGCCGCCATAGACGAGATTGACCGAGTTCTTTCCGAAGACGGTGACCTTGCTTCCCTCGGCAAGAGGAAGCGTCTTGTCCTCGTTCTTGAGAAGGGTGATGCCTTCCTCGACAGTCTTGATGTTGAACTCGTTTGCAGCCTTGAGGGCTTCCGCCTTCGTCTGATACTGCTTTTCATAGACGGCCTTGTTGCCGGCCGTGATCGGACGGGCTCCGCCGAAGACGATGTCCAGGGTTCCGTCGATAAGAGGAACCTGGGTCGTCACCAGGGAAACCGTCAGGAGAAGGACAAGGACCGGAGCGGACGTCAGCATCCACACCCGCGTCTTCTTGTTCTTCCATAGGCGTTTCATGACATTCATTTTTGATATCCCCTTCCGAAAAAAGACTGCTGGCCGCTTTCACGGCCAGCAATCGCGCTTACGAAATGGAATTGATTCTCCTTAGGCAATATTGTCCTCGATAGGTTCCCACGTGAGGCTCGATGTCGTCGTCAGCTTGATGGCATCGAAGAGCGGACCGCCAGGACCACCATTGCAGTACTCGTTCTCGCCCGTGGTGAAGACAAGGGTGTTCTTGCCTTCGACAAGATCGATTTGCGGAGTGATGGCGTATTCGCGGAAATCGGTACCGATCTGGGAGGAATTGGCACGGACGGAGAACTTCGTGTAGTTGAGATCCGTTCCGTTGACGGTAATCTCATAGGCCGTCGGCGTGAGCTCCATGGGGCCAAGCTCCGTTCCAAGAAGAAGCTTCAGGTCCGCCTTGGCAGCAACAGAAGAAGTGATCTCGAAGGTCAAGGAGAGACCCTTCTTGTGGGTGTAGCCGACATACCAGCCATTGGAGGCATTGCCGGACTGAAGGATCATGTTGATGCCAATGGCAGAACCGGAGATTCCGCCACCGACGAGGGTGGAGACATCCGTGTACTCCGCCTCGAAGGTATAGGTCGTACTGCCGCCGGGACCCGGCTCCGGAGTGGTATCCGGAGTCGGGGTCGTATCCGTGACGGAGGGCTTTTCGGTCGTGGGCTTCGCGGTTGTCGTCGTCGAGCTTCCGCCGCCATTGCTGCAAGACGGGAGGAAGAAGGCCAATCCCAAGAGGCCAAAGAGACTTGCTTTAATCAGGTTTTTCATTTCGTTCGCTTTCTTTTTGATTGTTATGGAATGTTAGTTCTTCTTGAAGAAGTGGAGGAAGATGGCAGCACCGCCGGCGAGAATGCCGAGGATGCCGACGATGAGGGCACCGATGGCAAGACCCTGTCCAGGGAGGGCATCGACCTTGCTGGTGAGATCATCGAGCTTTCCGTTGATGTCGGTAACATCGCCTTGGATTTCGGTGACGTCGCCCTTGACGCCGTCGACATCGCCCTTGATGCCATCGATGTCATCGCCATAGTCCGTCGCCGGAGCTTCCTTGACCTGGATGGTGAAGGTTCTTTCGGCAGAGGCATAGCCCTCGACGGAAGCGGTGACGGTGAAGGTGTAGGTTCCGGAAGCGGTCGGCGTACCGGAGATGGTTCCATCGGCGGCAAGCGTCAAACCGGCAGGAAGAGCACCGTTGGTGACGGCATAGGTGATGGAGGAAGGATCGACATAATTGTGCTGCGTGTTGAGTTCGGCAGAGGAGATGTCGCCCGTGTAGGCGGTATTGACGACAGCTTCGGCAAGAGGCGTCTCGGGAGCCATGTAGTAGACGGAAGCGCCATAAGGAATCTGCATGGCATTGGAGTTGGCGACGGTGTAGAGAATGTTATGGGCGGCCTGCTGCATGTAGTAGATCTGGGTAGTCGGGTTGGAACGGGTGTATTCGGTTCCGCCGAGGGTGAGCGAACCGCCGGAGTTGAGGACGGCATCGCCACCGGCACGGATCATCTGGTCGACGTTCAGGAAGCCGTAGATGGAGATATCGGTGACGACGAATCCGCGGAATCCCCACTCGTTGCGGAGGACTTCCGTAAGGAGGGCATAGCTTCCGCCGGCCCAGGTCGTTCCGAATCTGTTGAAGGCGGACATGGCAGCGGTGGCACCACCGATCTCGACGGCCATCTGGAAGGGCTTGAGGTAGATTTCACGCATCGCCTGCTCGTTGGCCCAGACGGAAAGTCCGGATTCCTTCTCCTTGGAGCCGCGATAGCCGGAGATGGCATACGAACCGGTCGCAGGATCATAGGAACCAGCGACACCAGCACCGTCATCGTGGAGGGCGAAGTGTTTGATGAAGACATAGGCACCCTTGCTCTTGGCGCCGAGGGAGGCATTGGCAGCCATCATGCCGGCGAGGACGGGATCTTCGGAATAGTATTCGGTATAACGTCCGTCGAAGGGAGACCTATGGGTATTCATGGCAGGGGCATACCAACCGGTGTAGGCAGAAATCTTTCCGCCGGCATCCTGATCGGTACGGTCGCTGCTTCCCCAGAGACCCTGATCGGCAACGTTGCGACCCATCTCATAGGCAAGTTCCTTGTTCCAGGTGGAAGCGACGACAGGCTCGGCGGCATAGGCATTGAGCTTGCTGCCGGCCGTTCCGTTTCCGGTCCAGCCCTTAGGGCCGTCCGTATCCATGGAATAGGGCTTGCCGATGTAGTCGAGGGAGATGGTGCGGAAGCCACCATTGTTGATGAGGTTCGTCAGTTCCTCAAGCGTCAGCTGGCTGATGAGTTTGTCCCAGAGAGGATCATCGTAGTCCTTGCCGATAAGCTGATCGAGCGTGACTTCGGCCTTGGCAGGACGGGTCGCAGGATCGGCATAGTTGACCTTGGTCTCGGCAGGGATGGACCACGGCTTTCCGGCATCTTCCTCGGCGGAATCGATATCGGCATTCCAGGCCTCGTACTCCTTGGCGGTCAGGGTTCTTTCCGCATCGGTCGGCTTGGTGGTGAGCTGCTTTCTCTGCTCGGCATTCTTGCCCTTGAAGTCCTCGCGACTGAGGTTCTCATCGTTGTCGTCCATCCACTTGTTCATGTCGTCGAAGCGGTTGGTGACATCCGTTCCGGAACGGCTCTTGTTGACAAGTTCCTTCTCGGCAACGGTATAGGTGAAGGACGCTTCAGGATCGGCGTGGACATCGGTACGGATGGAGAGGGTGTAAGCGCCACTGTCAAGGACATAGGTCTTGGCGGTCTTGTAGTCGTAGCTGGCCATGTCACGGACATCGACAGTGACACGGAGCGTCTGGCTTTCGCCCGGCTGGAGAAGATCCGTCTTTGTGAAGTCGCCAAGGGCAATAGAGGACTTCTCAATTCCGCCGGCCGTATAAGGAGCGGAATAATAGAGCTGGACAACATCCTTGCCGGCTCTCGTTCCCTCGTTTGTGACCTTGACATCGAAGGCAAGAGAATCCGCCGCCTCGATTTCCGTATCCGCGGTCGTGACAGGCGTGATTTCATAGGCGAAGTTGGTATAGCTAAGTCCATAGCCGAAAGGATAGGCAACGGCCTCGTCGTACCACGTGTCGTTTCCATCAACGGCAGCGACGGTCTCGTAATAGCGATAGCCGACATAGATGCCTTCCTCGTAGACGGAGATGTATGTATTAACTTCCTTTCCGTCGACAATGTACTTCAGATAGTCACCGGAACCACCGGTGAGATCCGGTGTGCTGGGATCACCCTTCTTGACACCGGCGGAATAGTTGTTGTAGGACGGAGCGCTGGTCAAATCCGTAGCATAGGTGTCGACAAGACGGCCGCTGGGGTTGACTTCGCCGTTGAGGATCTTTCCGACGGCATCGAAACCGTTGTCGCCAGGCTGTCCGACGACAAGGATGGCATCGACACCGGCATCATCCTTGAGGGCGCCGAGCTCGACGGGAACGGAGTTGTTGATGAGGACGATGACCTTGTCGAAGTTGGCCTTGACATGCGTAAGGAGGGCCGTCTGCTTGCTGTCGAGCTGATACTTGTGCTTGATGTTCGTGTCGGCGGTATTGCCCGTGGAGAAGACGACGATGGCAGCATCGCCATAGCTGTTGTAGGATCCCTTGACATTCGTGTCCTTGATGAGATCATCGACCGTGGTGAAATCGGTCGGAGCGGTCTCGGAAGCGGCAGCCTTCTCTTCATAGAAGTTGCGGATGACCGGGTTTGTGACATAACCGGCATCGCGAAGGCTGGAATAAATGTCGGACGTCAAATGGACGGCACCGGCAGAGCTGTCGCCTCCGCCCTCTGCGCCGCCTTGCGGTGCGTAGGAAGCATAGCCGAAAAGCGTGACTCTTGTCGCTTCGCTTCCTTTACGTGTCGTCAACGGAAGGGTGTTGTTCTCGTTCTTCAGAAGGACCATGCCCTCTTCAGCGATTTGCTCGTTGATGGCAAGTCCAGCCTCCATAGCCTCCTGCTTAGAAGAATAGTCAGAAGTATAGAGCTGATTGGCGAGACGCCTATTTGTGGCTACATTGACCCCCCCCGGTGCGCTTGCCAGCGTGCTAGCCGCACAAGCGATAGAGAGAATCGCAGCCGCAGACAGGGTGAAGAAGGAACGAGAGGAAATTCTGCGTTTTCTAGTCATAATGACCTCCTGTGATTCAGAATTCTAAAATGACTATAGGGGGAAAGAAGAAAAAATGCAAGCAAAACGAAAAAGCCCTTTCATGCACAACCCTCGCACACGCACGCGAACATAATAAAGTCGAAGATGAACAAAATATTTTTCGTTTTTCCTAGGCACTTGATTGAATGATAACAACGCATAGCCATTGTTCCTAGGCATATACCTTCCTCTGTCATTGTCCATCCTAAGGAAAATAGCCTGCCCAAAACCATCCCAGGATTTGCCAGCGATTGGTGGAAAGCCGAGATCGATCTTTCTTCAGAATGGCCAATGATCCCTGACTTGCGAATACTCCAATACGACATGAAACAGCCTTTGTCTTTTTTTTGGTTATAAAATTGTTTCATCAAAAAAGGTCCCCATTGAAGGGAACCTAACGTCGTGCAATATTACTTCTTTTCCTTGGCATCCCGATGTTGGATGCTGGCATCGATGAATCCGCGGAAGAGCGGATGGGGATGATCGGGACGGGACTTGAACTCGGGATGGGCCTGGGTCGCGACGAAGAAGGGGTGGGAAGGAATTTCGACCATCTCGACGATATGGCCATCCGGGGAGAAGCCGACGGGCTTGAGTCCCTTGTCGGACAGGGCCTGGCGATAGTCGTTGTTGACTTCATAGCGGTGACGATGGCGCTCATTGATTTTCTTCGTTCCATAGAGGCGATAGGCCTTGGAAGAGGTATCAAGGATGCAGGGATAGGAGCCAAGGCGCATCGTTCCGCCGAGGTTGGTGACATTGCTCTGGTCGGGCATGAGATGGATGACCGGATGCATCGTCGAAGGGTTGAATTCCGTGGAATCGGCATCGTCATAGCCAAGGACGTTCCTGGAAAACTCGATAATCGAGGTCTGAAGCCCAAGGCAGAGTCCTAGGAAAGGAACATCGTGCGTCCTGGCGTATTTGATGGCCTCGATCATGCCGGAAATGCCGCGATTGCCGAAGCCACCCGGGACAATGATGCCATCGACGTCGGAGAGCAGGCCATCGACCGTGTCCGGCTTGACGTCCTCGGCCTCGACCCAGGAGATATGGACCTTGTTGTGATAGTAGTAGCCAGCCGCCTTGAGGGCTTCGTTGACGGAGATGTAGGCATCGTGAAGAGCGGTGTACTTTCCGACAAGGGCGATGCGGACTTCCTTCTTGCTGGTCTTGATGCGGTCGACCATCTTCTTCCATCCGGCAAGGTCGGGCGTTGGCATCGGAAGGTGGAGGGATTCGCCGACGGCCTCGGCAAGCTTCTCCTGATCGAAGACAAGAGGAAGCTCATAGACCGTCTCGACATCGAGGTTGGGAAGGACGTGGTTGGCGGGGACATTGCAGAAGAGGGAAATCTTGTCAAGGACGCCCTTGGGAATCGGATATTCCGAACGGCAGACGATGATGTCGGGCTGGAGACCCATGGACTGGAGGCTCTTGACCGCCATCTGGGTCGGTTTCGTCTTGAGTTCCTGACTGGCCTTGAGATAAGGGATAAGGGAGACCATGACGATGCAGCAGTTGTCCGCGCCGATCTCGTAACGGAACTGGCGGATGGCCTCGAAGAAGGGCTGGGACTCGATGTCGCCGATGGTTCCGCCGATCTCGACGATCGTGATTTCCGTCTCGTCGACCTTGTAGTTCCTGTGGAACTTGCTCTTGATGGTGTTGGTGACATGGGGGATGACCTGGACGGTTCCTCCGCCGTAGTCGCCATGCCTTTCCTTGGCAAGGACCTCTTCGTAGATCTTTCCGGTCGTCACGTTGGAGTTGCGATCCAGGTTCTCGTCAATGAAGCGTTCGTAGTGACCCAGGTCGAGATCGGTCTCCGTGCCATCGTCGGTGACGAAGACCTCGCCGTGCTGGATCGGGCTCATCGTGCCAGGATCGACGTTAAGATAGGGATCGAACTTCTGCATGGTGACCTTGTAGCCGCGGGCCTTGAGAAGCCTGCCTAGGGAAGCGGCGGTAATGCCCTTTCCCAGACCGGAGATGACGCCGCCCGTAACGAAAACGTACTTTTCCATCCGCTCATCCTCCTATGTTTTTCTGCTGCAGGAAAATATACTTCATGATCTGCTGACGCGTAATGATACCGATGAAGACGCCCTTGTCGTCCACGACGGGAACGAAGTTCTGGCCCATGGCAAGGGCATAGAGATCCTCCATCCTCGCCGTCGAGTGGATCGGCCGGATTTCCCTCTCCGCGGGAACGTTCTCGATGGAGACATCCTCGGCCAACTTGAAATTCATGGCCCAGTTGTCCTTGAGATACCAAAGAATGTCTCCTTCGGAGATTGTCCGCAGATACCTCCCCTCATGATCGAGAACGGGAATCGCCGTGTAATGATGAAAACGGAGCTTTTCCACGGTCTGCCGGAGGGTGAAATTATCCTGGACATAGGCGACTTTGCTTTTCGGTAACAAAAAGAAAAGTATATTCATACGGGAAAATATCATAGGGCAAAAGTACCCTTCCAATCAACAGGGGCGGAGGGAAAAGAATGCCGGATTTTCCTTTCCAAAAGCCGTTCCCGTCTCTTTCCGTCGGAATGGCTTTTGCCAATCGGTTTGTGAAAATTGGAACGCCTTGCCGTCAAACTGGGATATCCTATTGTTTTCTATCCGAATCTTCTTTTTTCTTTGCGAATTCCGCGAAGTCTTCGGGTTTTGGAAACGTCCCTTTCGGGTTATAATATCTTCTGTAATTTTACTTAGGAGAAGTGCCATGGCCTATCAAGCGCTCTATAACAAGTATCGCCCTCAGACCTTCGAGGAGGTCGTCGGCCAGAAGAGCATCGTCACCACCCTCAGGAACGCCATCCGGGAAGACAAAATCGCGCACGCCTATCTTTTCTGCGGCCCAAGGGGAACGGGAAAGACGACCATGGCCCGCCTTTTCAGCAAGGCGCTCGACTGCAAGAAGGGAATCGGATGCCAGTGCCTGGAATGCGAATCCTGCAAGGCCATCGCCAAAGGGGATCATCCCGACGTCATCGAGATCGATGCCGCCTCCAATTCCACGGTCGATTCCGTCCGCCAGCTCATCGACAACGTCTCCTACCAGCCGATCATGTCCCGCTACAAGGTCTACATCATCGACGAAGTCCACAACATGTCCAATTCCGCCTTCAATGCCCTCCTCAAGACCTTGGAAGAGCCGCCCTCCTTCGTCGTCTTCATCCTCTGCACGACCGAACCCCAGAAGATCATCCCGACGATTCTCTCCCGCGTCCAGCGCTTTGATTTCTCCAAGGTGCGGAAGGAAGACCTCGTCAGCAACATGAAGCGCGTCCTGGATAGCGAGAAGGTCGCCTATGAGGAAGAGGCCCTTACCGCCCTTGCCTCCCTGTCCGACGGCGGCGTCCGCGACTCCCTTTCCCTCCTCGACCAGCTTGTCAGCTATGCCGACGAGAAGATCACCCTCGAGGACGTCGACAACCTCTTCGGCCTTCTTTCCCTGAAGGACGAGCTCCATCTCGTCTCCCTGATCCAGGAAAGAAAGACGGACGAATGCCTCCACCTTGTCCGCGAGAAATACGAAGGCGGCATGGACATCCTCCGTCTCCACGACGACTTGATCACCATCTTCAAGGACCTGGCCATCTACCAGGCGACAAAGGACGAAAGCCTGCTGGTCAAGCTCGATGGGGCAAGCTGCCAAAGCCTGGCAAGGCCGCTATCCATACTGCGGCAGAACATCGATGCCCTTCTGAAGGCAAGGAGGGAATACCGGCATAGCGAAAGCCTCCTCGGGAACCTGGAGCTCTGCCTCCTCGCTTTGACCGACGAAACGCCCATGGCCATCGTTCCGAATGTCGTCGTCCCTTCCCAGACAGTCCCAGCCGAAGCCCGGAAGCCGGAAGAGAAAAAGGACAGGCTTGCGACAAAGCCCGTCGAGATCAAGACGGAAGGGAAGGAATTCACCACCAAGGCCATCGAAAGGAAGGAGACGGAAGAGAAGATCGTCTATACCCTCGACGACATCGTCAACCTCATGAACCAGGCCATCGAAAGGAAGGAAAGGGAAGAGCTCTCCGCCAGATGGAAGGACTTCTCCAACCACCTCGCCGACGAGGACGGCTATGAGGCAAAGGCCCTCCTCTCCGCCAAGCTCCGCCTTGCCGCCCTCGACATCCTGGTCGTGACGACCAAGAGCCTCTCCGACCTGGACCTCTTCCTGGAGAAGAAGGAGCAGAAGGTCTTCCATCGCCTGACCAAGCAGGTCCTCGGCAAGGAATACGACGTCCTTGCCATCAAGGAAGGCGAATTCAAGGAAGCCGTCGACCGATTCAGAAGCCAAGCCGAGAAGACCAAGACAGCCTGCCATATCGACTTCGGGGAAAAGACGGAAAAGACGCCCTCGACGCAATTCTTCGAAGACCTCATGGCCTAGGAAAGGAGAACAACATGGACGACCAGAACATCAAGAATGCCAAGCAGGCGGCAAATCTCGCCCTGCTCCAGAGCAAGGCAAAGGAGTTCCAGGACAGGGGCGTTGCCCTCCAGAACAAGATCTTCACCGGGACCTATCAGGGCGTGACCATCGTCATCAAGGGAAGCCACGAGATCATCGAGGTCCGTATCGACCAGTCCTTCTACGAGACCAGCGCCAAGGGGCAGATGGAAATCGCCATCATGCGCTGCCTGACGAACCTCAACAACGCCATCAACAACGAAATCAACCAGCTGCAGCAGGAAATGCAGATGCAGCTTGCGGAATTCCAGAAGGAAAATGGAACCTATTAAGACCATCCTGGCGCTTGCGGAATCCTACAGGAAGCTTCCCGGAATCGGTCCGAAGACGGCGGAAAGGCTTGCCTATGCGACATTGCGCCTAACGCCGGACGACAGGCGCCTTTTCATCCAGGCCATCGACGATTCCCTGACGAAGGTGGAGCGCTGTCCCCACTGCGGTTTCTATTTCGAGGACAGCTGCCCGATTTGCGCCGACCCCAAGCGCGACCACTCTACCATCCTCGTCGTCATCGACAGCAAGGACATCCTGGCCATCGAGAAGACGAAGAACTACAACGGCCTCTACTTCGTCCTGGACGGGACCCTATCGCCCCTTCGCAACAGGAACGCCAAGGCTATCGGCATCCCGCGCCTGGAGAAGGAGGCCGAGACAAACAAGGCACGGGAAATCATCCTCGCCCTTCCGACCGACCTCGAAGGCGAGACGACAAGCCTCTACATCGCCTCCCTTTTCGGCAAGAAGAACATCAAGGTCACCCGTCTTGCCCACGGAATACCCGTCGGGACGAACCTCGAGTACCTGGACAACCTGACCATCGCCCAATCGATCCAGCACAGGACGGACATGGACAAAGGAGGAAACGAAAATGGCTAAAGGTCTTTTCCTGACTTTCGAAGGCTGCGACGGCTGCGGAAAGACGACGGTCCTCCACCATGTCAGCAAGCTTCTTGCGGAAAAGGGGATTCCCTTCCTTTTGACGCGCGAGCCCGGCGGAAGCCATATCGCCGAGCAAATCCGCAACATCATCCTCGATAGGAAGAACGTCGCAATGGATCCCCGCTGCGAGGCCCTTCTTTATGCCGCCTCCAGAAGGCAGCATCTCGTCGAGATCGTCCTGCCCGCGCTCGAGAAGGGCATGCTCGTCCTTTCCGACCGCTATCTCGACTCCTCCCTGGCCTACCAGGGACATGCCCGGGAAATCGGGATGGAGGAAGTCTATTCCATCAATCTCTTTGCCATCGACGGAAGGCTTCCCGACCTGACCTTCTTCCTGGACTTGTCCCCAGAGGAAGGGCTCTTGCGCATCCGGCAGAGCGCCGACAGGGAAATCAACAGGCTTGACCTCGAGAAGGAAAACTTCCACAAAAAAGTCTATGAAGGCTATAAGATCCTTCTCGAGAAATACCCCGACAGAATCATCCGCATCGATGCCCGTCAGAGCATCGAAGAGGAAAGCCGACAGATCGTCGACATCATTCTTCAGAGGATAAAGGATTGATGGACAAGGAAACGCTTCTTGCCTATGAGCCGAAATTGGCTAAGCTCTTCGTCAATTCCCGCCAGCGGAAGCGTCTTTCCAATGCCTATCTTCTCCATGGCCCAAGAAATGCGCCGCTCAAGGAAATCGCCATCTACCTAGCCCAGTCCCTTGCCTGTCAGAAGGAACCCCTCGCCTGCAACGAATGCGAAGACTGCCAGCGTTTTCTTAAAGGCATAAGGCCCGACTTCCACCTCATCGAAGGCGACAGGGAGACAATCAAGAAGGACCAGGTCAAGGATCTCGAGGCCGCCTTTTCCCTCTCCGCACTGGAGAAGGGACACACCCTGACCTATGTCATCAGCGAGGTCGACAACATCACCGAAGAGGCGGCAAACGCCCTCCTGAAGTTCTTGGAGGAACCCCGGGAAGGCCAGATTGCCTTCCTGACGACGACAAACCTCACCCGCGTCCTGCCGACGATCCGTTCCCGCTGCCTTTTGGTCCGTGTCGACCCCATCGAGAGCAAGCGTTTCTTCCAGGAACTGGAAAGCCATGTTTTCCAGGATGCCAAGGGTGAGGAACTCACGTTTTCAAGGCCTGGACTCTATCTCCTCTCCCGCCTTTTTCCTTCCGCCAAGGAAATCCAGGAAACGCTCCTTGCCGACGAGACTATTCCCCTTGCCCTGGACAAAGTCGAGGAAATCCTCGGTGGCCTTCTTGTCTCGGAACGGGCCTTTGGCTATTCCGCCCTTCTTTCCTGCCAACAGATAAAGGAGAGCCGGTGCTATAATTGGATGTACCTGTCCATGGACATCCTCTTCGACGAAGCCCTCTTCGATTCCTTCGACGGCGACAACCCCTTCCACGACGTCCTCTCCTTCCTCTCGAAAAGAAAGAAAGGCCTGCTCGGGGCCAAGGAAATCCTGAGCAAGGCTTTGAGCCTCAGGCAGATCAACCTCTCCAATACCTGCCTGATGGCAAAGCTTATCCAGAAACTCAGCGAGGTATACTGACATGCATGCATCTCTTTTGGGAATCCCCTTCGACTTCCAGGGATTGACCTTCTATCAGACGAACAAGGACGTCGAGATCGGCACCCTTGTCGTCTGTGCCACAAGTCACGGCACGTATCTTGGCCGCGTGGAGAAGAAACGCGAGGCAACCGACGAGGAAATGCAGAAGCCGGATTTCATGACCCTCTTCCCGCCGATCGTCCGCATCGCCACCTTCCAGGACATGGCCTTTGCCAACAAGGCCAAGGAAAGGGAAAGCCAAATCTGCCGGGAGACCCAGAGACAGGCCGATAGCCTCAACCTCGAGATGAAGATCCACAACGCCCACCTCGACATCGACGACAGCAAGGTCCTTATCACCTTCACCGCCGATGGAAGGGTGGATTTCCGCGAACTGGTCAAGATCCTCAACGGAACGTTCCATCTGCGCATCGAGCTTCGCCAGATCGGTCCGAGGGACCAGGCACGCCTTGTCGGCGGAATCGGCGCATGCGGCCTGCCTTTATGTTGCACGACCTTCCTCAAGACCTTTGACGGCATTTCCATCGCCATGGCCAAGAACCAGCTCCTTGCCATCAATATCCCCAAGCTCTCCGGCGCCTGCGGGAAGCTGATGTGCTGCCTCAAGTTCGAGGACCAGGCCTATTCCGAGCTTCGCCCGACCTATCCGAAGATCGGCGAGAAGATCCAATACAAGAACAGCGAATACAGCGTCACGGGCATCAACGTCCTGACGGATACCATCACCCTCTACAACGGAAGCAATTACGAAAGCGTCAACAGGCAACAGCTCGAGCGCATACGCAAGGGCCTGGACAAGGAAGAGGAGAAAGTCGTCTTCAAGGACATCAACTCCGGCGTCGACCTTTCCGGCCGCGGCATCAAGGACACGAACAACCGCATCGCCCAAATCCAGCGTTCGGAGGAAAGGCGCAAGGAGGAGATCCTCAACCGCAACAAGAGAAACGACAACCGGAACGGAAACAAAAACAACAGCGCAAACCGCAATCCCGTCCATCCTCAGAACAAGAACGTGCGACAGAACAACAACAATCCCCATCGGAACAACAGCCACAACAGAAACAACCATCCGAACAATCGTCAAAGCGGAGGCTATTCCGGATCCTATTCCGCCAACAGGAAGAAGGAGACCGGCTTCATCCCGGTCAGCCAGATTGCCGACAAGGAAATCCTGACCATCAAGGGCCGGGGAAAGCACTCGGATGAGAAGAAGTAAGCCCTACGACGGAACAAGGAAGGGCGTCGTCTACCTCGTCTCGACCCCCATCGGCAACCTCGAGGACATCACCTACAGGGCTGTCCGCATCCTTTCGGAATGCGACATCATCGCCTGCGAGGACACAAGGAACACTTCCCTTCTCCTCAAACGCTATGACATCCACCCGAAGAAGCTCGTCTCCCTCTACAGCCAGATCGAGGACAAGGAAGGGGAGAGGCTTGTCAGGGAAGCAAAGGAAAGGAACCTTTCCCTTGCCTTCTGCTCCGATGCCGGGATGCCCGGCATATCCGACCCAGGCGGTATCCTCGTCCACAAGTGCCATGAGCTCAACGTCCCGGTGACGATCCTTCCCGGTCCCAATGCCGCCCTTAGCGCCCTTGTCCTCTCCGGGCTGGATTCGGCAGACTTTGCCTTCTATGGCTTCCTTCCGCCCAAGAAGGCGGCGATGACTTCTTTCCTGAAGACAATCCAGGACCGGCAGGAGACCCTGATCTTCTACGAGTCCCCAAAGCGCATCGCCGACACGCTGAAGACGATGGCGGAAGTCCTGAAGGACAGGAAGGCCTCCGTCCTCAGGGAACTGAGCAAGATCCACGAGGAAATCCTCCAGGGAACGTTGTCGGAGCTTGCCGCCATCGGCGAATACAAGGGGGAATGCGTCATCGTCGTCGAAGGTTCAAAGGAAAGCGCCGTCGACGAAAAGACGCTAAAGAGGGAAATCCTCGCCCTAATGAAGGAAGGCATGGCCGTCAAGGAAATCAGCAGGACGGTCGCCAAAAGCCATTCCCTGAGAAAAGGAGACGTCTATTCCCTCTGCCTCGAGCTCCAGAAAGCAAGGAAGTCGTAGACAATCGACAAAGGCAAGGCGCAATCGCGCCTTTTTTTCTTGGCAGCCTCTTCCAAAAGACATTTGGGAAAGAGGTTCCCGCCATCGGAAGAACAAAAGAACAGAGTCCATCCTTTTGGGGAATTCCAAAATAGGTCCTATCAGTGGCCCTGAAATTGGATTTCCGGACAATTGCCTTTCTTTCCTGAAGAAAAGAGGAAAATCAGGCAGTTTGCCTAAGTGGATTCTAGTCCCATGATTTATAATAAATTGCGAAAAAGAAGCATTGGAAAAGGAGAATCGACATGACGATAAACGATGGCTGGACCTACTATCGGAAGGGGCACGAGGAAGAGGCAAGAAGGATCTCGCTCCCCTACGATGCCATGTTCGACGGAAAGCGTTCGCCGGACAATCCGTCGGGAAAGAACTTTGCCTATTTCGAAGGCGGGGACTATGTCTTCGAGAGAAGCCTTGAAATTCCTTTAGAGGAACAAGGAAGGAAAGTCTTCCTTCTTTTCGAGAGCGTCTACAAGGACAGCGAGTTCTATCTCGACGGAAAGAAGATCGGGGAACACGACTATGGCTACACTCATGTCCTTTTGGACATCAGCGACTTTGTCGTTTTCGGAAAGAAAATGAAGCTTGCGGTCCATGTTCATAATTCGGATCAGCCCAATTCGCGTTGGTACACGGGTTCCGGCATCCTTCAGGATGTCCATCTTTTCACAAAGCCCACGACGCACTTCCTTCCTTTCTCCGCAAAAATAAAGACACTGGACTATCAAAATAGAAATATCCATCTGGAGTCCACTCTTTCAAATACGGCCGATGTAAGAATCCTTATCTACGACAAGGACAGGAAGCTGGCGGAAAGAGTTTTCGAAAACACCGATCATCCCGTTTGGGACGTCATCCTTGAGGAGGCCGAGCTTTGGGACACGGAAAATCCCAGGCTCTACAAGGCCGTCTTCGAAACGGCAGACGACAGGGAGGAAAGGCTCTTTGGCATCCGGCAAGTCGAGCTGGACGAGGAGAAAGGCTTCCTCCTCAACGGAAAACGCCTCCCCCTTCTTGGCTGTTGCCTCCATTCGGATTCCGGCATCCTTGGTGCCGCCTTGGACAGGGACAGCGAAAGAAGAAAGGCCCGTCTTGTCAAGAAGGCCGGCTACAACGCCGTCCGCAGTTCCCACAACCCCATCTCTTCCGCCTTCCTGGAGGAAGCCGACCGTATCGGCCTTCTTGTCATCGACGAATACGTCGATTGCTGGTATACCCACAAGACAGCCTACGACTATGCCTCCCATGTGACGGAAAACTACTCTAGGGACCTCAAGGACATGGTCGACAAGGACTATTGCCACCCGAGCGTCATCTTCTATTCAATCGGAAACGAGGTCGGCGAGACAAGCGAGAAGAAGGGAATCCAGCTGACGGAAAGGATGGTCGCCCGACTGCACGAACTGGATGATACGAGGCCTGTCACGTGCGGCATCAACGTCTTCTTCAACGGCATCGCCCATACGCCGTTTACCCAGTATTCCGACAAGAAGGCAAAGAAGGATGCTGCGGGAAAGAAGACAGCCAATTCCTCGGAATTCTTCAACGACCTCGCCGGGCTCTTCGGCGCCGACTTCATGAAAACGGGTGCTCTTCTTCCCATCGTCGACAGGAACACGAAGGAAGCCTTTTCGAAATTGGACGTCGCCGGCTACAACTACGGCATCAAGCGCTATCGGAAGGACCTTGGGAAATATCCCCATCGCTTCCTCCTCGGCACCGAGACCTTCTCTTCCGATGCGAGGAAGTTCTACACGCTCTGGAAAGAGAATCCGCGTCTCCTTGGCGACTTCGTCTGGGCAGGCATGGACTATCTTGGCGAATCGGGAATCGGCGCCCTGATACCGCTCTGCCGTGTCAATTGGCGTGACGGAAAGGAGGGCATGATCCTTGCCGGGGCTGGCAAGATGGACATCCTCGGCGACTGGAGCGCGGAGCTTCTCTATACCCGCGTCGCCTTCGAGCTCGATCCCATCCATGTCGTTGTCCTTGCCCCAAGGGACTACCTTTCCAAGCACACGCCATCGGCCTGGAGCTTCTCCATGGCAAGGCAGAGCTATTCCTTCTCCGGGGACGAGGGCATGACGACTAAGGTCGATGTCTATGCCGTCTCGCCCTATGTCGAGCTCTACCAGAACGGAAAGCGGATTGGCAGGAAGAAGACGAAAAAGAACGGCAGGACTTCCTTTGCCATCCGCTACTGGAAGGGAGATATCCGTGCCGTTGCCCTCGACGAAAAGGGAAATCCGATAGCCGAGGAGACAATTTATTCCGCCTCCGACACGACGATTCTCTCCGCCGCATTCGAGGAAGAATCCCTCACCATGGATTGCCTTGCCCACCTCCGTTTCGAAATCACCGACGAAAGAGGAATCCGCAAGATGAACGAGGATACGTCGATAACCATCGATGGCGTGGAAAACGGCGAACTGCTCGCCTTCGGAAACGCCTGTCCCTACAACAAGGAAGGCTACAAGACAACGAGTTCGAATACCTACTACGGGACAAACATGGCCATCCTTCGTCCCCAAGGTACGGGAAGGCTTGTCGTCCATTATTCCTCTGTGCACGGCAAGGGCGAAACAGCCATCGACGTCCGTTGACTCCTTCCTGAAAGAACAGAAAAGAAAAGACCCTCCGGAGAAGCTCCGAAGGGTCTTTTTGGATTGGCCTAGGCTACTGCCTTGCGGTTTCGGTGTCCTCTTCCTTGTCCTTGAGGACGGAGAAGAAGCTGGCGACGAAGGCACAGACGATGCCGACGAAGTAGAATCCGGCACCGATGAAATACTGCGTCACGGCCGGAAGGGCGAGAGGGTTGTCGTTCTCCAGATCCGAGCCGAAGATGTAGGCGATGGACTCGACGCGGTTGGCGCAGATGACCATGAAGGCCACCATGGCGAAGATACCGACGAGAATCCAGCCGAGGTTGACGTACTTCGCAGGGAGGAAGTGGGAGAGGACGTCGATGGCGACGATGAC
This sequence comes from uncultured Bacillota bacterium, assembly GCA_949282275.1. GTDB lineage: Bacteria > Bacillota_I > Bacilli_A > RFN20 > CAG-288 > Enterosoma. The sequence goes on along the minus strand of CASDOO010000028.1, from coordinate 32,229 downwards.
AAGAAGGGCAAGGATGGAGAAGACGGTGACAAGGACGAGCTTGTCGGAATCGTTGTAGTACTCGCTTCCGCCATTGACGGCGAAGATGATCGTTCCGATCAGGATCAGAAGGAAGCTGGCAATGGAGAGATAGAAGGCGATGGACTGCTTCTTGAGGAATTCCAGGACCTTTTCCATCTTACTTGACCTCCTCTGTCGTTTCGTCTTCCTTCTTTCTCAAGGCATCCTTGACAAAGAAGAAGACAAGGAATCCAAGACAGGCAACGGTAGCGACGATGAAGACGCTATAGAGGGCGATGAGGGTCGCCTGCCACCATGTCGTGTGGTAGACAATGTAGGAGTTGGCGTTCATGCCGTTGAGACCGCAGGAATTGACGATGGCATAGTAGTTCATGTGCATGGCTTCCTTAAGGGCGTTCTGGAGCTCGGCATCATGGGCAACGTAGTCGACCGTGAACCATTCGCTGGAACCCGTATCGAGAATCGTCGTACCGGCAAGGAGGGACGTGTCGGCTCTCATGTACTTGTCGCCGTTGATCATATCGGTGACGATGTAGCCGCGGAAGCCCCACTCGCCCTTGAGGACGTTGTTGATCATGCCTTCGTCGGCACTACCATAGGTAAGTCCGACACGGGTGAAGGTCGTCATCGTTCCAAGGCATCCGGCATCCTCGAAGGCCATCTGGAAGGCGCGAAGCTCGTTTTCCCTGGCCCTCTGCTCGTTCATGAACGGGGAAATGCCGCAACGGTTGGATTCCTGGTCGTTGAAGCAGAAGTGCTTGGGCGCGATGATGACGCCGTATTGCTTTCCGCCCTTGACGACCTCGCTGCCGAGGTAGGCGCTCAGCATCGGATCTTCGGAATAGTATTCATGGTTTCTGCCGTTGAAGGGCGTCCTGTGCGTATTGAGTCCAGGACCCCAGAGGATGGTCGAATTGCTCCAGAGGCCATCGGTTCCGAAGAGACGGCCTTGTTCGTTGGCAAGTTCCTTGTTGAAGGAAGCGCCGATGAGAGGCTCGGTGACGGAATCGTAAATGCTATAGTTGGCATTGGGGTCGGTCTCGGGGATATAGAACGGCTTTTCGGGATCCGTCTTGTTGGCAAAGGCCCCAAGAGGCGAATAGCTGAATCCCAGAGGACCGTCCTGGACATTGAGCTTCGGGGCACTGATCGAATCCGCGCCGGCGACCTGGGAGTTTCCGGTGGTGAAGATGTTGATGGCTTCCTCCAGGGTCATCTGGTCGAGGAGGTAGTCCCAACGGGGATCGTCGTACTCGGCACCCTTGAGGGAAGCGAGGTTGATGCCGGAATCGACGCCCCAGCGGATACCGCTGACATCATCGTTGGTTCCGAGCTCATGCGTGTCGTTCCTCAGCTCGTGGATCATCTCCTCGGTGGCGATGATGCCTTCGGTCTTCGTCGGCCACGTGGCATCCCAGTCGCTGCGGGAGAGCTGCGGATCGTCATAGTCGTCAAGGTAGTAGGAGAGGCTCATGTCATCGAACTGGTTGGTAATCTTCGTGCCGTTGTCCGATTCGGAGAAGGTCGTCGTGTCCAAGGAATCGACATGGTGGACCAAGACGTTCTCGGCATCGCCCTCGACATCAGCATCCTTGTAGGCAAGGATGTTGTTGACGGCCTCGTGGGAGCCATTTCCGATGGTGAAGAGGTAATCGCCCGCATCAAGGATATAGGTCTTGGCATTGGTGTAGTCGTAGCTGGCGATGTACTTCATGTCGAAGGTCAGGGTGACGTCCTGTTCGCCGCCGTTGGCCTTGAGGACATCGGTCTTGCCAAAGTCGGCAAGCTGGACGGAAGACTTCTCGACCTTGTTGTCCTTGTCGTACTGGGTATAGGGAGACTGGACATAGAGCTGGACGACGGACTTCGCATCGACATTGCCGGTGTTCTTGACATGGACGGTGGCGGTGACGGTCTTCTCGCCGAGGTTCCAGTCAATGTCCGTCAGCGTCTGTTCGAAGGTCGTGTAGCTAAGGCCATAGCCGAAGGGATAGCTGACTTCCTTCTCGTAGTCCCAGGCCCCGGAGGCGGAACCCTTCGTGGAAGTCGCCTTGCCCTGGCCGAGGACGGCATCCTCATAGCGGGTCTCATAATAGCGATATCCGGTATAGATGCCTTCCTTCTCGTCAAGATAGGCAAGGGCACGATAGTCGGAATAGGTCATGTCCTCGGTGGAGATGTCATCGAGGTTGCCCCACGTGATGACGCCATAGTTCTGGGCGGCAGGGGAACGCGAAGCATCGACCGGATAGGTGTCGGGAAGGTGTCCGGAGGGGCTGACGACGCCCTTGAGGACATCGGCAACGCCAAGGAAGCCGTAGTTTCCGGGAGCGCCAACCCAAAGGACGCTATCGACACCGGCAGTCTTCTTCAGATAGTCGATACCCATCGGGCTGTCGCTGTTGACGAGGACGACGACCTTGTCGAAATGCGAAACGGCGTAGTCGATGACTTCCTTCTCGTTGATGCTGAGCATGAGGATGTTGTCGCCTTCCTCAAACTCCTCGGGACACTTGATGCCCGCTTCGCCGGGATAGAACTCGCCGGCTTCCGAGGAAGGACGTCCAACGACGACAATGGCGGCATCATCATATTCCGCGCAACTGGCATCGATATCGGATGTCGCATATTCCTTCAGGGTAGCGATGCTCGGCTCGCCGATACGGAGAGAGCCCGTTCCGGTCGTGGAGACACCGAAGGAATTGTTCAGCGTTCCAGGACGATAGTCAAATGCCGGCTGACCGAAGGAACCCGTAAAGTTGCCGGAATTGTATTGTCCGGCAGCCTCATAGGCGGCAATCGTCGTGGGATTGAGCTGGAAGCCCTTCTGCTGAAGAGCACTTTCCAAAGAAACGTTCTGCGCAGCATTGGGGGAACTACCGATCTGGCCACCATACTGAGGATAGTGACTGCGATGCCCGAGAAGGGTCACCTTCGGATTCGTACCGTTCAACGGAAGGACGTTGTTCTCGTTCTTGAGAAGGACGACACCTTCCTCGGCCTCCCTTTCGGCGAGGTCCTTGTGCCACTGAACCAACTTGTCGGTCGTATCGATCTCTTCGTTGTTGAACAGGTAGAGGTCTTCTGCGTCACCTTCCCCATTGACGATTTCCTGGCTTGTGGTACCGAGGGTTCTGTCGATCATCGGCGCCCAAGCGTTGGCAATCATGCTCGCCCCGATGGCCAAAACGGCCAGCGTGGAGAAAATGGTTGCGCCGCCAGTGAGGAGATGAAGAGTCCGCTTAGTGGATTTCATGTTAAACTCCTTTCTCCGATAAGCGCTTTCATTTTAAATTTCAAAGAACCCCCCCCGCTTTTTCTGCCTAAGTTGTTTCTTTTGTTTCCTAAACTGCATGATTTCATTCCTCTTCTTCACACAATATGCGACAAATAACTCTACAAAACAAAATGTTTGTAATCGCTTTTTCCTTCCGAAATTCTTTTTTTCGACCCAAAGCCCTTGCCCTTTTGCATGGCATTGCCCAGCACATGAAAAAAGCAAGGAACCTTGAGGCCCTTGCCTTTCCGATACGGGGAAATCCCCGCGCTATTCTTCCTCGACCTTCTTGGCTTGCCGGTTGTGGAGCCGGACAAGTTCGTCCTGGACGACCATCCTTCTCATGATCAGCTCGACGATTCGGCTAAGCTGGCTCTTGTCCCGGTAGTCGGCCTGGGCAATGTAGTCGACCCGATGATCCGCAAAGAGCTGCTTCGCCTGCGGAATCTTGTCCGGAGCATAGACGGCTATGGCATAGCCCCCCTTCTGCCGGACCAGCTTCATGCAGGGAACATCGGTCAGCCCATCGGCAATATAGATCATGTTGCGGAAGGGAATGACCCTTTCGCTGTCCGGCGTGGAGGCATTGACCTTCTCGTTCTCGGAGATATCCAGGACGCCCTTGTTGACGCGGAAGAGGAACTGCGTCTTGGTCGTGTAATTGATGACGCTCTTTGGCCATACGGCCTCGTCATTGACATAGAGGAACTCGCAGGCAAAGACCTTCTTGAAATATTTGTAGATGGTCGATCCCTCGATGATTTCCTTGTTGCCGCTGGAGATGATGTAGTGCTCGACCTTTGCTCCGATGGATTCCCCGAAGGCATCGACGCGCGGGAACCAGGACTCCACGCCCGGGAAGAAACGGATGTCCTTTCCCATGCTCACGAAGGCTTCGCGGTTTATCGGAAGGTTCTTCTGCTTCGAGAGCTCAATCATCTTATACATATAGACAAGAAGGGGATCCATGTGATGGAGACGGGAAAAACGGTTGCAGTCCTCCCAGAACTCGGAGGGATGAATGTTCAGGGCGGGAATGAAGGTGTAGTTCTGCATGTCGGTCGTCGAGAGGGTCTTGTCGAAATCGTAAAGAAGGGCGATTTTCGGTTTTTTTGCCATTTTGTCTTCCTCACATGACTTTTTCCTGCTTTCATTGTAACATAAAGCAAGAAGCGGAAATTGTTTTCTTCCACTTGCCTTAGGAAAAAGGGAGGGAGAGACCCATGAAAGAATGTCCGTTCTGCCATCGGAACATCGATGATTGGTGCTGGATCTGCCCGAAGTGCCACGCAACGCTTCCGCCAAAGGAAATTCTCGGCCATGCCAGCCAAGGCGTTTTCGAGGAAGAGGAACGCCTCCTTCCGTCAAGCGAAGACGATAGCATGATTCGGGACAAGTCGAGGATGCGGGATGACGATGACGATTCCCTCGAACCGGATCAGCCCTTTTCCGAAAGGGCGTCCCGTTATGAGGACTGAACGGCTCTCCTTGAAAAAAGAAGATATTTTCCTTGAAGATTCCCACCGGAAGTCGTATATTGATTGTTGCCTTGCGTTTCGCATGGTATATAGATTAAAGATAGAAAGACGAGGAGGACAAAGAAAATGAAGAAAGACATCCACCCGAAATACTACCGGGCCAAGGTCACCTGCCTGACCTGCGGAAACACTTTCGAGACCGGTTCCACCCTTCCCGAGATCAAGGTCGATACCTGCTCTCATTGCCACAGCTTCTACACCGGTAAGCTCACTTTCGCTGCGGACACCGGCCGTGTCGCCAAGTTCAACCGCATGCTGAAGGACAGCGAAGCCAAGAAAGCCGCCAAGTAGGTCCTCTTTGGAACGATAGAAGAAAACGCAAGCCTTGTGCCTGCGTTTTTTTTGTTGTCTCTTTCCCTATCGTATCGGGAGAATGTGGTATAATTCCAACAGCAATGAAAAACAAAATCGAAAACGAGACCAACATCCATGAATCCGGCGAGGACTATCTTGAGAAGATCCTGATGCTCCAGGAGCAGAACAAGACCGTCCGCAGCGTCGACCTTGCCGCCGCCTTCGGCTATTCCAGGCCGGCGATTTCCCGTGCCGTCAAGGTCCTCAAGGAAGACGGTTTCATCCTTGTCGGTCCCAAGGGACAGCTCGAACTGACCGAGGAAGGTCGCAAGAAAGCCGAGGCCACCCTTTCCAGGCATCGTGTCCTCACCAAGCTCTTCCTCGAGCTTGGCATCGAGTCCGAGATTGCCGAGACGGATGCCTGTCGCGTCGAGCACATCATCCATCAGGAAACCTTTGAGAAACTCTCCGCCCTGGCAGACAAGCTGGATAAATGAACCTTTCCGAATTCTACAAGGCAATGGAAGCGCAGGATGTGACGGACATCCTGAGACGTTTTCCCGTCCGCTACGAATCCCTCCTTCCGACCGGTGTCGTCACAGAGCCCGAAGACGGGCAAAGGTACGTCGTTCTCGGCGTCCCTTTTTCTTTGTTTTCCAGACCGGGACGCGGCAGTTCGTTCATCCGCTTCAAGGTCAAATGCGCGACGATGACGCTAAGCTGCATCCTTTTCAACCAAAGCTTCTATCTCCGAAAGCTTTCCGGAAAACAGGAACTTCTCTTCGTCCTCTACTACTCCGAGCCACGGAAGGCCTACATCGTCCACGGCATCCATGATCCGGATTCCTATTATGCGATGACGGGAATCCGACCCGTGTACTCCCTGCCCAAGACCGTTCCGACAAGCTATTTCACCTCCTATCTCAAGCGGATCCTCCTTGAGGGGACAGCCACATTCCAAATCCAATCTCCCCTTCCGGATCGTCTCATCGAAAAATATCGTCTGATGAATGAAAAGGATGCCTACAGGGCAATTCATTTCCCGCGTTCTAAGGAAGAACTGACGAAAGGTCTCCGCGTCTTCAAATACGAGGAGGCGCTCTCCTATTCGATCCGTTCCCTGCGGCTGAAAAGACAGGCAGACCGAAAGAAGAAGGTCCACAATGCGCCGATTGACCACCGAAAGATAAACGCCATCGTCAAGAGCATCCCCTACAAGCTGACGAAAGACCAACTTTCCGCCATACGGGACATCGTCCTCGACATGGAACGGGAAAAGGTGATGTATCGTCTCCTCCAAGGGGATGTCGGAACCGGAAAGACGATCGTCAGTCTCGTTTCCCTTTATGCCAACTATCTCCGGGGAAAGCAAGGTATCCTCATGGCCCCGACATTCGAGCTGAGCCACCAGCACTATGAAAACGCCCTTTCCTTCTTCAAGGACACGAATGTCCATGTCGCCTTCCTCGCCAATGCCACGAGCATGAAGGCCAGCCAGAGAAGGGAAATCGAGCAGGGCCTGAAAGACGGCACGATCGATGTCCTTGTCTCGACCCATGCCGCCATCAGCGACAAGATACGTTTCAAGAACCTGGGACTGAGCATCATCGACGAGCAGCAGCTTTTCGGCGTTGCCCAACGGGACAGCCTCCTCTCGAAAGGCGAGAGCGACCTTCTGATGGTGACGGCCACGCCAATCCCAAGGACCCTTTCCCAGATCGTCAACGCCGACCTGGATGTCTCCACCCTCGAAGAATATCCCCACGGCAAAAGAAACGTAAGGACGAAAGTCGTCCGTTCCAGCGACCCCATCATCGAGGAAGCCATTCGCAAATGCCTCGCCGTCCATCGCCAGATCTTTGTCGTCGCGCCGAAAATCGATGAAAGCGACGAAAAGGCAAGCGCAACAAGCATCTTTAATGAGATGTGCGAACGTTTTGGGAGTGGAAATTGTCAGCTTCTCCATGGAAAGATGAAGAAGGAGGATCAGAAAAGGATTTACGACGCCTTCCTCAAGGGCGAGAAACCCATCCTTGTCTCCACGACCGTCGTCGAAGTCGGAATCGATGTCTCGAAAGCGGCCCTCCTTGTCGTCTACGATGCCAACTGCTTCGGTCTTTCGAGCCTCCATCAGCTTCGCGGCCGCATCGGGCGTTCCGGCGACTTTGCCCTCTGTCTTCTCGTCTACGACGGCGCCGACAAGGAAAGCCAGGAAAAGCTTTCCTTCCTGGCCTCGACGAACGATGGCTTCGAGATTTCGCAATACGACCTGAAGATGCGCGGCGCCGGTTCCTATTCCGGCGAAAGGCAATCGGGAAAAAGCGAGCTTCTTGTCTGCAACTTCGTCACCGATTCCAACATATTCCGCTGTGCCAAGGAGGACGCCATCGGAATCATTGACGATCCCGAGGAAATGCAGAATGCCGACTATCTCCGGTCGCTCGACAGGGCCCTTGTCACGAAATTGGCCTAGTGCCTTTCTTTCCCTATAGTTCTTATATATTATTTATGTTATCATCTAAAAGCATTTGCACACGAGGTTTTTGTCATGATTGAAATCGCTGTCGACATGATGGGTTCCGATCTCGGACCGACCGTCCTTGCCAAGGCCGTCAAGGATTACCATAAAGACCACAAGGATGTCCATTTCACCTGCTTCGGCGAGGAGGAAATCCTCAAGGAAGCCTTGAAGGGCGAAGAAGGCATCACCATCTTTAACACGACCGACTTCATCCCGATGGAAATCAAGCCACTGGATTTCCTGCGCCGGAAGGATTCCTCCATGTATCGTGCCATTGAATCCGTCCGCAACAAGACCTGCCAGGCTGTCGTCTCCGCCGGTTCGACGGGGGGCTTCATCTCCGGGGCCACGATTCTTTTGCGGAACATCCCTGGCGTGACCAGGGCGGGCCTTTGCGCCGCCTTCCCGACCTACCGTAAGGAGAAGGCCGCCGTCATCCTGGACGTCGGTGCCAACAACGTCAACACCGCCGAGGACCTTGTCTGCTTCGCCAGGATGGGACGCATCTACGCCAAGGAAGTCCTCCACGTCGAGGATCCCAAGGTCTATACCCTTTCAAACGGCCTGGAGGAAGGAAAGGGAACGGATGAGATCGTCGCCGCCTACAAGCTCATGAAGGAAGGCAACTTCCCGGGATTCATGGGCAATGTCGAGGCGAGGGACGTCCTCGATGGCGAGCACGACGTCGTCGTCACCCCGGGCTTTAGCGGCAACATCCTCCTCAAGGCCTGCGAAGGAACCGCCAGCCTTGTAAGCAAGCTGACGAAGAAGGCCTTCCTCAAGAATCTTGCCACGAAGATCGGCTATCTGTTCGCAAAGGGCGGATTCCAGGACATGAAGGAGAGCATGAACTACAAGAAATACGGCGGGGCCATCCTTCTTGGCGTCAACGGCGTCGCCGTCAAGGGCCACGGCAATTCCGATGCCTATGCCTTCTACAATGCCATCGATGTCGCAAGGCGCATGGCGGAAAGCCATATCGTCGAGAAGATCGAGGAAATCGGAAAATGATCGAGGGTCTGTCGGAAGTCCTTTCCCGCTTTGGCATCCATCCCAGGGACATCGCCCTCTACGAGATGGCCTTTACCCATGCCTCCTATACCAACGAGCACAAGGAATGCCCAAGCTATGACCGTCTGGAATTCCTCGGCGATGCCGTCCTGGACATGGTCATTTCCAGCATGCTCTACAAGCGGTTTCCCGACTCGAATTCCGGACAGCTTTCCAAGATGTGCTCCCTTCTTGTCGAGGGAAAGACGCTGGCGTCCTTCTCCGAGGAACGTTTTGGCTTTGCCGGACTTGTCCGCTATTCCGTGGGAGAGAAGGGGAACACCCGTTTCCACAAGCACATCAACGAAGATATCTTCGAGGCCTTCGTCGGTGCCGTCTATCTCGACCAGGGCTTCGATTTCGTCCAGAGACTGGTCTTGGACATCTACGATCCCATCCTCGATGACCTGCTTAGGGAACTGGATGCCTCCGATCCCAAGAGTCGCCTCCAGGAGATCCTTGCCAGCAACATCGACTATGTCCTGGTGGAGCAGAAGGATCTCAATTCGCCGGATGTCTCCTATGTCGTCGAGGCCCGGGTTCAGGGAACGGTCCTTGGAACCGGAAGGGGACACAACATCAAGGAAGCCGAAACAATGGCCGCCAAGGACGCCTTGGCAAAGAGGGTAGGTAAATAGAATGGGTCTTATCAATTTCCTGAAGGAAAAGTTCGCGAAGCATCGCGAAGAGAAGCAGAAGGCTCGGGAAGAGAAGGAACGCCTTGAAAGGGAAGAAGAACGCCCTGCCGAGGAAAAGGCGGAGGAGAGGGAAGAAAAACTTTCTGTCGAGTCTGCCACGTCCCAGGCAAGGCCAGAGACGGAAGTTCCCGTTCCGGAAGAAGAACATGCAAGCAAGGAAGAACCTTCTCCGCTTCCGGAAAGCGAGGAAAAGACGGAAGAGCAGGAAATGCCTGCTTCTTCCTCCTCCATAGAGACAGAACCCCAGGATCAGGAATATCCTGTCCCGAAAGAGGAAGAGATTCCGGAACAGAAGGAAGAACCGACGAACGTGCCTTCTTCCGTCCCCGTCGAAACGCCTCTTTCCCCCGTCCAGGCGGAACAGTCTCAACCGGAGAAGGAAGACGAGGAAAAGCCTCCCGTCCCAGAACCGGATCCTGAGCCCGTCCCGGAGGAGAAGCCCGAAAAGAAGGAAGAATGCCGTGAAAGCGAACAGGACGTCATGGACAAGTACGTCGCCGGCCTGGACAAGTCCCGCATGGGCTTCACCGACAGGATCAAGAGGCTTGCCAGCACCAACAAGGTCATCAACCGGGAATATTTCGACGCCCTGGAAAGGATCCTGATCGAAGCGGACGTCGGTGTCGATCTCTCCCTGGAATTGATCAAGGAAACGGCAAGCGAAGCCGCGACGAGGAAGATTTCCGATCCCAACGAGCTCAACGACCTCCTCATCGACAAGATGTTCATCGGTTATGCCAACGAGGGCGGAAGCTTCTCGACGGATCTCTCCTTGGCAAAGGAGGGCCCGACCATCGTCTTCATGTGCGGCGTCAACGGCGGCGGAAAGACGACCACGACGGCAAAGCTTGCCAAGAAATACAAGGACAGGGGACTCAAGGTCCTCCTTGTCGCGGCCGACACCTTCCGTGCCGGTGCCGTCGAGCAGCTGACCTATTGGGCCAATCGCGTGGGCGTCGACATCATCTCGCGTCCGGGCGCCGATCCGGCCTCGCTTTGCTTCGACGCGATGAAGAAGGCCCTTGCGGAGAAGTACGACATCGTTTTCATCGATACGGCCGGCCGTCTCCAGAACAAGAAGGCTCTGATGGACGAGCTTTCCAAGGTCGTCCGCGTCATCCGCAAGATCATTCCCGATGCCCCGCACGAAGCACTCCTTGTCATCGATGCCAATACTGGCCAGAACGGCATCGACCAGGCGCAGGTCTTCCGCGAGAGCGTGCCCCTTACCGGCATCGTCATCACCAAGATGGATGGGACGAGCAAGGGTGGCATCATCCTTGCCATCCGCAAGCAGCTGACCCTTCCCGTCCGTTTCATCGGTCTGGGCGAGAAGATGGACGACCTTGAAGAATTCGACCTTGACAAGTATCTGTACGGTCTTCTTGTCGGAGATGAGGAGGAATAGCTATGGGCTCTTTCTTTGTCTGGCTTCTTGTCTGCCTTGCGGTCAACGTCATCATCTCCATGCTCGTCTCGACCCTCGGCGGCAATGCCTATCTGGCAACGATGCTCACCTCCCTTGTCTTGGCCTTCCTGCTGGCGTTGATGAACACCACCTTCGACAGACGGCATTTCTATCGCTATCGTTCGTTCTGGATGTACTTCCTCATCACCGCGATCGTCTTCCTGCTGCTCGACCTTCTGGTCTTCCTCATCTAACATGAAAGACGAGGATATCCTGACAAGAAAGGCCCTCTTCTCCTCCCTGCTTTTGGCCTATGGCAAGCTTCTTTCCAGGAAGACGGCCTCCCGGATGGAGAGCTTCTACCTCGAGGACCTGTCCCTGAGCGAGATTGCCCTCAACGAGAACGTCTCAAGAAGCGCGATCCAGCAGGCCATCAAGGACGGCGAAAAGGAGCTTCAGCATTACGAGGAAAAGATCGGCCTCCTGAAGAAGACCCGGAAGATAGGCATTCTTCTGGAGAGAATCGAGAAGGAAGAAGACGACGAGAAAAGAAAGCACCTCCTCAAGGAGGCCAAAGGAGTATTGGACTATGGCATTTGAAGCATTGGGCGACCGTCTGGGTCGCATCGTCAAGAAGATCCGTGGCCAGGCCACCCTCAGCGAAAGGAACATGGACGACATGCTCCAGGAGGTCCGCAAGGCCCTTTTGGAAGCCGACGTCAGCTACACCGTCGTCAGCGACTTCATCAACGAGGTCCGCTCCGAGGCCATCGGCCAGAAGGTCCTGGACAAGGTCTCTCCCGGCGACATGGTCGTCAAGATCGTCCACGACAAGATGGAGACCCTTCTCGGGGATGGCGACAACGATGTCTGCTTCCGCATGGACGGAAGGCCTACCGTCATCATGATGGTCGGTCTCCAGGGTACCGGAAAGACGACCTCGGCGGCAAAGCTTGCCCAGCTCTATGAGCGGAAGAACAAGAAGAAAGTCCTCCTTGCCGCGCTGGACGTCTATCGTCCCGCCGCCATCGAGCAGCTCATCAACCTCGGAAAGAAGTGCGATCCCGTCGTCGAGACCTATGCCGATCCAAACGACATCCCGCCCCATATCGCCCAGGTTGCCTACAAGAAAGCCATCGACGAGAAATACGACATCCTGATCCTGGATACCGCCGGACGTCTGGAAATCGACGAGAAACTCATGGACGAGCTCAAGAAGATCCAGGAGCTTGTCCGTGTCGACGAGACCCTTCTTACCGTCGATAGCATGGTCGGCCAGAACGCCACCAACGTCGCCCTGACCTTCGCCAAGGAAATCCGAATCACCGGTCTGGTGATGACCAAGCTCGACGGCGATTCCAGGGGCGGTGCCGCCTTGTCCATCAAGAAGATGACCGGCCTTCCCATCAAGTATGCCGGTACCGGCGAAAAGATGGAGGACCTCGAGAACTTCCACCCCGACAGGATGGCCTCTAGAATCCTTGGCATGGGAGACATCGTCTCCTTGGTCGAGGAAGTCCAGGCCAAGATCGACGAGAAGCAGGCCGAGAAGACAAGCCGCCGCATGATGAACGGCCAGTTCGACCTCACCGACATGCTCTCCATGATGAAGCAGATGAACAAGCTGGGTCCCCTCAAGAAGATCCTGACGATGCTTCCCGGCATGCCGAAGCTCTCCGACGACCAGGTCGACCTTGCCCAGAAGCAGCTCAAGAAGACGGAAGTCATCATCTCCTCCATGACAAGGGACGAAAGAAAGAAGCCCGAAATCATCAAGTCCAACAGGAAGATCCGCATCGCCAACGGCTCCGGGACGACACCCAAGGACGTCACCCAGGTCATCGAAAGCTACGAGAAGATGAAGCAGGGCATGAAGATGATGAAATCCAATCCCATGCTCTTCCGTCGAATGATGGGCAAATAAAATCCGCAAAGCAAGAATTGAGGATGGCATAGGCTTGTCCCGTGGCCATCCTTTTTTGTTCGGGAATGACGGATTGGGATCGAGTATTTTCGGGTCTCGATTCCTGTCTTGTATAGCATTGCTCCTTTCAATATTGGCTGGAAGGACGGCGATAGGAATCTCCTTCCCTTATTCACGTCGCGGTCTTTTCAAAACAACAAAATTGAAAGGGCTTACAGCCTTTTTCACGACTTGTTCTCCATCAAAATGAATTGTGTCCTTTTTTGCAGATTATTTTCTCAAAATCGATTGTTTTTCACAGGATTTTTTCATTAGCCATTGCTTTTGCAGCCTTCGAGAGCGAAAAGAAATTCTCTTCCTGTCTTTCCTGTCAAAAGGCATCCTATTAAAATAACGGGGTTTGGAAAGGATTCATTACCTATGAGAAAAAAGCACCTTCTTCTGCCTTTGTTGGCCTCCGCATTCCTCTTCTCTTCTTGCCAAAACGGCAATTCGACGACGGCACCGATACCCTCCACATCGACTACGACAAATCCCTCAACAACGACGCCCTCTTCGTCTTCCTCCTCTTCGTCGTCCTCGGTAGCCACCCCATACTGGGACAGCGAGGCAAAAGAAAAGATTGCCGCGGCGCTTAACGGATACGTGCTTCCCTTTCCGACCATGCTCGATGGGCATGAATACTCGGTAGAGGAAATGCCAAACGGCCTTTCGATCGTTTTCGAAAATGCAACCAATCTCGATCGGGACAACTATGTCACGGAGCTTCTGGGAGAGGAAAACATGACGGATCTGACGGATGATTTCCTTGCCCAGAATGGCGACAGATATCTTGAACAGACGTTCGGCGAGAGCGACTATGTCAATTATGAAATCTACATCCTTGGCAGGGATGGGGAAACGCATATCGCCCACGGCACGGGCAAACTTTGCATCGATATCTTCCCGACCTTTGGCTATACGGAGTTCCCTACAGAGAAACTGACAAGCCTTTTGGAAATCTACTATGGCGCAACCGGCGTCGAGATTCCTCCCTACGAAGCCGAATCCTACTATTTCCTCCATCCGAGCACGCTTCTTCCAGTCCTCATTCTTTATTCCAGTGTCACAGAGGATATCACCCAGGCCTATACCGAAGAGTTGCTGAAAAACGGATATACTTCCCATACCATCGAAGGCGAGACTCTGCTTGTCGAACCGACAGAGCAGATTGGTCTGGAACTTGTCTACAACAACGGCATGTTCATGATCGGTTTCTATGGTGCCCCGATCATCTCCTTCCCGATGGAATCGGTCAAGACAGGACTCAAGGAACTCGGAATCAGCGATACGATTTCTGTCCCGGAACCAAAGACGGAATTCGAATACTACATCTATTACGATGAGTGGATCCATGAGGAAAGTCAGCCTACATTCTCGGTCTATTGCTACGGAGCCAACGCCGTCGAGGAATACAAAAAACAACTTCTAGAAGCCAAGTATGAAGCCGTCGGAGAAATCTACGTCGATCCTAGCCGTAGCCTTGCCGTGCAAGTGAAATACGACGAGACACAAAACAGTACGGACATCACCTTCATGCGTGCGGAGGATGCCCCGGGAATCGCTTGGCCGGAAGACCAAATCCGTGAAATCCTGACATCGCTTGGCGTCTCCGAGGATGTTGTCCTCCCGAAGCCCAACGGCGAGTTCACGAACTTCTCCATCGATATGTCAGGAGCGGAATTCGGAAGCTACTATATCAATTGCTATACCGCCACCGATCCAACGGCGGAATACGAAAAGCAGCTTCTTGAAGCCGGATATGTCTTTGACAATGACTATTATTACGCCTATGTCGATCCAACCGAATCCATCTATGTCTATTTCACATACTATGCCGATGCCGGATATTTCGAAATCGCATTCAGCTCGACTGACAGTCTCTGATATCCATTAAAAGTCACCATTCCATTGCCTCCTTTTCATCGCCCTGTTTATCCTTTTTTCTGTGGCCCCGAAAGCCTTTCCTTGCGTTAGAATATTAAGCAAGAACAGATATTTTTCTTATTCTCCCGGAGGGAAACGCCATGCAAAAAGGAAAAGGCTATTCGATCTTCCGCTCAATCATCCAATGGGGTTCCCTTGTCGCATTCATTTTATGCGTCCTTGTCATCCTCATAGAAAGCGCCATTCCCGGAGATCAGAGCAAGGAACAATCGGACGGGGTTGCCAACATCGTCCAGGACGGCATCGACTCCGACTACGACGAGGAAAATCTCAAGGACATCGAATCCTTTGATGTCGTTTTGGAAAAGACGGAAGGCGTCCTTGTCGGCGAGACCCTTTCCTACGAGATCCACTATCAACCGGAAGATACGTCCTACCCTTCCCTTTCTTGGAATATTTCCGACCCTTCCGCCTTTGATATCGACTATACCAAGCAAACGATCGAGTGCCTCAAGGAAGGCTCCTTTTCCTTCGAAATCGTCTCCCAAAGAAACAAGGAACTGACTGATCGCTTTACCCTGCAAGTCGATGCGATACCTGTCGAAGAAATCCGGCTCCCCTATGAATCCATCACGCTCGAGGTCAATCAGACCCTGAAGCTCAAGCCGACGGTCCTGCCGGAAAACGCAACCTACAAGGAGGTCTCCTTTTCCAGTGCCGATCCTAGTATTGCCGGAATAGAGGAAGACGGCGTCGTGACGGCTAAGAAGGCAGGAAAGACCACGATCACAGTCGCCAGCCAAAAATATCCGGATATTTCTCTTTCCGTACCGGTCCTTGTCGAGCTTCCGGGCGGGAAGCCCATTGCAACTCTGAGTCTCATGCCCTTGTCCCTCTATGCCAAGCAGGATGGCGTCCTCCTTCAGGGGTCCTATGGTCCTATCGGTTCCGCCTTCGACATGAAGTCCCTCCGTTTGGAGACTGCCAATCCGGATGTGGTCTTCTCCAATCCCAAGGCCAACGCCTCCTCCGCCACTTTCTCCTTTAGGGTCGCATACGAAAAGGATGTCGAGGAAAAGACCCTTGTCCCGATCAAGGCAATCTATACGCTTCCAGATGTAAAGGAAATCCAGGCAGAAACCACTCTGGAAATCCTTCCTAGGATGAGGATCACGGCAGACATGGTCGACACTTCCCGGATTCCGGAAAACTACGAAGGCACGCTTTATCGTCTTGCCAACTATGGCGAGAAAGCGCCCCTGGCAAGCCGGAACCTGACAATCGAGATTCCCCTTTCGGAGGAGGTTCTCGCCCATCCGGAACGCTATCGGACCGAAGAGGTATCCTACACCGTCCCGTCCACTTTGAAGATCCTGTCGAAAGATTACCATCGCATCACCCTTGCTCCTGTCAATCCAACGGACGCCTTCGACGGAAAGATCACCTACGGGATTCCCGGAGAGACGCCTATCGTTCTTCCCTTCTCCTATTTGGTAAAGGACGATAGCTCCTATATCCAGGAAATCCAGATGAGGGATCTTTACGCCATTGACGAGAAAAAGGAGAACGTTCTTCTGGCCGGAGAGGAATACGAGACAATCCTAAGCCATGAACTTATCACATCCAGCGGGAACGCCTCCTTCGTATTTGCCGACACTGGCCTGCGATACGAGATCCTGGAAGGCAAGGAAGCCGTCTCCTTCCTTGAGAAAGGCGGAAGACCTGTCGGTCTCAAGGCCTTGAAGGCAGGTCGATGCACGATCCGTGCCTACTCCGAATACGAAGAAGCCGTCGGCGTCCAGGATCCCGTTTCGGTTACCTTCGAGATCACTGTCGTCGACACGCCTTCCTCAGCCCGCCTCCTAAGCGGAAACAAGGAGTTGGATCCCGGAAAGGAACTTGTCCTGAAGAAGAACCAAAAGGAAGTCCTCGAATACGAAGGCCTCTTCACGCCACAGGCCAAAACAGAACTATCCGCCGTCCCGATTGCCATTCCCTATACCACGACAATCACGGACGAATCCGTCCTTTCCTATTCCAAGGCAAGCAAGACCTTCACGGCCTTAAAGGGCGGCAAGACAACCGTGACCTTCCTGCCAGAGGATCCCTGCCTTGCCCACCTTGCCATAACAATCGATATTCTTGTCGACCATGTGGAAATCGACATGACCCAGTTCGCCTTCCATATCCGACCCGTGGAATATCCCGAAGGAAACGTTCCCGACGATGGTTTTTCCATGGTTGCCCTAGGAACAAGATTCCAGCTCAATGCTTCGGTCAACGCCGATGCCTCCATACCCAATCTTGCCTATTCCTCTTCCGACCCCTCCATCCTGGAAGTCGACGAAAACACAGGAGACGTCCAAGCGAAAGGCGTCGGAAAGGCCACGCTTACCTGCTACAGCCTGGACGACCCCACGAAGAGAATCGAGAAGACAATCGAGGTCGTTGCCGTCTCCTCCCCCTTCACATTGGATACCAAAACCCTGAATCCCATGTCCTTCAAGGAAGTCCAAAAGGATCCGAAGTATGGGAATTACCTGGATATCCAGCTCCGCTACGGAACAAGCTATTCCCTGGAGCTGAATCTCGCCTCCTATGCCACGTCCAACAGCATTCGCTTCGCCTTTGTCGACCCGACAGGGACAAAGTCCTTGGAAGACGTCCTTGCCATCGACGAACAGGGAAAGATTTCCCTCCTGAAGACCGGAACGACCTGGCTTCAGGTCACTTATGGAGAAGACACGCTCTCTCCCCAGGTCGCCTATTATCGAATCACGTCCGTGCGCGATACCGTCTTTACCTTCCGCGAGCTGGCAAAGATTCTCCGGAAGCTCATCGGCCATCTCCTTCTCTTCGCCGGCACTGCCTTCTTCGCCATGCACTTCATCGCTCTCTTCTTCCACGACTTCAAGCGTCGGGTGATTGCCAGCGGATTTGCCCTTGTTACCGGTTTTGCCGTTGCCGGCTTTAGCGAGCTCATCCAGGTATACACGCCCGGAAGGGGTCCGACATGGCAGGATGTCGGAATCGACTTCGCCGGCTTTGCCATCACCGTCGTCTTCTTCCTCCTGCTTTTCGTCCTGATCTATTTCCTCAAGGAAAGAAGGCGGAAGGATCTCTCGTCACGAGTGAAAATCCTGACACATAAACTCGATGATTCTTCCAAGACCAAGTAGAAGTCTGATCGAAGGCAAACAATGTGAAAATAGCCTCTTTCTCCCGGAAGCGGGATAATTTGCTTACCTGTCTTTGTTTGGAATGAACAGTGGATTTCATGAATAACATTATTACAACTTTATTTTCAAAACAAGATTGTCATATTGTTTCAGCTTCCTTTTTCAAGTCGTTTCAAAAGTTGTCAATAGTCCGTGTTTTTGACATATTGAAAATGTTCTGGCATAATGTAAAGCGGAGGTAACAGCTATGAAGAACAAACTCAAGAAAGTCGAACTGTGCGATCTGGAGGAACTCTCCGGCCTTCTTGTCGAGTTCTGGCATTCCCAGCTTTACACGCCTTCCGATTCCGACGTCCTGGAAGACATCCGCCGCATGATCGACACGAAGGGCATCGGAAGGCTCATCATGCACGGAGAAGAAATCGCCGGCTTCATCTACGTCAACGAGAAGTACGGCTACCTGAACAACATCGAATATCTTTTCATCGACAAGAAGTTCCGCGGGAAGGGCCTTGCCACCTTTGCCATCAACGAAATCAAGAAAATCGTCCTTTCCCATGCCGACAATGACCGCGTCCAGATCGAGGTCGCCCCAAACAACATCCGTGCCCTAAGGCTTTACCACAGGCTTGGTTTCCAATCCATCGACACCATGACCCTTTCGACGGGCATTCCCGGAAAGACGGAGGAATTGCTCTTCCGTGGCCTAAGCTTCCGAATCAATCCGAAGGAGGCCTTCTATAAGGGAGACGGAAAATAGCTAGTTAAGGACAAGGTCCAAATCCCAAGAATCTTGCTTCGCAATTTCATGAATCGATTCCTCTCTTTCCAATCGCAACAGGAAAGCCAGTCATGCCGGCAATCCCGGATTCCGACATGGGAATTCCTAGCAGAGGGAAAAGACCCAACACCAGCAAGGATTTGTTTTTCACCCTCTTTCCTTGCGTTTTCTCTCTCATGTCCATACAATCCGAAAACGATGAACGACTTCCTTGTTATCAAAAAACCGACCGCCAATGCGATCGGGCTTTCCTATCTTTCCGGAACGAACCGTCTTCCCTTTTCCAGCGCTTCCTTTTCCTTGCGCGTTTCTTCCTGTTCTCCCTTTCTCAGGCTTTGGATATATTCATAGTCCTTGCGGGTATAGAACATCTTTTCGATAAGGTCTGGCCTTCTCTCCATCGTGATGCGAAGGCTTTCCCGATGCCGATACTCGTTCACGGCCTCATGGTTTCCGCAGAAGAGGATATCGGGAATCCTCTTCCCCTCGAATTCCAGGGGATAGGTATACTGGTCGTATTCCAAAAGGTTGTTGTCGAAGGATTCCTCCTTCGTCGAATCATCGCTGATAGCACCCTTTAGAAGCCTGGTGATGCTGTCGCTAATTGCCATTGCCGGGATCTCGCCGCCCGTGAGGATGAAATCGCCGATGGAAAGCTCCTCGTCGACATAGTCGAGAAAACGGCTGTCGACGCCTTCATAGTGACCACAGACAAGAAGGATTTCCTCCATCTTGGAAAGACGGATGGCATCCTCCTGGGTGAAGGTCTTTCCCCTCGGCCCCATGAAGATCTTGTGCGTCTTCTCGTCGGAATGGTCCCTTAGGCAAGAAACAAGGGGTTCCAGACGCATGACAAGGCCGGCACCGCCACCGATAGGATGATCATCCACGCGATGGTTCTTATCCAGAGAGTAGTCCCGGATATTGACGATTTCGAAGGAGACGACACCTTTGGCGATGGCTCTCTTGACGATTGAGGAATCCAAAAACTGGTCGAAAAAATGAGGGAAGATCGTCAGGATGGTGATCTTCACTTCGCCAAAACCTCACTGCCGAGGGCAGTCAGTTTGATTGTCTTTGCCTTCTTGTCGACCGATTCGATGAAAATTCCTTCCTTGAAGGGGATATAGGACTTTCCGCAGACGAGATAGTCCCCGGCAGGCATCTTGTTGACCGTCTCGACCTTTCCATAGACGTTGCCATCGACATCGAGGATCGTCATGCCGACAAGGTCATCGTAGAAGAAGGTGCCCTTCGGGGCACGGACGTTCTCCTTGACGATCCGGCCGATCATCCATTCGATGTCGTTGATGTCGTCATAGCCCTTCAATCCGATGATGGCAATCCTGTCGCCCTTCATGCGGAAGGAGGAAATCATGTATTCCTTCTCGTGGCCTGTCTCGTCATCGATGAGGACGGTCTTGCCAATGGCAAAACGCGTCTCCGGGGTCGACGTCGAGATGGAAACCTTCAGTTGTCCCTTGATGCCGAAGGTATTGACGATTTTTCCAATGTTCTTGATTGCCATAGGATTTCCTTTCCGAAAGAAAGAGGGAGGCATGCCTCCCCCTCCCTTTCCATTTTATTCTTGTGTCGGCTGTTCTTCTTCGAGGACGACGCCCGGATGGCTGGCCTTGTACTCCGCAATGGAGGCAAAGCGCAGATGGACTTTCTTCCTCATGTTCTTGATGGAGACGTTGAGGATGGTCCGAAGGGAATCGGAAATGACGCCGTGTCTGCCAATAAGCTTTCCAAGATCGTCCCTCTCGCAGAGAATGAGATAGTTCTGTTCCTTTCTCGTGCGGTTCTCGGGCTTGTCCAGCCTCTTGATGATAAGCTTTTCCGGCTTGGCAACCAGCGGTTCGACAAGGGAGCGGATATCTGGGATGAGATCGATATCAGTTCCAGTGTACATGGTTACTTGGCCTCTTTGTTGGCTTTGCGGGCAGCGATCTTGGCATCGACGAACTTCTTGTAGATGCCTTTCTTGGTCAGAAGGGTGCGGACGGAATCGGAAGGGATGGCGCCGCAGTTGAGCCACTTGAGGGCCTCTTCCTCGTTGATGCTGAAGTCATGGGTAGCAGGATTGAAGAATCCGAGGTCGGCAAGGTTGCTGGAACGAGGGGTCTTCCTGGAATCGCTGACGACGATTCTGTAGGAAGGAAGAGCCTTTCTTCCGTTGCGGGCGAGTCTGATCTTAACCATGATAATATCCTCCAAATTGATTGATAGCCCTAAGAATATATCGCAAGCATTAGAAGGTGTCAAGGTTTTTATATTGACAGATTATTTTTCATTTTTATCAAATCCAATTCTCAAAAAGGGTCGGCTCCGTTAAGAAACCGACCCATCTAAAGTTTATGAAAGAAGAAAACAACTAGGCTTCGACAACG
The DNA here is from genome assembly GCA_949282275.1 of uncultured Bacillota bacterium. Lineage (GTDB taxonomy): Bacteria > Bacillota_I > Bacilli_A > RFN20 > CAG-288 > Enterosoma. Next base: position 11,219 of record CASDOO010000028.1, on the reverse strand, counting down.
ACTCTAAAATATTCCTTGAATACCATGCCCGCTTGAGAATCAACGGGAATCTTGATTTCACAAGTTCCGACGGCTTTAGGCGTGATGACGATATCAACCGTACCAGCTTCCTTGTCGGCGTTCTTGAATTCCGCAACGACATAGGTATTTGCATCACCTTCATATTCAATCTCGTCGCCATTAATGACAACGTTGTCGTTGGAATTCAAAATGCTGGCATGAAGAGAGGCCTTGAAAGTCTTTGCCCCCTCGGAAAGAGAGACTCTAAAGAGACCAACATCCACGATGCCTCCGACACCAGGATCTGCTTCCATGCCTTCGATATTGGAATAATCAATGATGGGGGAAACATTTTTGACGACTTCTCCAGTAATATTCACAGTGAAAACCTGGAGTTCACCATTGGGCAAAGTGATGCCTACAACCGAACTGCCAGAAGAAACCGGAGTCAAGACCAAATTGACGATGTCGTCGTTCGGATTCGAATCTTCCTCGACACGAGCTTCGCCAACGACCGTCGTTTCGCCAAGCATGGCCAATCCTTCAAGCTCGCCATACTCATAAGGTCCCGTTTCATTGAGACGAATCTTGAAAGTCGCTTCGCCCTTGGAACCGTCGACATTGAATGTCAGGTTCTCGGCGTCATAGCCATCCTCAATGCCGGAAATGACTTCGGCAATACCGAGCTGTTCCACGACAGGTTCGTCGCTTCCGGAAACGACCTCGACATCAATCGTGCCAAGATTGGCATCGAATTCGTTGCCAATCGTGACAGTGCACTTGCCGGGCTTCTTGGCAATGTAGGTCGGAAGGGAGCTCGGAACATTTTCATCGATGCCTATGACTTCGGTATCGCTGGATGCCGTAATGCGAAGATTTCCCGTTGCTTCCGTTGCCGTCTCGGGATATCGCTTGTCGACGATAATCTGCATGTAGTCGCCGACGCCGATCTTGTTGAATTCGCCTTCGCCACCATCAGCAAGAATATGGGCATCGACACCCGAAAGAAGATAAGGCGTGAAATCAAAGTAAAGATCCGCCATAGGATCATAGTTTCCATCAGCAAATTCAATATCCGTGATCGAAATTGTATGTCTGAAGGCATTGCCATCATCAAAGGCACTACCATTGACGGAATGCGTTGTTTCATTCCAGTAATCGTCATAGCATTTCTCGATGTTCAGTTGGAGGGAGACGATGTCCTTCTCATCCTCGCTGATCGTGATGCTCATGGCATAGGAAAAATTGAAGTATCTGGTCTCCTCGTTATAGGCACTGATGGAATACTGCGTCGAACCATCGGTGAGTTTTTTCCATCCAATTTTCTTCGCATGGACGGCAGAGTCGCCTTGAAAGATATCAAAGACATTGCGGCTATCCAGATCGCCGCGTTCCCGATAGCCCCGGATAAGGTTGTTGGCGATTTCGCGCGTGAAGATTTCCCTTCCCGCCTGAGTCGGGAACTCTGTCGCCTCTTCCTCAGAACTGGCGTCCGTGGCGGTATAGAGAATGACCTTTTCGGGATCGGTCGTGGGAAGATCGCGAATTGCTGCATACCACAGCGTTCCCGGCACATGCTTTCCTTCGCTGTCCAGTTGCTGGGTATACGTTTCGTTGTAGCCATAGTGGGTATGACGAATCGTATTGATATTGTCCTGGGTATCGACTTCGGAGAATGTGACATCGACGATTTCCTGATCGAGGATGTCGTTCACGATTTCAGACAAGGCAGCAAGGTACTCCTGTGCCTGTTGTCCCGATGAACTTCCGGAACCAGAAGAAGAGGAAGAAGAACTGCTGGAATCGGAAGTCGTGGAAGAATCCGTGGTCGTGGAGGAATCGGAAGAGGATGTCGTCGTATCCGAAGAAGTTGTCGTATCCGAAGATGTCGTGGTCGAGTCGGGAACAGTCGTCGTCGGCTTTTCAGTCGTTGGATTCGGCGTAGTCGTCGACGTGCTTGTCGTGGGACTCGTCGAGCTCTGTCCATTCTGGCATGAGGCAAGCCCAATGACCGGAAGGAGAAGCAGCAGAGCAGCTAGTTTTCTTGTCTTTTTCATTATTTGCCTCCGTTTCGGAATTAAATCGGATTATAACAAAGCAAAATTGTTTTTTGGATTGCCAAAGCCAGTTTAAAACCGCTTACATATAAAAACATATATATTTATTTATTGTCGACCAACAAAATCTCTGTATAATCGGCTGGTAAACTAGAACGGAGAACCATATGACAAAAAAGAAATCCGCTTTCGGAATTCTCTCCTTGTTTCTTGGCTTCGGACTTCTGACGTCCTGCCAAGGCGGAGGCTCCGACAGCACAACAGGCCCTTCCTCCACGACAACTCCCCCAAATTCAAGCGAAACCACTTCCAATCCCTCAAGTACGACAAATCCATCGACTTCCGGCTCATCCACAAGCAGCCCGCAGGATCCCTCAATCAAGGATCCGAAGGGACAGCTTAGCGACATCAACAAGCTCCGTGCCTCCCAAGGCCAGAGCGGCATGCCTTCTTTGGGCCAGGTCAATGTCCTTGTCGTCCCGGTCCAGTTCCATCTGGGAGCGGATGCCACGGAAGAGGAAAGCCAATTCGCCTTCACGAAGGACATCACCGATAACGTCCGCAGCAGTTTCTTCGGCGAAGCCAACGCGATTCCTTCCGTCAAGGCTTTCTATGAGGAGTCCAGCAACGGAAAGCTGACTATCGGCGGTGCCATGGCTCCTGTCGTCGAGCTTTCCGATACCCTTGAGGAGGCCATGACCATTGTCTCTTCCCAAGGCGCGGGAACCTATTTCGGCTCGATCGTCGACACGGTCTATTCGACCCTGTTCGAGGGCGAGGACAAGGTCTATGACCTTTCCGACTTCGATAGCGATGACGACGGAAGGGTCGATTCCCTTGTCCTCGTCAATCCGCTTCCGACCCTTATCCTCCTTGGAGGCAACTCTACCGGCGACGAGAACATCGATGCCCTTCTTAGCGATGTCGTCGCTTTCGGAACGGGAGAATCCCACATCGACTCCTTTGCCTGGACCAGTGCCTTCTGTGCCGAATACAACAATTACATGCAAACTTATTCGGCTTCCGGTCCCGATTCCCATTTCTATGTCAATATCATCGGTTCGATGATGGGTTTGGATACCTACTACGATTTGACAGGAAACAGCACGACCAATACCTATCGCGCCCCTCTTGCCATGCTCGACAGAATGGATGGCTACATCGGCGACCACAATCCCTTCAGCAAATACCAGCTCGGTTGGGCTGAACCGACATACATCACGCCTAACGATGTCGGAGAGGACGGAAAGACCATCACCATCAGCAAGGGCGAGAGCATTGCCCTTTCCTACGAAAACCAGGGTCTCTATGGCGAATATCTTCTTCTCGACCTCTACACGCCGGAAGGACTCAATGCCGTCGATGCCGAAAACGCCTATGTCTATGGAAGAAGGGAATTCACCACTTCCGGTGTCCGCGTCTACGAGGTCAATTCCTCCCTCGTCCGTGGCAGAGGAAACCAGTACGTCCCCTATGACGGCGAGCCGGACTACGATGCCACCTATACCCTCAGCGACGGAACGAAGGCAAAGTATTCCTATGCCTATGCCCACTCCAATTCCTCCATCAACCCGCTTTCCGAATATGGCGTCATCGATCCCGAACCACTCGTCTCCCTACTTTCCAGCACGGGCATGAACCGTCATATCGTCGACTTCAACAACGAATTGGGAAATGACGATCTCTTCGTGGAAGGATCCTCCTTCTCCGATAGCGGCATTCCCGGTTTCTATCAGGATTTCCGCTTCGACAGCGGCAAGGAACTTGGCTTGACCTTCAGCGTCGACAAGATCGAGGGCGAGCAAGTCACCTTGACAATCAGGAGGGCCTAAAAGATGAAAAAGAAATCCCTTTTCCTTGTCCTTCCCCTCTTCCTCACGTCCTGCACGGCAATCGATGACATCCAAGCCGTCAAGAATGCCCCGAAGGCAGACGAGACCGAAGCCGTCTATGCCAGCCTCGTCGATGTTCTTTGCGGTCCGGTAGAGCTGGATGCGACAATCACCCCTTCCTTCACCGACAGCTATCGCCTCGTCGATCAGGTCGATGCGACTAGCCGCGTCCATTCCAGCTATTCCGGAACCAAGCTCCTTGGAACGAACTTCTACTCCAAGAACGCGGAAGGAAATGCCGTCGAGAGCACCCTGAGCATTTCCAACAAGATCATCGAGACCGTCATGGACGAAGGCGACATGGAAGCGACACCCATCGATTTCGACAGCACCTACGGAAGCCCGTTCATGGGTCTTGACGCTGACAACGTCAAGAAGTTCTTCACCGTCAAGACGGAAGGCGAAGGCTATCTTGTCGAGCCGACGGCCTATGGCGAAGGTATCCTTTCCACAAGCCTTGCCACCTTCTATCCGATGAACGACAGCTATACCTGGGACACAAGAAGCGTGACGACCTACGCCGACAACATTACCCTCACGGCCGACAAGGACGGCAGGGTCTCCACGCTGAGCTTCGACGAATACAAGGTCGATGACTATGGCGGAATCAAGGCCAAGGTCGACATCGCCCTTTCCGACCTTGCCGCTACCGAGAAGCTTGCCCCCGTCACCGCAAAGCTCACACCGGAACAGGCCAGCACGCTTACGGAAGCCATCAGCACCCTCGGCGAGCAGATTGCCGGCGGAAACTTCACCCAAACGATCACGATGACGGAAATCCCCAGCTCGAATCCTCTCCATCCCGGTGTCACTTACAGGAATTACTATGATCTTCCCTATTTGAACAACGACCCCAGCAATGGTCTCGGACTCATGCTTAGCAGCCAGGCCTTATCGGATGGAACAAATCCCGTCTACACGGGTCTTGGCTATGGCTGGCTTGGCGGCGACAGCGCGGAAGAAGTCGACTATGGCTATTGGGCCATCGGCGTCACGCCTGCCACGAAGAAGTTCGGCCAGGTCAGCAACGAATTCTACACCGACATCGCCGAAGCCATTCCGACCTTGGCCAACCTCTCCAGCGACTTCTTCACCATCGACAACAAGGGCGTCTACCACTTCGACCTGGACAGCTTCCCCTATTACAATAGGGAATTCGCCATCGAGATCATGACCGCCATCCTGGGCGTTGGAGATTACCTTAGCCATATTTCCAGCCAGTACTACATCTCCGATGCAACGACTATGGACTTCGACTTCAACGATCTTGCCATCCGCATCGACGAAAACAAAAAGGCCACTTTCATCCTCGCCTATGTGGATGCCAGTGGCAAGGAGCAGACGACCGAAACCAGCTTCGACGCCTTTGGCACGACCGATCTCCAGAAGGTCGATAGCCTTAAGGCCGCCGTCGATGTTGCCATCGAGAATCTCTTTGGCATCACCACGACGACACCCGAGGAGGATGCATAACAATGAAAGCAAAGTTTTCCATTCTTGTCCTTTCCACCCTGCTCATCGCCGGTGCCTCTTCCTTTGCAATCGAGAGGATTCCCGAAGGCCAGGGCAACACGAAGGTCCTTGCTGCCGAAAGCACGACCCTGACGCCCTACGAGGCGCTCTACCTCCTGAGCCAGGATATCCACATCGAAGGCACCTACACCGAGACGAGAACCTATCCTGCCGGCATGGAAGCCCTCAACACCACGACGACAACCCCCTTCATCCGCGACTATGGCCATATCGAGGAGGAAGACGGAACCCTGAGAAAGGCGACCCGTGTCTACAACGGACATGTCAGCCAGATCTACTTCCAGGCCGAGGATGGCGGAGCCATGTATGAGGTCCTTCGCGCAGACAACACGGTCGGTACCGCCCACTACCAGGACATGGGTCTTGATGCCCTTTACGCCGATCATTTCCGCAATCCCTTCGACTATCTCGTCGAGAGCGACATCCACAACGATCTTTCTCTCGAGCACGACAAGGCAACCTTCATCCTCCAAGCCCTGACAGGTCAGGAGAGAGCTGTCAAGTCCGCCAAGATCATTACCCAGGGAAAGACGATTACAGGCCTCGACTTCGAACTTTTCCCGAAGGTGATGGGCGTTCCCGACACGACCGGCCAATTCCAGAACATCACTTCCGTGGCCAGTGTCGAAATCGTCATCTCTTCCAACGTCACGCCCTTTGACCATCTCAAGCCGTCCACCAACAGCAATCCTGCCATTTCCACGGCTCTTTCCACGCTCGGTTCCCCCGATGCCAACTACACCGTCACCCTTTCCTCCAACGGCCTTGCCACGGAATCGGCCATCTATGTCACGCCCGAAGGCATCTACCACAAGGCAAATGCCGCTACGAAGGGCGCCACCAATGGCGACAGGCTCTATGTCGGAGACGGCATCATCACCACGATGTACACCTACCAGAACGGTCGTTTCATCAACGAAGGCATCCGCAACACCACGCCCGTCGAGGAATACTTGGGCACACTGCTTAGCATCTCCCCGGCCCTCTTCGAGAAGGACAGCGAGACCATCTACACCCTAATCGATGAGGCCAAGGCCTTTGGCGGTGCCGCCATTGCCCCGTCCACCTATGGCATGGGAACGGACACGGGCGTCGGAGGCTACTTCGAAATCGAGGACGGAAAGCTTCTTTCCGCCGTCGGCATGGTCCAGTCCACCAGCGTCGTCACCTTCAAGGACGTCTTCAGCGACTATGGCACGACCAAGCTCCCGGCATGGGTAGATCTAAACGCCCTGCCGTCGACACGATAATTAGGATGGAGGTGTCATCATGAAAAAACTTACCAGCAAATCGCTTCTTCTCCTCGTTCCCAGCGTACTCCTTCTTACCGCCTCCTGCTCCAGCGCCTTCTCCGAAGAGAATGTTCCCGGACAGGGAAACGGCGTCCAGAATGCCGATGAAGGCAACGTGAGCGTCGTCATCCCGCCCAAGCCGACCGAGGACGAGAAAACGGCCAAGATCCTTTCCAGCCTCCAGCGCAACAACCACAGGGCCCATGTCACCTATACGACAAGAGTCCTTCATCCGGATTCTCCCCAGGCCGTCGATCTCGAGATGGTGACGGATGAAACGTTCAGCTATTCCTACACGGAAAGAACGGACGGAACCATCGAGAAAGGCTATCACGAAGTCGGTACCCGCACGGCAAGGGATCTCGAAAAGGAAAGCCTCAACGTCGACACGACGCCCAGAGTCTATCCCATCCAGCCCCTGACGATCTTCGAGGATCCAAAAACCGGCCTTGCCCAGAGCGAGACCCTCAACGTCGACAACACGGTCACGAAGGCCTATGTCGCCGATTACGACAGCAATACCGGCATCTACGATCCTCTCACCTTCGCCAGCAACTTCCGCAATCCCTGGGATTACATCTCCGTCAGCGACCTGACCTACGACGAGCAGGAAGACCTTTGGTATCTGAATCTCGACAAGGCCGAGTTCCTGACCGAATGCTACAACGCCACCTCCGTCAACTGGGTCACGGAATGCCGCGTCTACGCCAACTACGCCGATGAGAACAATCCGACGATTGCCCGTGTCGAGTTCGACACTTCCTATCTCGATGGCGGCAGCTACACCCGCGAAACGACGATGAGCGTCAACTACTCCGATTGGGGCAAGGAGACGGTCAAGCACGTCGTTCCGCTTACCAACGAAAACCCTGAGCTTGATGAGGCTCTCAACTGCCTGGACGATGCGACGAACTTCACCTACATCAGAGATCTCGTCAGCGAGGATGACAACGTCGACAAGCACACGACAGGCTATTACAGTCTTGACGAAAAGATGGCCTTCTATCATCAGGAATACGATGAAGCCCTCTACACCAAGGGCGATGACTATGACTATGCGGCCATCTACCAGGACGACAATTCCATGGGATACCAGGATCAGTGGCTGGGTCTAAACTACATCGCCGGAACGACAAGCTGGAGCTGGGGCACGATTGCCGTTTCCGCCAGTGCCCTCTATAGTATCCCTAGCTGGGATGAGCTCATCCCGCAGTTCTCTGCCGTCAGCCCGGCTGTCTTCACCAAGGTCACGGAAGGAAACGATACGTACTACGTCCCTGACGAAACCCTCATCCCCAGCATCGGTTCCTACTTCGACAACCCGTTCCTCGGCGTCAATTCCAGCTCCCTTGAGAACGGAGGAACCGACTTCAAGCTTTGGCTCAGGGAAGAAAACGGAAAGCACGTCATCGACAAGGTCGAGGCCAAGTTCAATCTTGTCAGCAGCGAGTACACCGTCACCTTCACTCTCTCCGACATCGGAACGACCAAGCTTCCTCGGTACTTCCTCGACAGCGTCGAAGGCTGGTAAATCCCGCCCATTCCACAAAGCAGAAGGGGACTCCTCCAGGAGCCCCCTTTTATCGAAACAAGGAGACAGACATGAAAAAGAAACGCGTCCTTCTACCGGCATTCCTGATGACGATCGTCCTGCTTTCCGCCTGTAGCAACAACCTGAGTTCCACCCTTCCTTCAGGTTCCGCAACGGACTCGACGACACAGGCCCCTTCTACCACAACGCCGGATTCCACCACGGGAGAGACGACTTCCTCGGCCCAGGACAGTACTGCAAGCAGCAGTTCTTCCTCCTCATCCTCGTCCTCATCTTCCTCATCCGCTTCTTCCTCGACAATCACGTCCAGCGATTCCACAAGCTCCAGCAGTTCTTCCTCTTTCGATCCTGTCATCGTCGAATATGCCTTGGATGTCACATCGCTTCCCACGAAGAACCGCTATAGTCAGTACGACACCCTTTCCCTGGAAGGATTGACGATCTCCCTTGTCGGCCTGAATGCCGCTGGCGAGATTGTCACTGCCGTGGAAACGAAGGCCTATTCCCTGACCCTGAACGGTGAGCCTCTCGAGGATGGTCTTTTCCTTTCGGAAAGAGGAAGAAAGACCGTCACCGTCACATCCACTGATCCGGAATATCCCGATCTTGTGACAACGTTCTATATCTACGTCAGTGCCAACCAATCCCTTGTCCAGACACTTGAGCTGGAAGGCAAGATGAAAACCTTCTACCGGATCGGGGAAAAACTGGATTTCGCTGGTCTTTCCTATTACATGGAAACAACGAAGGTCAATATCAACGGAGAGGAATCCAACCTGTCCACGCTTCTTTCCCAGGAGGAAGTTGCCATCGACATCAATGGCGAAAGCATCGAGGGCTTTGTCTTCAGCACTTCTGGACGCTATACCTTGACATTTAAGACGGAAGGCTATGAGGAAACGCTCGAGGCAAGCCTTCTTGTCTATTGCCTTGTCGAAGAGGATGTCTCGCCCGAAGAGAACCTTCCGATGCCGACACTGACGCCCGACGAGGAAACGATGACCGTTACCATCAAGAGAGATGGCATCGTGCAGTCCGCAGAGGACAAAGGTTACTATGCTCCCGATGAGGTTGCCATCGATTATGGCATCTACGAATATGGCTTTGATGCCTATGATGACTGGGTCTATGCCCCGAGCCATCCTCTCGATGGGGAAGAAGTCCATACGACACCCTTCCTTGTCGTCCCGGTCGTCTTCGAACGCGGGGTGGAGGATGCTACGGAAGAAACCCGCGAACTCATCAAAAAGACCTTCTTCTCAAACGGAGAAGAACTGGCATACGAATCCCTCCATTCCTTCTACAGCAAGTCCTCCTTCGGAAAGCTCAACATCACCGGAAGCGTCACCGACTTCTTCTATGTCGATGATTATGGCGATGTCGGCAATACGGACGTTGCCACGCCTGGCATGCTCAACAGGCTTACCACGAACATCGCCTCCTGGGCCGAGGATGTCTACGATCTCGACCTTACCGACTACGATTCCGACAAGGACGGAACGATCGACGGCATTTGGATGGTCTATATCGGAAAAGGAAGCAATCCCGAGAACTTCTGGGGTCTTTCCGGAACGACCGGATACAAGGGGACCGTCGAAAATCCCGTTCCGAACAACTATGGTCTCATCGGCCTCGACTTCATCGACGGAAGCTATGACAATGGCATGGACAAGGGTGGCGATGCCCACGTCGTCATCCATGAGACCGGACACATGCTCGGCTTGATGGATTATTACGCCTACAACGAGAATGACATCAACTACAGTCCCCTTGGCGGAATCGACGTCATGGATGGTGGCATCACCGACCACAATTCCTACTCGAAGCTCCTCTATGGCTGGACAAAGCCCTATATCGTCTATGGCAATGCCACTCTCGAGATTCCTTCCACCCAGCAGGAAAATGCCCTTATCGTCATCCCTTACGATGACAAGAAGTACGAGAAGGGCGAAGATGGCCTGGTCCACTTCAATCCCTTCGACGAGTACCTTGTCCTGGACTATTACACCTACAAGAACCTCAATACCCAAGGATACGATTATGCCGGCGACTATCCTTTGGAGACAAACGGTGCACGGCTCTACCATGTCGATGCCAGGCTTGCCTATCAGGATGAAACGAAATACGTCCTCTTCGACGATCCTGACGATGCCTTGACCTATGATGGCGATGTTGCCAAGCTTATCACCAACTCCACGGACGGGACCTATGCCGAAAGTTCCTACAGGCTCGAAAATGCCAATGCCTTCGACGAAATCCGCTGGATCAGCGCCGACAATACCTATCTCGACCACGCCCTCAAACTTCCGACCGCAAGCACCCTCTTTAAGCAAGGGGATAGCTTCAGCCTTGCCGACTACAAGACGCAGTTCAACGAAGGCGCCTTCAATTCCAAGAAGGCCTTCTCCGCCACGATCCACTTTGACCGTGTCGTCTAGTCCGGAGGCTTCCCTTCGGGAAATCGAAAAACATGACTGCCTGCCCCCTAGAAAAGGCCGGGCAGTTTTTCTTTCATGCCGAAAAGGCCAAAGCTTGTGGGAAAGGGAACGGCAAAGCCAGGTAGGCAGTCGACGAACAAAAAATATTATCGACAATTGTTGACGTCCATTGAGTCAAAAAATGTTTGTCATTCCCAAAACTTTAATTTATTTTGACTTTTGGGAATCGAACCAAAGAAAGAAAGTCCGTCCCGAAAACCTCAGGGATTAGCCATGAACGTTTCGCTGACGTCAGGATATTTCCAATATCGAGTGTTTTGAAGATGCTCAAGAATTCAAGCTGTCATACGGGCTTTCCTATAGAGACTCTTCCAGGCGAAGTCGCTCTTGGCATTGCGCAAAAGAAAAAAGCCGACCCGAAGGTCGGCGATTTGCCACATTGATGATATACGGAT
>CASDOO010000027.1 GCA_949282275.1 uncultured Bacillota bacterium | reverse complement strand
CTATACTTTTATAATTTAAAATCCCTAGAGGAAGTAACCGCAGAAGACTATATTTTTATTAATGGCGATTAATTCGATGCTATTTAAGGGTGTCTTGTAATTGTTAAGGGTGTTCAAAAGTATCAAACTTGCTCTAGGAAGACATCCCAAGAATGCAACGGTTTGATACGGCCATGCCGGTCAAACCTTTTTTTGTTTCCCATGCCTCGCCAAGGAATGGGCAATAAAGAAGTTTCCTGAAATCAATGAAGGAGATGCCCCTGATGGAAGTATCTTTTCTTAACTGACTCCCTTCTTCTTTCAAGGACCAAAAAACAGGATTTCGAATGCTATTAACCAAAAATGCAAGAACTTGCAAAATTAGTTAATAGTATTGCTTTCATATTGAGAATTTGAGACAATTCTATTAACCAAAAGTATAAAAACTTGCATTTTTAGTAAATAGGAGGTCTTATGGAAATCAAAAGAGATATCTATTTGAACAAGCTCATCCGAAAGATGAACAATTCAATGATCAAAGTAATCACAGGAATTAGAAGATGTGGAAAATCCTATTTATTGAACAAACTATTTTATGATTACTTGGTTCAAAATGGAGTAAGTAAGAATCACATTATCTCTGTTGCGCTCGATAATTTGCAAAACTTGGAACTACACAATCCCTATAAATTAGATAAATATATTAGAAATAAGATCGTCGATGATGGAATGTATTTCATTTTTTTGGACGAGGTTCAAGAAGTAGATAAATTTGTCTATTTGTTAAATGGGCTTATGCAGATTGAAAATGTCGATATTTACATAACAGGTTCCAATTCGAAATTTTTATCCAAAGATATCATCACTGAATTTCGGGGCAGGGGTGACCAAGTCCATGTCAATCCGCTTTCATTCAAAGAATTCTATGAAACCTATGCCAAAGATTTTGATGACGCCTTGAATGAATACATGATTTATGGCGGAATGCCAATGATCCTGAATTTTGATAATGACGAAGAAAAGAACGAATATCTTTTCGATCTTTATAAAGAAATATATTTAAAAGACATCAAAGAAAGATATCGAATTCGAAACGATAAAGAAATGAGTGAACTCTTAGACATCATTGCCTCTTCCATTGGCTCGCTTACCAATCCCACTAAGCTATCCAATACTTTTAAAAGTATTAAAAATGCTGACCTTTCTAGAATCACCATTTCCTCATACTTAGAAATCTTCGAAGAATCCTTTTTGATTCAGTCTTCCAGTAGATATGATATCAAGGGCAAAAAATACATTGAGAGTCCAAAAAAATATTACTTTACTGATTTGGGTTTAAGGAATGCGCGCCTAAATTTTCGACAGATCGAAGAAAACCACTTGATGGAAAACCTAATCTATAACGAATTGAAAATCAGAGGTTTCTTAATTGATGTTGGCGTCGTGTCTATCCATGAGAAAAACGTCAACGAAAACTATGTCAAGAAACAAACTGAAGTGGATTTTGTCGCTAATAAAGGGAACAATAGATACTACATTCAGTCTGCATTTAGACTTCCAACCACAGAGAAAGAAAAACAAGAGATCAAATCTCTGATCAATATTCCTGATTCCTTCCAAAAAATAGTCATTGTCCGAGATAACATCAAGCTGAAAAGAGATGACAATGGAATCGTTACAATGAGCCTAAAAGAATTTCTTCTTAATGAGAACGTATTAAGTAGCTAATCTGCACGAACCAATACCGGATGATTCTTCTCGGTCAATCCGACAGTTTCATTTTCTCCATTTCTTTGGAAATCTCCATCCTTGATTCCGAATGGGAAGAGCGAAAACCAAGACTAAAAATGGGAACGCTCATGCTAGCGCAACAGATACCAACATGAAAGGAAAGAATCCCAAGGAAAGGGATGCCGAACATGGTTCCGGATTGTCTATGAAGCCGTAAGGTTGTCGAACAGTAAAAAAGCCCGGACGATTTCGCATCCGGGCTTCCTTGAAGACCAATTTCCTATTCCGGCTTCTTCTCTTCCTTAGGCGCCTCAGCCTCGTCAAGGGGAAGGACATCGCTGACGCTTTCCTTGATGACGTTCGCAAGGGAAGTCAGGTCGCTGACCTTGGAAGGAATGATGAGCTTCGTCGCCTTGCCGTCGGCAACCTTGGAAAGGGCTTCGTAGGACTTGAGCGTCAAGACGGCATTATCCGCACGGACCTCCTTGATGGCACGAAGGCCTTGCGCTTCCGCCTCGCGGATCATGACGATACCCTTTGCCTCGGCTTCCTTGATGTTGAGGATGGCCTGGGCCTGACCCTCGGCATTCTTGATCTTGACCTGTTTTTCGGCTTCGGCGTTGAGGATGCTTGCTTCCTTGTTTCCCTCGGCGATGAGGATGGCGGACTGCTTGGTACCTTCGGCAAGAAGAATCTTCTCTCTCTTTTCGCGTTCAGCACGCATCTGCCTTTCCATGGCATCCCGGATATCCTTCGGAGGCAAGATGTTCTTGACTTCGACACGATTGACCTTAATGCCCCAGGCATCGGTTGCCTCATCGAGCGTGCTTCGCATCTTGGCATTGATGATATCGCGGCTGGTCAGCGTCTGGTCGAGATCCAGCTCGCCGATGATGTTGCGCAAGGTCGTGGAAGCCAGGTTCTCGATGGCACCGAGAGGATCGTCCACGCCATAGGTGTAGAGCTTGGGGTCCGTGACGGTGAAGAAGATGACGGAGTCGATCTGCATCGTCACGTTGTCCTTGGTGATGACCGGTTGGGGCTCGAAATCATGGACCTGCTCCTTCATGGAGACGACTTCCTCGACGCGATCGAAGAAGGGAATGAGCATATGGATACCCGTGTCCCATGTCTTGTAATAGGCGCCAAGACGCTCGATGATGAATTTGTCCGTCTGCGACACGATCTTGATGGAACAGACAAGAATGATGACGAAGATGACGATGACGATACCGGCGACGATCAACGCAATTGCCCAGGATTCCATGGCGCTATTCCTCCTTGCTTTCCGGAACCTTCCCGACCAGGACCTTATTGCCCACGATTTCGACAATCATGACGATGGAATCGACTTCGAATGTCTCGCCCTTTGACTCCGCCGTCCAAATGACGCCGTGATAGACGATTTCGCCCCGTTCCATTTCGGTGATTCTCTTCTTGACCGTGGCCTTCTTCCCGACCATGTCGTCGACATTGAAGCGGACATCGGGCTTGTCCTTCATCAGCCTCTTCTTCGCAAAGGGACGGATGATAAGCAGGAGAAGGAGAGAGCCGATGCCGAAGACGATGATTTCCGACCAGAAAGGCGCGCCGGGGATAAGGGAAACGATCAATGCCAGAATGGCGCCGCCGGCAAACCACACGGAAACCAGTTCCGAAGTGGCAAACTCGACAATCACCGCGATGACGAAAAGAACGAGCCAGACAATGAACATATATTGCTCGAAAGGCGCTGTCCCGACAGCTCCCTCGAGAATCGGACCGAACGACATGAGTGCTTCATTCATATGCCTTTATTCTCCCGAATCATTTTACCATATTCAGGCCAATTTCGTTCCTTCCAGTGCCAAATACGAAAGATTGGCCTCAGTCTTGAAACAGGGCATGTCCTTAAAGAAAACATTATTCCATGTCGGAAAATAGCCGCCTATCCGAAAAGGGCAAGTCCATTTTCATCATGGTCAATGATCGATCGATTGCAAGGTCACTTTCCTAGGAAACGATCAAGCGCTGCCTGAGCAAATCCCTCTCGGAAGAGAGCGGGCCGTGGAAAACGGCCTTGGCTTCCAAGTCATGGTCTTCCATGAAGACAGTTGTCGTGTTCGCGTTGGTTTCGCTTCGATAGGAATATGTCTTCCTGTCCAGATTCATGCACGAGGAATAAAGCGTCCTTTCCGTCGAGCCGTCCGGATTGACGACCGTGCCCGGAACGAAGGAGACGCTCTCGAGGATCTGAAGGAACCGCCTTCTTTCACTCGCTTCGTCCTCCGGCGTAAGAAGGACGTTCTTGGCAAGAAAGCATGCCTTGACGAAGCGGGAAGGACTGGAATAGTCTCCTGGGAGGAACATGGAGCCGAAGCCGACGGAAAAGGGCGTCAGGGAAAGACCGTCCGCAAAGCGGGATTTCTCTTCCCGTGCCGACAGGTTAAGATACCGGCGCATGTTTTCCCGATGGAAAGGGAAAGGCGGATTGTTGGTCAGGACATCGAAGGGATTCTCATAGACATGTATGCCATCCTTGTCGGATTCGACGACAATGCTTTCTTCTTTGTCGGACAATATCCAGTGCAGCGGAGCCAATGGCAGCTTTTCCGAGAATGGAATATTCACCAAATTGAGCTTTTCCAGCATGGGACGGGCTTCCGCAATGGAGGCGTACTTGGAAAGGAGATAGGGAATCCATTCATAGGGAGAGACGTTTGCCTTTCCTTCGACTTTCTTGAAGAAGACGGCATTGTCCGGGAAGTTGAGTCCGGCGATGGCAAGTCCCTTCTCGTTGAAGGCATCGGCATAGAGAGGATAGCCATTCACGAGCGTGCCTATTCCCAGAATGGCATAATGCGAATCCTGTCTTGTCCCGTCGGTAAAGACGAAGGCGTGATTGCGTGGCGTAAGGAGGACTTCCTGCCCGAAAGAGTAGGAGAGGTCCAGGTTTCTCCCGAAGTAGGTATCCTTGCTCTTGAGTCGTATTGCCGTGCACATAAAGAATCTCCTTTCCGTTTCCTTGAGACTATCATACGCCCGAGGAACCGTCTTTTCAAAGCCTCTAGCAGCTCCTCAGGATCTTGGCCAATCCGCCAAGGGAAGTCTCCTTCAGGTCCTGGGGCAGTTCCTGCCCGGTTTCCTTCATCGCCTTGACGACGTTGTCGAAGCTGACCCGATTTGTCCGATACGGGGCAATGTCCTTGCTGAAAAGATAGGCGGCATAGGCATGGATGGCCGCCATGGCGTTCCTTTCGATGCAAGGCACCTGGACATAGCCGTCCACGGGGTCGCAAGTCAGGCCGAGGAAATGTTCCATCGCCACTTCCGCGGCGTATTCGATTTGATAGATCGACAGGCCATCGAGATAGGCAAGAGCAGAGGCGGCAAAGGAAGCGGCCGATCCGATTTCGGCCTGGCAGCCATACATGGCACCGGAAACGGCAGCGTTTTCCTTGATGAAATCGCAGACCAAGGCGCCGACAAGATAGGCCTTTGCCAAGTCGGGCTTCTTCCTTCGATGACAGCGCCATTCGTAATAGAGAACGGAGGGGACGACACCGCTTGCCCCGCACGTCGGCGCCGTGACGACTTCTTTTCCGCGGGCATTCTCTTCGCTGGTGGCATAGGCATAGGACGCAAGGAGGAGCATTCTCCTGTCTTCCTTTCGTTCCGTCCTCAAGGCCTGTTGACGGATCCTTCCGGCGACAGCGTCCAAATGCAGGGGGCCTGGAAGGATGGATTCATCCTGTATGCCTTCCTCGATGGTGCGGAAGGAATGTTTGACAAGATTAAAGGCATACGAAAGGATTTCGGGACCTTCGACGTCGAGAATGACGGAAAGGATATCGTCGATTTTCCTTTCTTCCAGATACGCCTTCATTCCGTCGAAAGTCGAGAAGGGATAGATATCTTTCGGCAAATAGGCTTCCGCCGCTTTCCGAAAGGCACCGCCACCGATGGAGACATAGTCTTCCCTGAGGATTCGGCCGTCTTCCGTATGGCCTTCGATGCGCATCGTGTTGGGATGTTCCTTCTCGGAAAAGGCATCCTCGAACAGGATTTCGACAGGATAGTCGCCAAAGGCCTGGCGGATGATGCGATTGGTTCCATGTCCCTTTCCGGTCAGGGAAAGGGAGCCATGCAAAGTGACCGTGATATGGCAGAGTTTCTCCTCGCCATGTTCCCGGATAAAGTCACGGCAAATGCGGAAAGGACCGATCGTATGGCTCGAAGAAGGTCCCGGGCCGAGAATAAGCAATTCGCGAAGGGATTTCATATAGGTACATTATAGCGGACATCGCCCTTTTGTGCCCATGCCGATTTTTTCTTGTTTACTTGAGGATCGCTCCCTGCTAAGATAGAGGCGACTTCAGGGTTGGGCGCAATTCCCACTCGGCGGTAAACCCCGCGAGGAACCATGTTCCACGATCTGGTGCGATTCCAGAGGCGACAGTAAAGGCTGGATGGAAGAAGTCAGGTCATCGTTTTTCGGAAAACGCAAGGCCTCCCTGAAGAAAGGAGGCTTTTATCATGAGAAGAAAGTCGTCGCTCGTCGTCTATCGGATGGCCATCGTCGCCCTGCTTTCCGCCCTTGGCGTCGTTCTGATGCTCTATGTCAAGTTCCCCTATCCCTTTGCCGCATGGTGCGAAGTCGAGGTCAGCGACCTTACCGTCGTGGTCGCCTATGTCCTGACAGGCTTCCCCGGAGCCTTTTGCGTCGGATTCATAAAGACCCTTCTTCACCTTCTTATCATGCCGACTAGCTCGACTGTCGGTTCTGCGCTCTATATAGGTGATTTGGCTGCTTTTATATCATCCATGCTTTATCTTTTAGGCATTTTCATGACTAGCCACCTTCTCCATCTTTTTAGAAAAGGCTTCAAGTTCCGTCTTCTTGGCTATGTCCTGATTGCCCTTTTCGTCAGCATCGTCATGACCCTGCTGAACTACCTCTTCATCACGCCGAGCTATCTGGGCCTTGGCTATACGACATGCTTCGATTCCAATGCCGTCAGCGCCGTGGAGGAGATGCTTGGCGGAATGCTTGGGGTCAGCTATGGCTATGCCGCAATCATCTTCGTTGTCTATATCCCCTTCAATCTTCTCAAGTCCGCCTTGATCCTCGCCCTCTACGAGATACTCTTCAATACCCTTTTCTTCCGCATCCTGAAAGACAACAAGTTCTTCTCCGATCTCATCGGGAAAAAGAAGGAAGAACCGCAGGACGCCTTGACGGAAGGACTGGACGAAAAGGAATCCTGAGAAATCGCCTCGCCCGACTATAATGAATGGGTGGAGGAAGTATCATGGAAATACTGCTGACAGTCATCTCGATCGTCCTTTCAAGTCTCTGCCTTGTCGCGCTCGTCTTTCTTGTCCTTGCCATGCGGAAGAAGGGAAAAGCCGGAAGCGGAAACGCCGACGTCCTTGTCCTCAAGGAAAGCCTTGACAAGACTCAGGAACTCGTCCGGCAAAGCCTCCTTTCCTTTCAGGAGACGACGTCCCTGAAACTCGAGCATCTCGAAAAGGAGGAACGTCTCTCCCTCGAAAACGCGGAGAAGACGCTTCGGGACAATCTGCAGGCCTTGGATAGTGCCATGCAGGAACTCAGGAAGACGCAAGAGGACAAGCTGACCGAGATACGCGCCATGGTCGACGAGAAGCTCCAGAAGGCCCTGGACGAAAGGCTTGCTGCCTCCTTCAAGAGCGTCAGCGAGCAACTCAGCGGCGTCTACAAGGCCGTCGGGGAGATGACACGCATCGGCCAGGATGTCTCCTCCCTCAAGAATGTCCTGACCAACGTCAAGACAAGGGGAATCCTGGGCGAGATCCAGCTTGGCAACATCCTCAAGGACATCCTCACGCCAGAGCAATACGAATGCAATGTCCCGACGAAGAGAAATAGTCGCGACGTCGTGGAATTTGCCATCCGCCTTCCGGGAAAGGAGGAAAAGCCTGTCTACCTTCCCATCGACAGCAAGTTCCCGCTTTCGCCCTACGAGGCGCTCCTTTCCGCCAGGGAGGAAGGCGACAAGGAAAGGATCGAAGCGTGCCAAAAACAGCTTCGTATCCGCCTTTTTTCCTTTGCCAAGGACATCCAGGAAAAATACCTCGACGTCCCAAACACGACCGACTTCGCCGTCCTCTTCCTGCCGATGGAAAGTCTTTACGAGGAGGCCCTGTCTTTGGATTTGCTTGCGGAATGCCAGCAAAAGTGCCATGTCGTCCTTTCCGGCCCGTCGACGCTCTCCGCCTTCCTCAACGCCCTGTCCATGGGCTTCAAGACAATCGCCATCGAAAGGAAGACGAGCGAGGTCTATGCCCTTCTTGGACGGGTCAAGCAGGAATTCGGGAAATTCGCCGAGGTCCTCTCATCTGCCCTGAAGAGCCTGGACCAGACAAGGAACAGGCTCGAGGACCTCATCGGCGTCCGCACGAGGATGATCGAAAGCAGCCTTCGCGCCATCGCCCTGGACAATACGCCAAAAACAGAAACCCACAACGCGACGGACATTCCCGTCGAGTGATACAATAAGCGTCAAGGAGAAACAACACATGGATTCCACGATCATCGAAAACTACGCGCGGCTTCTTGCCCGCACAGGCGTCAACATCCAGGAGGGGCAGGAAGTCTTCATCACGGCATCCGTCGAGATCTACGACTTCATCCGCGTCCTCACCAGGGAATGCTACAAGGCCGGGGCGGGCAGGGTCTACGTCACCTATACGGACACCGAGAAGACGAAGGCGGACCTCGCCTACGGAAAGGAAGAACTCTTTGCCCATCTCGACGACATGGAGAAGGCCCAGCAGGAGCACTTCCTGAAGGTCTTCCCCTGCCGCATCTTCATCGAAAGCGATGCCCCCGACGCCCTCCAGGGAATCGACCAAGCCAAGAACGGACGCATCACATCGACGAAAACGAAGGAAATCTGGAAATACCGTGCCCAGTGGGACAACGAATGCCAGTGGCTCATCGCCGGCTATCCTTCCGCCGGCTGGGCAAGGAAGGTCTTCCCGGAGCTTGACGTCGAAACGGCAAAGGAAGAACTCCTCAAGCTCATTCTCAAGGTCAGTCGCGCCGACAGCGGCGATCCCATCGAAAACTGGAAGATCCATGACAGGAACCTCGTCTCGCACATGGAAAAGATGAATGCCCTTGGCCTGAAGCACCTCCACTACACCTCGAAGAAGGGCACCGATCTCCACATCGAGCTTGTCGACAATGTCATCTGGGAGGCGGGCGGCGAATATACAAAATCGAAGCATATCCATTTCCAACCCAACATGCCGACCGAGGAATGCTTCACTTCTCCAAACAAGTTCAAGACGGAGGGAATCGTCTATGCGACGAAGCCCTTGAGCCTACGCGGGGAAATCGTGGATGACTTCTCGATCCGCTTCCATGAAGGCAAGATCGTCGAAGTCCATGCCAAGAAGGGCGAGGAAGTCCTCAAGGACGCCATCTTCAACAGCGAGAACGGCTGCTATCTTGGCGAATGCGCCCTGGTCCCCGTGGATTCCCCCATCAACCAGACCGGACGTCTCTTCTTCTCCACGCTCTATGACGAGAACGCCTCCTGCCATCTTGCCTTCGGCCGCGCCTTCACGATGCTCATCAAGGATTACGAAAAGCTCACGAAGGAGGAAATCGATTCCTATCCCCTCAACCAGTCGACCACCCATGTCGATTTCATGATCGGCGACGAAACGCTCGACATCGTCGCAACGACGAAAGACGGCAAGGAAATCCAGATCTTCAAGAACGGACGCTGGGCAATCTAGCCCTTCTTCCTTAACGGCAGGGTAGAGACGAGCTGGGCGGTATATTTGGCGCATTGCTTGGCGACCTTGGGGATGTCCTCCTCCACTCGGGTCGTGGCCCATCGGAAGATCAAATGCGTGCAGCCTCCGATGACATAGCCGAAAAGACCGTCCAGCTTTTCCTTGTCCGCGACGATGTTTTCCTTTGCCATGTCCTTCGCCACCTTGTTCCGGATCATGACGCGGATGCGAGTGATGAACTCGGAATCGGAAATGTTCATTGCCGATAGCCTGGACAGCACCGGCGTCTCGAAGAAGAAATGCATCAGGTAGGAAAAGAAGTCCGCGTTCAGGGCAAAGACGCTCTGGGAATCCAGACGCTTCTGTATTTCCTCGAAGAAATCGTTTTCAACGCTCTCGTAGACGTCGTTGATGTCGAAGAAATGGTTGTAGAAGGTACCGCGGTTGATGCGGCATGCCTTGCACAGCTCCGCCACGGAAATCTTGTTCAGGGGCTTTTGTTCCAAAAGCTGGATAAGCATCCTTTTTATGATGCTTTTCGAATAAAGGGATCGTAGGTCGTTCTTTTCGGTTCTCATTTTCGGTCCTTCCAAGACAGCTTCAACATTTTAGTCTATTTTGTTGATTTATTCAACACTTTATAGTTAAGTGAGTTAACTATTCAACTTGAAAACAATAACAGACAATCCTATAATTCTCCTAATAGGAAAGAAGGCCCGGAAAAACATGAAAAAAACGATGGTGAAACTCTCGCACGTCATGAAGACCTTCCACGTGGGCGACAACGAGATCAAGGCCGTCAACCACCTCAGCTTCGAGGTCGAGGAAGGGAAGTTCTGCATCGTCCTGGGTCCGTCCGGCTCCGGCAAGACGACGGCCCTCAACCTCATCGGCGGCATGGACCGGGCCGACTCGGGCGAGCTTCTTATCGACGGCAGGAATCTTTTGGCCTTCAACAACAAGCAGCTCTGCGACTATCGCCGGAACGACGTCGGTTTCGTCTTCCAGTTCTACAACCTCATGCCGAACCTCACGGCAAAGGAAAACGTCGAGCTTTCCACGGAAATGTGCCGCAACGCCTTCCCGCCCGAGGAAATCCTCGACAAGGTCGGACTCAAGGACAGGATCGACAACTTCCCTGCCCAGCTTTCCGGCGGGGAGCAGCAGCGCGTCTCAATTGCCCGCGCCTTGGCAAAGAACCCCAAGATCCTCCTCTGCGACGAACCGACCGGCGCCCTGGATTATCAGACGGGAAAGACCATCCTCAAGCTTCTCAAGGACATGTCCAGGGACCAGGGAAAGACCATCATCATTGTCACGCACAACTCCGCCATCAAGGACATGGCCGATGAGGTCGTCCATATCAAGAACGGCGCGGCGGAAAGCATCGAGTACAACGACAATCCCAAGGACATCGAGGAGATCGAGTGGTAAATGCACGCGTATCTCCTTACGATTTTCCGGAGCATCCGGACGAACATCTCGAAGCTTTTCTCGATCATCGCGATCATGCTTTTGGGCATCGCCTTCGTCGCGGGACTGGGAACGCTCTCGCCGATGATCGAAAACTCCTTCGGAAACGAGTTGCGGCGCGAAAACGTCCCGGATCTCATCCTGAAGTCCTCCTCCGCGACCGGCTTTTCGGATGACAACGACAACGGAATCATCGATGTCGTGGAAGAGCTTCTCCCCTCGAGGCTCATCACTTCGGCCCAGGGCCTGACCATGCTCGACTCCAGCATGTTCGGCTCGATGGGATATGACATGGGCTTCGATCCGGACATGCCACTGACCCGTTTCTACGGCATTCCCGATGACATGACGATTGCCCCCATACGCGCCATCGAGGGACGGATGCCGGTCAAGTCCAACGAGGTCGCCATCGAAAGGACGCGTTCCGACATGGTCCCCTATGAAATCGGGGACACGATCGACCTGGGAAGCTTGTTGGGAGAAAAGACCGTCGTCGGCATCGTCGCCAATCCGCTCAACTTCTCCCGCTATGAGGAACTCGATCTCATCGACCAGGAAGAAATCAAGCAAATCGTCTACATGCGCCAGCAGGATCTTTCGATGTCCGTCGAGATCATCCCGGGCGTTTCCATGGAAGTCCAGTTCCCGACCACGGATCTCTATGTCACCCTGCGAGGCAGCAACGAATATGCCTACTTCACCAATTCCTACATCGACTTCGTCAGGGGGGAACAGGAAAAGATCGAGGCGGCATTGGGCGACACGTATGGCGAGATCCATTACCTGACGCTCGAAGAGAACATGTCCTATGCCTATATCGTCAACTACACCGACAAGATCGACATCATCGCCCTCCTCTTCCCGATCTTCTTCATTGCCGTTGCCGCCCTCGTCGTCTCGACGACGATGACGCGCATGGTCGAGGAGGAAAGAAGCATCATCGGTTGCTACCGCTCCCTTGGCGTGACGGACTCAAGGATCAAGCTCAAATACATGCTCCTCTCCCTCTTCTGCGGTCTCCTTGCCCTGATCGTGGGAACGATCGTCGGCGTCTATTCCCTCCCGATGGCCATCTACCCGGCCTTCGAGACGACCTTCTTCTGTCCGGAGATGGTCAACCTGATGAATCCGACCTTCGGCCTTGTCTGCGGCCTTGTCATGATTCTGATCGTCCTCTTCGTGACCTATCGGGTCGTCCGCCGCTTCCTGAAAGCCTCCCCGGCCGAGCTTCTCCAGCCCGTTGCCCCGAAGTCCGGCAAGAAGATCCTCTTCGAAAGGATCCCGCTTTGGAAAATCCTCCCCTTCCGCTACAAGTCCACGATTCGCAACCTCTGCCGCTACAAGAAGAACCTCATCATGACGATCCTCTCCGTCGCCGGAAGCACGGCCCTCGTCCTCTGCGGCTTCGCCATCATCGACGTCGCCAATGCCCTTCCCCCGGTGGACTATCCCGGCCTCACGGACACCATCGTCCCTATTGCCATCGTCATCATTCTCTTTGCCCTTTTCCTCTCGATCTTCGTCATCTACAACCTTACCAACCTCAATATCGAGGAGAGGAAGCGTGAAATCGCGACATTGAAGGTCCTTGGCTATCACAACAAGGAAGTCGTCCTCTATATCTACCGGGAGATCATGATCATGTCCGGCATCGGCTTGGTCCTGGGCCTTCCCGTCGGGGTCCTTCTGATGTATGTCGTCCTCATGCTCCTGGACTTCGGAAGCCTTGCCAGCATCGCCGTCGGCACGTACTTCCTCACCCTCGCCCTCGTTTTCGCCTTTATCCTCGTCACCGATGCCCTGCTCTTGAGAAAGATCCTCAAGATCGACATGACGACATCCCTCAAGAGCGTCGACTAAGACTGGATAGAAGAAAAGCCGCCAAGGGAGGACGCTTTGTCCTGCCCTAGCGGCTTTTTCCTTGGATTTCAGAAGTCCTCTCTAGCCGT
This sequence comes from uncultured Bacillota bacterium, assembly GCA_949282275.1. Taxonomy (GTDB): domain Bacteria; phylum Bacillota_I; class Bacilli_A; order RFN20; family CAG-288; genus Enterosoma. The sequence continues at coordinate 88,888 of CASDOO010000027.1, read as the reverse complement.
CTCGACGTAGGGCGTGGGATTGTAGTCGACCTTGGAGGACAAGGTCCCGCCACCGGTGATGTTTCCGAACATCTCTCCCCATCCGCCTGCGTAGTTGAGATATTCCTGGAAGTCGTTGTAGTGGTTGTAGGTATAGAAGACGTATCCGTCATTGGGATCCTCGATCGGCCTATTGCTCCGAAGGGAACGGGTATAGACGATCCTTGCTGCCCCGCGGACAATCCGTTTGCCATCGTTGTAGGGAGCGATCTCGTAGCTGGGATCGCAGTCCGTTCCGGTCGTTCCGATGTCGATCTCGTAATAGACGTAGTCGCCATCGAGGATTCCCGGAAGCTCGGGCTCGTAGGGATATCGACTCGTGTCCCCGGAGAAGCGGCTGTTGTTCGCCCGGAGATATTCGCCCCAGGGCGACCTTTCAGGATCGGGATTCTTCCCGGAGGTATAGTTTGCCGGAATGTCGTGGAAGGCGTAGACATAGGCCGCGACCTCTTCCAAGGTCACGTAGGCACCGCCCTCGTAGATCTCAAAGGCGACGTTTCCGTTGCTGTCCAGGACGCAATAGGTCTTGCCCTCGTCCTCATAGTAAGAGCTAGTGTTGCGGACATAGAGGCCATTTGCCATCGGCCTTTCCGGACTCAGGGTCGGTTCCTGGCCCTGGCTTTCGATGCTGCCGCTCATCAGTGAATGGAGACTTCGATAGTAGCTGTCGTGATAGCAGACGGCGGGCGCGTAGTCCTCGTAGAAGGCCTCTCTTTCCGCATCCGTGTCGATATCGGCATAAGGGTCCTCGTCGATCGGGCAGGCCATCTCGGAAGTCGTCCCGTTGCCGGAGGAAGTCGTTGTCTCATGACTTGATGAGGACGTCGAGATAAAGCTTCCCTTGCCGTTCGTGCAGGAAGCCAGAAGAAGCAGAGGAAGAAGCAGGACAATGTTCTTTTTTCTTTTCATGTCTGATTATCCTAGCAGAGCGGAAGGGGAAAGAAAAGAACAATTCGTGACGGACCCGAAAGGAGCAGGACAGGCATTTCCTTTTCCGGCAAACGAAAAGGAACGGCACAATCGTCCTGCCGTTCCTATATGTCTCGTGATTCCGAGCCGAGAGACTTCCTTTACTCGAAGGCGAACTGCGAATTGTAGAGGGAGGCGTAGAAGCCGTTTTGCGCCATCAGCGAGTCGTGCGTCCCCTGCTCGATGATGTTTCCGTCCTTCATGACAAGGATGAGGTTGGCGTTCTTGATGGTACTGAGACGATGGGCGATGACGAAGCTTGTCCTTCCTTCGGTCAGCTTGTCCATCGCTTCCTGGATCTTCTCCTCGGTTCGCGTGTCGACGTTGCTGGTCGCCTCGTCGAGGATAAGAAGCGGCGCGTTCTTGATCATCGCCCTGGCAATGGTGAAGAGCTGCTTCTGTCCGCCGGCGATGGTGCTGGCATCCTCGATCACATGATCCAGGCCACCTGGGAGCGTGCGGACGTAATGCCGCATGGAAGCCTCATGGAGGGCATCGTAGACTTTCTCGTCGGAAATGCCTTCGGTGTTGTAGACGAGGTTCTCGCGGACGGTCCCCTCGAACATCCACGTATCCTGAAGGACCATGCCGAAGATGTCGTGGATTTCCTCGCGGGGCATGTCCTTGACGGAAACGCCGTCGATGAGGATATCGCCGCTGTTGACCTCGTAGAAGCGCATGAGGAGGTTGACCATGGTCGTCTTTCCGGCGCCGGTCGGTCCGACGATGGCGACCTTCATGCCCGGCTCGACCTTGGCCGAGAAGTCGTGGATGATCTCGCGCGTGTCGTCATAGGAGAAGCTGACATGGCGGAATTCGACCTCGCCGCGGACGTTCTCCTTTCCGTTCTCGTCGCGGAAGACGAACTTCTTCCCTTCTTCCGAGACAAGCTCGTCCTGGCCGAGGAAGTCGAAGACGCGCTTGGAGCTGGCGGCAGCCATCTGCAGGGTATTCATGGCCTGGGCAAGCTGGCTAAGCGGCGACTGGAAGAGGGAGACATAGACGGTGAAGGCCGTGATCGTGCCGAAGGTGACGCCCGCCCCGGCATCCATCAAGAGGCCGCCGACAAGATAGACGGCCGCATAGGCGAAGTAGGAGATGAAGGTCATGAGCGGCTGGAAGAGACCGCCGAAGCACTGGGCCTTGAACATGGCCGACTGCAGCTTCCCGTTTTCCTTCTCGAAGGCGGCGTTGGTCTTCTCCTGGGCATTGAAGCACTTGATGATGAGCTGGCCGTTGTAGGCTTCCTCGACGACGGAGTTGACGTCGGCAAGGGAATCCTGGCGGTTCTTGAACTGCGGCATGGCGAACTTCGTGACGATGATGACGAAGACGATCATGAAGGGGAGGGAGATAAGGGCGGTCAGGGCCATCTGCCAGGACGTGCAGAACATCGCGATGAGGACGCCAACGAGCATGAAGAGGGATTGGACGACCATGCCGATGCTGGACTGGAGGGACTGGCCAATCTGGTCGACGTCGTTGGTGAGCGTGGAGAGGATGTCACCGTGCTGATGGCCATCGAAGTAGGAGAGAGGAACCTTGTTGATCTTCTCGGTGATGTCCTTTCTCAGCTTCATCGCATAGAGGTTGGTCGCCGTGGTGAGGATGTAGTTGGCGCCATAGGTGGTCAAGGCGACGACAAGGTAGAAGACGACAAGGATGATGCCGATGTGGAGAAGCTTCTCCATGTCGATCGTCTGCGAGAGATAGTTGTTGGCGATCTCGTTGGTGAAGTCGGAAAGATAGCTCGGGGCAAGGATCTGGAGGACGACGCCGACGATAAGAAGGAGGGCGGCGATGCCAATCGGAATGAGGTACTTTCCGGCATCCTTGCCGAGCTTCTTGAAGGAAGCGGTGAAATCGCCCTTTTCAAGCTGGGGCGCACCCTGTGCTGGATTCTTTCTCATAGGCCAAGTTCCTCCTTCGAAAGCTGGCTGAGGGCAATGTCCCGATAGACGGAACAGTTCTCAAGAAGCTCCTTATGCGTACCCTGCCCGACGACCTTTCCTTCCTGAAGGACGAGGATAAGGTCCGCGTCCATGATCGTGCCGATACGCTGGGCGACGATCAGCTTCGTCGCGTCCTTTTCCTGACGGGCGAGATTGTCGCGGACGGTGCGGTCGGTCTTGAAGTCCAGGGCAGAGAAGGAATCGTCGAAGACATAGATTTCCGGATGGATGGCAACGGCCCTGGCAATGCAGAGCCTCTGCCTTTGTCCGCCGGAGACATTCGTGCCGCCCTGGCTTATCGGCGCATCCTCCTTCCCGTCCATCTTGTCGACGAACTCGCGGGCACAGGCGATGTCCAATGCCCGGTCGCATTCCGCATCGTCAAGCTCGCCCTCCGGACAGCCGAAGCCGACGTTGCTGCGGATTGTCCCGGAGAAGAGGACACCCTTCTGGGGAACGAAGCCGATCTTCCTGCGGAGTGTCTCCTGCTTGAGGTTCTTGACGTTGACGCCATCGACGAGGATCTCGCCCCTCGTACAATCGTAAAGTCGGGTCACGAGGTTGACAAGCGTCGATTTTCCGGATCCCGTCGAGCCGATGAAGGCCACGGTATCGCCTTTCTTGGCCTTGAAGGAAATGTGCTCGAGGATATCGGCATCCGCATCGGGATAGCAGAAGGAGACATCGCAGAACTCGACCGTGCCGACCTCCGTCGTTTCCTTCTCGACTTCCGGATCGACGATGCTGTTCTTCGTCTCGAGGACCTCGTTGATACGCTTGGCGGAAACGGAGGCTCTCGGCCAGAGGATGAACATCATCAAGAGCATCATGAAGGACATGACGATCTGCGTCGCCAGGGAGGAGAAGGCGGAAACGGTCGCATAGGTCATCCCGGTATCGCCATTCTGCATCAGCGTGGCCCCGATCCAATAGACGGCAAGGGTGAGGCCGTTCATGATGATCATCATCGCCGGCGACATGAGGTTGAGGATGCGGCCGGTGAAAAGCTGCGTCTTCGTCAGTTCGACATTGGCCTTCTGGAACTTGTCTTCCTGATACTTCTCGGCATTGAAGGCACGCACGACACGGATGCCGGTGAGGTTTTCCTGTGTGAGGGAATTGATCCTGTCGATACGCTTCTGCATGATCTTGAACTGCGGAAGGACAAGGCCCATGATGACGACAAGGGCGATGACAAGAAGGACGATGGCAATGGCCGTGGCAAGGGTGAGCTGGTAGGAGACGGATTGAATCTTGCAGATGGCCCAGATGGCCGTGACGGGGGCGGCGAAGATCATCCTCAGCATCATCAAAGTCGCCATGGAGACCTGCTGGATGTCGTTTGTCGAACGGGTGATGAGGGAGGCCGTGGAGAACTTGTTGATTTCGGCAAGGGAGAAGGAGGCGATCTTCGCGTTGACGTGGGTCCTTATGTCCGTGGCGAAGTGGGACGTGATGTAGCTTGCCATTACCTCGATGACGATCTGGCACGCCGCAAGGCAGGTCGCGACAAGGACCATCATGCCACCATTGAACCAAATGGCAGTCGTGGAGGCATCAGCAATCGCCTCGAACGTCGCCTGGCTTTCCGGAGAGACGGTCCCGATCAGGGCAAGGAAGGCCATGAAAGGGGAATTCTCGGCAAGCAGCCCGGTCCAGTCGATGCCGTCTGACCCGCTCTTGTAGGCGGAAAGCTGGCCAAGGAACGCCTCGATCGGCGCTGCCAGTGTCGGCTGCTGGTCTGCCATGCCCTGGAAGATGGAAGCAAAGGCGCTATAGCTGTTGTGATAGTTGAGATAGGTGATGGACTGGATGATGTCGCTGATGTAGTCGACCATGAGCATCGTGCAGTAGACCTGAAGGACGGTCAGCCCGACGATGATGGCGACAAGCACCCAATCCCTTTTCCTCAATCGTGCGTAGAGCTTGAACATTTCCTCTCCTTTCCGAATGCCGCGTTCTGGGCGTCCATGATTTCCAGATAGGTCTTCAGGAAGTCCTCGAAGCGTTCCTCGCCGACGGCCATGGCGGCATTCTCGATCGTCTTGTAGAAATCCCGTTTCCGATCCCTGGCGAAGAGAAGGCCCTTCTCGGTCGGATAGACAAGGACCTTTCTTTTGTCCTTCTCATCGTTCTTCCGATAGATGTAGCCTTTCCTCTCCAGCTCCTTGAGGGCATTGCCGATACGGCCCGTCCCGACGTGGAGCCTCTGTGAGAGTTCTCCCGAGGGAATGCCGCTTGGATCATGCTCCAAGAGGAAGAGAATGACGCGCTGGCCCTTTCCATAGCCCAGCGACTGCCGATCATCGGGAAGCCTGGCCATCTGGGTGACGACGTGAATCAGCATCGTCGCATACTTTTGAATCTTTTCCTGTTCCATACGCCTCCTTGTCTCATACCGTGAGAGATTACAAAGTCATTATAGTCCATCCTTCGCGTTTTCAAAGGATTATCTCACGATGAAAGAGGTTTCATCGAACCTTCTCGTTTTGCGCCCATGGAAAAAGCCGTCCCGGAGGACGGCCTTGTACGTTCGGAAAACTATTCGACGGAGACGAAGAAGGAATAGACAGGCTGCTTTCCTTCCTCGATAGAGATGTCGCAGCGGCTGGAATAGCGCGACTGGACCTCCTTTGTCAGCTTCTCGAGCTCCTCCTTGGTGACGTCTTCGCCAGTCAGGATGGTGATGATCTGGCTGTCCTCGTCCACCATCTTCTCGAGCATGTCCAGAAGCGTGTTGATCTTGTGCTTGTGGCAGCAGACGATCTTCTTGCCGGTGATGCCCATGAAGTGGTCCTTGGCGACCGTCACGCCATCGATGGTCGTGTCCTTGATGGCATAGGTAATCTCGCCGGACTTGACGGCGGAGACGTTCTCCGTCATCGATTCGACGTTCTCCTCGAGCGTGGAAGCCGGATTGTAGACCATGCAGGCGACAAGGCCCTCGGGGATGGTCTTCGTCGGGATGACGCGGACGTTGCACTCTTCCTTCATCAATTCGCCGGCCTGGCTTGCCGCCATGAGGATGTTGCCGTTGTTGGGGAAGATGAAGACGTTCTTGGCATGGACCTTCTTGATGGCCTCGACGAAATCCGCCGTAGAGGGATTCATGGTCTGGCCGCCGGAGACGATGTAGTCCACGGAAAGGTCGCGGAAGAGCCGTTCGATGCCCGAACCGACGGCAACGGAGATGAGGGCGTATTCCTTCCATTCGGCCGGTTCCTCTTCCTTCTTGGAGAAATCCGGGGCGGAGGTCGTGACGGCGATCTTGTGCTCGGAGGCATCCTCCTGGACGCCGGCCTCTTCCTTCATTTCCTTGTCCTCGAACATCAGCTCCTCGTGCTGCTCGGTCATGTTGTCGATCTTGATCATCTTGAACTCGCCGAACTGCTGGGCATAGGTCAGGATGTTTCCGGGCTTGAGGGTATGGATGTGGACCTTGACGAGATCCCCGTCGCAGACGCAGACGATGGAATTGCCGTGGGCTTCCAAGACCGCCTTGAAACGCTTCTCGTTGAAGGCCTTCTTGTCGCGGGGAAGCTTCTCGGGAACCTGCATGAGGAACTGGGTGCAGTAGCCGAATTCCTTGTGCTCGAACTTCGACTGGACGTTGCCGACTTCCGCCTGGGCGGAGGAGGGCTTTCCCGTCGAATAGCTGGACGTCTCGGTGACGGAAGGCATGCTCTTCTCGACGATCTCGTTGTGGAGGGCCTTGGCAAAGCCTTCGATGACCTTGCAAAGTCCGGCGCCGCCGGAGTCGACAACGCCGACCTCCTTCAGGACCGGAAGAAGCTCCGGCGTTCTCTGGAGGGACTTGTTGGCCTCGTCCAGGACGATGTCCAGGCATTCGTCGATCGGCATGTTCTTCTCGGCCCTGTCATAAAGGGCCTGGCTGGCTTCGCGGATGACCGTCAGGATCGTTCCCTCGACGGGACGCATGACCGCCTTGTAGGCAACGTTCTTGGCGGAGAGGAAGGCATTGGCAAGGCCAATCGCATCGACCTCGTCCTTGCCGGCAAGGCCTTCGGCGAAACCGCGGAAGATCTGGGAGAGGATGACGCCGGAATTCCCCCTGGCGCCCATGAGAAGGCCGCGCGCGAAGTCCTTGGCGACCTGATGGATCGAGAGATCGTTCTTGTTGGCGATCTCCTTGACGCCCGACTGCATCGTCAGGTTCATGTTCGTTCCGGTATCGCCATCGGGAACGGGGAAGACGTTGAGGTTGTCGATCTCGGGATAGGAATTATAGAGGTTGTTGGCGCCCGAGAGGATCATCTGCTTGAGAATAACGCCGTCTATTTTGATCATTGTTGGTAATCCTCTGATTCATGAACGACTACTTGACTGCCTGGATGAAGACGTTGACGGCCTTGAAGCGCATGCCAAACTGCCTGTCGAGGGCATAGTGGACCTGCTTCTGGACCTCCGTCGTCACCTCGCTGATCTTGACGTCCTTGCTGACGACAAGGTAAAGGGAGACCTCGTATCCGTCCTTGACCTTCTTGACGGAGACGCCATCGGCATAGTCCTCTCTTTGGAGGAACTGGCCAAGGGGATTGAGGAAGGCCTTCTTGTTGACAAGGCCGACGACGCCATAGACAAGGGTCGCCTGGTCACCGGCGATGTTGGCAATGGCATCGAGGGATATTTCGATCTTTCCGAACTGATTCGTTTTTCCAATGTTCATGTGAAAAGCCTCGGCAATGGGATTCTAGCAGAAAGATGGTGTCAAATCAATTCACGCAGGCTTTCAAAAAGGCACAAAACACGGAAATCTGCCTTGAAATTCGATGGCAAAGTGCAAAGAAAAGGTTAATGAAAACGATCGTCCTTCCCGATTTCCCTTTTGCCGATGCCCTACTCCTCGCTCCTGTTGCGGCTCTTCTCGGCGGAGAAGGCATTCCCGCCGAAGCGTTTGTGGAGCTTCTCGAGATTGGTTTTGGCCACCTCCGAAAGCGGGACGCCCAAGCCGCTTGCCGTCTCGGCGATGTACCATAGGACGTCGCCAAGCTCCTTGACGAGTTCCTCCTTCTTCAGGTCGTGTCCCTGGAAGAGGTGCTTCTTGACAAGGTCGGCGCATTCGCCGCTTTCCCCGGCAAGGCCCAGGACGCCGTTGAGGACAAGGTTCTTCTTTCCCGCCTCGGAGATGAGGCGATAGGCTTCCTTCTGATATTCGTCGAATCCGATTTCCTTTTCCATCTTTCTCTCCTTTCAGTCGATGAGGACTTCCCTCTCTCCAAGCCGATAGCGACGGATGATCTCGCCTGTCCTCCCCAGGCATTTACCGTCTTCCGGAACGTCGGCAAAGTCGACGAAGCCGACGAAGGAGGATTCCTCGTCATGCCTTTCCACATAGGTGGCAGAGTCATAGGACCCAAGGAAGACCAGGTCGCAATATTCGGTGACGTCGCCGTTTGGGTAGTGGATGCGGTTTGTCTCTCCGGAGACGACCATGAAAAGGGAAAGCCTTCCGCAGTCCTCTATCCCCGTCTCCTCGAAGAGCTCCCTTCTTGCCCCGTCGAGGACCTTCTCGCCAAGGTCGATCGAGCCGCCGGGAAGACAATACAGGCCGTTGTCGGTCCTCTTCTCGAGAAGGACCTTCCCTCTCTTCTCGTCCACAAGAAGGACGCTCAGGCCGACGGAGAGGACCAAATCGTGGCCGACTTTCCTTCGCAGATAGGGCAGATAATCGATTTTCATGACTTAACAATTATAAGCCCCTCTGCTAGCATATCTCCATATGGAACGATATCTCGATGCCAACAGGGCCCTTTCCTATCTCAAGGCCGGCTATTGCCTTCTCGTCAAAGGCGAGGAGAAGGAAGTCTTCCTCAACAAGGGCAAGATCGTCCTCAAGGGAAAAGGCAGCACTCTCCGCCTTTCCGAATACGCCTTCCTGGAAATCTACAAGGACGTTCCCTTCATCGTGGATCCCGATGCCATGGACGAGGAAGCCATCGATCCCCAAAGGGACAGGGAGTACTATTCCTGGCGACAGTGAAAAACGGCTTGCAAAAGCCATCCCTTTCCGCTAAAATTGACTATTGCGAAAACTAGTAGAGAGGTCCAGTCATGGGAAAGAAAAGATTCGAGTGCCGCAACTTCGCCCAGCAGTGGAAGGAAAGAAGGGAGAAGAGGCTTGCCCGCGAGAAGAAGTCCGAGGCCAAGAACAAGGCTCGCAAGAAGGAGCTGAAGGCCGAGGCTGCCGCCGAATAAAGGCAAAGACACATGGCCGTCCTTCGGGGCGGCTTTTTTCGTGTCCGCTTTCATCAAGGCATGAAAAAACCATCCCGGTTTCCCAGGATGGCCGATTCTACTTTTCTTCCGTCTTTTCCGCTTCCTTGGCGTCGCTCTTGTCGGGAAGGGGACTCTCCATGAGGATCCTGAGCCTTTCCTGGCGCCTTCTCTCGCTTGCCATCTCCTCGTTTGCCTTGGAGGAGTAGAGATAGATGATGACGAAGAAGAGAAGCATGCTGACGATCATCACGATGGAGCCGACGATGCGGAAGTCGAGGATGCTCCCCTCGGCCATGCCGAAGAAGCTCGCCCAGGCCTTCTCCGCGCCGTAGAGCGGATTGTTCGAGATGCGTCCGACGTTGTAGGCGCAGACCCCGAGGATGGCAAGGATCAGGCCAAAAAGCCACAAAGCCCCGAGAATCGCATACCAGATGATCTCGTTGCGATAGATGGCACGTCTCTTTTTCGTTTCCTCAGCCATTGCTTCGTTCCTCCTTTGCCGCCTCTTCCTTCTTCGCGGCGTTTTCCTTGTTGAAGGCATCGAGTTCCTTCGTCAGTTCCTGGAAGAGGTCGTTTGTCGGCTTCTCGCCCGTGCGGATGATCTTGTCGAAGTAAGAGGTGAAGACCGCCTGGAAGGCCTTGAGGTCGGTCGGCTTCTTCTTTCCGGTGAAGAGCTCGCAGTCGCTGTAGAGGGACTGCCTGGCGAACTTGAAGTCCTCGTCGTCGTTGTAGGTGTTCAGGGCATTGACGAGGGCCTGGTTGAGCTCGTGGAACTCGTTCTTGAGCATGCGGACGGACGGATCGTCGTCGACGTTGAAGTGGCTGTCCTTGCGCGGGTCGATGCCGTTGTGGTTCTTGGAATAGGCCTGCATGTAGGTGTTGGCGTTCTCGTTGATCTCGATGAACTTGTTGTAGATGAGGATCGAGCCGATCTTGCCGGCAAGGGCGTGATAGAAGCGGATGTCGGCCTTGACCGTCTTCTCGAAGGACTCCTCGAGCTGGCCATGCTCCCTCAGGTAGTTGAGGGCGGAGGAGAGGAAGCCTTCCAGGTAGAGACGGAGCTTGACGATGGTGGAATAGAGCTCCAGGACAAGGGAGCTCTCGACGGCGACATGACCGTTGAGGTCGACGGTGACGATGCGGCCGGGCTCGCCATAGACGTCCTCGATGAAGTAGGCCATGTCCTCGGCAAGCTGCTTTCCGGCATCGCCGTTGTTGGCGCAGTTGACGGCAAAGGGACTTCCCTTTCCGGTGAGGGCGCGAAGGGCCATTCCCTGCTTCTCGCGCTGGTCCTTGGAAAAGCCGGCGGGATTGTTCGTGGGAAGGCAATAGGCCAAGGTGTTCTCGACGATCCTGGCGATGGTCAGGATGGTCGTGACGTTTCTTTCTGCAATGTTCATATATGATACCTCGATAGCGACGACACAGATATAGATTATAGAAGATGGGTTCGATTTAAGAAAGTATCTTTTCGAAATCGACCTTCCGTATCCTGTCCTGGGCCATCATCGCGGGATCCTCGAGGAAACGGCGCAGGTCGCAGACGCGGCGTATGACGTGGTTGGCGCTCTGCTTGACGAAATCCGGGGCATGCTCCATGGCAAAGGAGTGGGGGAAGCAGGAAAACATCGCCAGGTCGTTCCCGCTGTCGCCGACGACGATGACCTCGTCGGGCGCGATGTCGTTCTTCCGGCAATACTCCACCAGGCCCTTTCCCTTGTCGACGTCCCGGGCGGTGATTTCCAATGCGGTATTGCTGACGACGACCTGGAAATCGTCGGGATAGAGCTCGGAGATGGGGAAGTAGGCCATCCTCGCCCTTCTCTGGGCATCCTTCCCGAAGCCGAAGTTGAGCATCATCTTGTAGCTGTCCCCGTTCTGGAGCTTCTTGAGGAACTTGTCCTCGCCATGGATGATGTCTTCCTTGTAGGCCCCGTTGAACTTGTTTCCGACCCAGAGGGTGGCGATGAAGGAGTCGGGGAGGTTGCGGAAGCAGATATACAGGGGTGCATGCTCGTCGAAGAGGAAATAGGCGAAGATGCCATAGCGTCCATAGATTTCCATGAAGAGGGAGGTCAGCTTCTTCCTGTCCATGGGATGGTTGTCGAAGAGCTTCCCGTCCTGATAGACATAGGCGCCGTTGCATCCCAGAAGCTTGCACTTCTTGCCGACGAAAGAATCCAGGCGCGGCAAAATCTTCGGGCTTCTTCCCGAGACGAAGATGATGTCGACATGGTACTTGTCCAGCTCCCTCAGGAAGAGCCTGTTGCATCTGGGGACGCCGAAGAAGTGGCTCTTTGGGTAGAGAAGGGTCCCGTCCAAGTCGGTCGCAATCAGTTTGATCATCGCTATCCTCCCCTATAGAGAACGGCCTTCCGCTCCTCGGGATAGGGCACGGCCTTGCTATCCTCGATGTAGGAGAAATCCCCGTAGATATCCGCGCTTACCCAATAGGTCTCGAAGCACTTGCGCCTTCTTTGGCTTACGGAGCCTTTCTGGCGGTCGATGTCCGATGTCTTGAGGTCCGTGTAGTCCCCGATATAGACCTTCTCGCCATCGATCTCGACGATGGCATTTCCCGCGTATTCGGCGTCTTCCTTCAGATAGACCTGCGGAAGGCCATTAGGCGAGAGATCCTCGACGTCGGAAAGGGAATACTGATACGGCTCGAGGGGACTTCCTTCCTCGGACTTGAAGAGGAGGATCATCTTGGTGTCGAGGCCATAGATCGCATCCAGCCTCTCGACAAGGCTTACGGCCTCGTCGATCGAGGAGGCGAGCATCAAGGTCGTCGTGTACATGTCCGCAAGCCCCGCATCGTCGTTGAAGACGGAGACCTGGTCGAAGAAGGACGTGGAGACGCCCGTCTTCGGATAAAGGATGTGCTCCCTGCGGACATACTGGTCCTGTTCGGGATCGAAGACATAGAAATAATGTTCGTAATAGCCCGACGTGGAAAGGCTGAAGGCCCCCTTCTTGGCAAAACTCACCTCGTAGGGATTGAGGCCGACGGGGGAGACGCGGGCTTCGGAATAGAGCGGATTGGTCAGGCGGATGTTCCATTCCTTCCCGTCGGGCCTTTTGCCCACGGCCTTGATGGAACTCGTCCCGGAATTGATGAGAAGGGAGATGTCGGGATACTCCTCGAGGAAGGCGTCGGAGATCCATTCGGTGGCAAAGCCCTTGCTGACGGCGCTCAGGGAAATGGCGACGTCGTCGATCCTTTCGCCATCCTTGATGAAGCTGTTGAAGGTGACGGTAGAATTTTCCTCGTCGAATTCCAGAAGGCCCTCGGCTTCTTCCTTGGTGACGGGCGTCCTTGCGACGATCGATTCGATCTCGGCAAGATCGACGTCCGAGGAGAACTCGACGTTGTTGGCAAGATAAAGGGCCATGTCCAGGGAGGTCTTTTTTCCGAGCGTGTCGAGCTTTTCCTCGTAATAGTCGTTGAGGTTTCCCGTGAAGATGTCGAAAAGGAGATTCCCGTCCCCATCGGCGGTGTTGAGCGAGAATTCGTAGCTCTCCTGGAGCAACTCGAAAAGGAAGGGATCGACCGGGATGGGGACACCCCTAGGCGAATCGTTTATCGTCTTGAGGTTGACGATTTTCTCGCCATTGACGGTGTAGTCGTAGTGGCGATCGGAAAGGGCATAGTAGTATTGCATGTCGAAGTCGAACTTTTCCTTGATGGCCTCAAGCTCGCTTTCGGTATAGGTGTCCTCATAGTGGTAGAGAGTCCCGACGATGGACGTGTTGAAAGGCGTGAGGACAAGCGTGGGCTCGCCTTCGATGGGAACGAACCGGATATCGCCCATGGAGGAACCGATGATGCCGACGTTGAGCGGGGTGACGACGCCCTCCTTGTCGCCGTATGGATTGGTGCATGAAGAGAGGCTGAGAGCAAGGACGGTCAGGAAAAGCAGGGATTTTCTGTTCATGCATAAAATTATAGCAGAAATCGTCACCGAATCGAAAAAGGCCGCCCGAAGGCAGCCCTGTTCCTATCTTTCGACTTCGATCAGGCCGTAGCCGTGGTCCTGCCTCTCGTAGAGGACGTTGACAAGGCCGGTCGTGGAATCCAGATAGATGAAGAAGCTATGGCCGAGGGCGTCCATCCTGGCAAGGGCCTCGTCCATGTCCATCGGGGCAAGGCTCAGTTTCTTCTTGCGCACGATTTCGACGTCCAGGCTCTCGTCGAGAGGAATGTTCTCCATCATCAGGTTGTCGACGAAGGAACCTTTCTTGTGCGCCCTGTCCAGCTGCGTCTTCAGCTTCCGCATCTGGCCGTCGAGCTTCTCGACGACAAGATCCAGGGCGGCGTAGAAGTCGGCATCGACGACCTTGGCGCGGAGGGCGAATCCGTTGGTCGAGACGATGGAGACCTCAAGGCTCTTCTTGTCCTGATGGATGCAGAGGGTGACCGTGCAGTCGACTTCGTCCGTTGTCCGGAAATAACGATCGAACCTTCCCAGCTTCCCCTCGACCGCGTCCTGCATTGCCGGCGAAAGAGGGACATCTTTGCACACGTACTGGATTTTCATGTTATGGGTTCCTTTCTTTTATTTCCGTCTATAGTATAGCTCTTGGCCGCTCCATTTTAAAGGGCTTACAAGCGGAAAGGCCTTCTGGCGCTCTTGTCCAAAAGCAGGAAAGCCTTCTTCCTTTTGCACATTTTCAGACAAAAAGAGCGGATACAGGATGTTTTTCCATCCCATGTTCCGCTCTCTGACGGACTTATCGATTTTCTTCCAGCACGATGCTGCTTTGCTGTAAGCGCTTCCTAGGAAAGGGCGAATTCGTTTGCCAGGTACCACCTGCTCCTGTCGATGACCTTCATCATGCGGGGCGCGGAATCCTTGAGGACCTCGCCCTTCTCGCGATAGTAGAACTCGATCAGGCGCATGGTCTCGAGGCTAATAAGCTCTCCGGGGATGACAAGCGGGATGCCAGGCGGATAGGCCATGACCGTCTCCGCGGAGATCTCGCCCACGGAATCCTTCAGGGGGACGACCTTGGTCGGGGCATCATAGCCTTCCCTTGGCGGGACGATGATCTTCGGATAGGAATACTGGTAGGCGTAGCGGTGGTGGACCTTCCGGTCCTTTTGATGCCGCATGGCGAGGGCGCGGAGGCCATCGATGAGCCTGTCGACGTCGCTCTTTCGCGTTCCCGGGCCGATGAGGGCAAGGACGACGAAGACCTCGCCCAGCTCCAGCTGGATGTTGGAGACGGCCCTTAGCTCGCGATAGACATCGTAGCCATAAAGACCGAGGGCGCGCACGGAGATGACAAGCTTCGTTTCGTCGACGTCGAAGACGGCATCGCTCTTCCGGGCGGCAAGGATCTCCGCCTTCGTCCGGCAGGAAAGGCCGGGAATCGCCGAGATCGCCTTCTTGGCATAAAGGGCAAGGGCGATGTTCTTGGAATAGACTTCCTTTCCGCGGACATAGAGTTCCTTCCTGGCCGCATCGAGGCTGGCAAGGAGTAGGGGATTGGGGGAGGTCGAGGAAAGCATGCCGAAGGCCCTCTTGATTTCGTCAAACGCCACCCTTTCCCCTTTCGTCAGAAGGATGGAGGATTGTGTCAGCGAGCCGGCGTTCTTGTGCATGGAAATGCAGCTGACGTCGCAGTCGGCATCCATGGCGGAAACGGGAAAGCCTTCCCCGAAATAGAAGGCGGAGCCATGGGCCTCGTCGACAAGGACGGCCATGTTCCGCCTGTGGGCTTCCTTGGCAATCGTCTTCAGGTCGCAGGCGATTCCGAAATAGGTCGGGTTGATGACGAAGACGGCCTTCGCGTCGAGGTTCTCGTCCATTGCCTTAATGTAGTCCTTGGTCGAGACGCCGTTTGCGATGCCCTGCTCCTCGTCGATATCCGGCAGGACGAAGATGGGAACGGCGCCGGAGATGATGAGGGCATTGATGACCGACTTGTGGCAGTTCCTGGGAAGGATGACCTTGTCCTTGTTGTCCAGGACGGCAAGGAACATCGAAAGGATGCCGCCCGTCGTCCCGTTGACCAGGAAGAGACAGTGGTCGGCATGGCAAAGCCGTGCCATGAGATCCTCGCTTTCCTTGATGACGCCGTGGGCGTTGTAGAGATTGTCCAGCCCGATCGGGGCATTGGCATCCGTCGAAAGGATGCGCGGGGAGAGCCGTCTTGAAAGGTCCGTCACGAACCGGCCGAGCTTGTGCCCGGGAACGTCAAAGGGGACGGGGTCCGTATGGACATAGTCCAAGAGGGCATCGAGGAAGGGTGTCCTCAGCTGTGGATCTTTCTTCATGGCTAGAAGAGCTTCTTCAGGGCATCGACCTTGTCGAGAAGCTCATAGGGAAGCTTCAGATCCGGTCTTCCGAAATGGCCATAGGCCGAAAGGTCCCGGTAGCGGAAAGACGGCTTCGTCAAATGGAAGCGGTCAATGATGCCTTGCGGCGTGAAATCGAAGATGCTTGTATCGCAAAGGGCGGCAAGTATCTTGTTCTTTGGTACTTTTTCCGTGCCATATGTCTCAAGGGAAATCGAGACCGGTTCGCTCACGCCGATGGCATAGGAAAGCTGGATGAGGCAACGGGAAGCCAGCCCGGCGGCAACGATGTTCTTGGCGGCATGCCTTGCCGCATAGGCGGCACTGCGATCGACCTTGGTGGGATCCTTTCCGGAGAAGGCACCGCCGCCATGGGGCGCGCTTCCGCCATAGGTATCGACGATGATCTTCCTTCCCGTCAGGCCCGTGTCGCCCTTGGGTCCGCCGATTTCGAAGCGCCCGGTCGGATTGACGTAGTATTCCTCGACGCCCTCGCGCGAAATCCCGAAGGAATCGATGACGGGGAAGAGGACCTTCTCGCGGACGACATGACGAAGCTTCTCGATGTCGATGCTGTCATCGTGCTGCATGGAAAAGACGACGGCATTGAGCTTCGGCGTTTTTTCCGTATAGTCGATCGTCACCTGGCTCTTCATGTCCGGACGGGCGAAGGGAAGAAGGCCTTCCTTCCTCAGGGATGTCGCATAGCGGACAAGCTTGTGGGCCATGACGATGGGAAGGGGCATGAGGTTTTCCGTCTCGTCGGTCGCATAGCCGAACATGATTCCCTGGTCGCCGGCACCGAGCTTCTTGTCTCCCTTGGCATCGACGCCCATGGCGATATCGGGACTCTGCCTTTCGATATAGAGTTCGACGGCCATCGTATCGGGGTCGATGCCGCTCCTTTCGTCGGTATAGCCGATCTCGCGGACGGTATCGCGGGCGATCTTCTCGTAGTCGACCTGAGCCTTCGTGGTCACCTCGCCGGAAATGACGATGCGGTTTCTTGTCGCAAGGACCTCGACGGCGGTACGGCTATCGGGATCCTGTTCCAGGCAGGCATCGAGAATGCTGTCGGAAATGCGGTCGCAGACCTTGTCGGGATGGCCTTCGGAGACCGATTCCGAGGTAAAGAGATTCCGGTAGGACATGTCATTCCTCCTCGGCCTTCAGGCTGCCGTCCAGGCACTTTGCAAGGCCCTTGGCGATCTGATCGGGGCAGGACGTCGGTTTCATGTTGCAGGTGATTCCTTCCAGCTTTCCGATGACCTCTTCCGCCTTCTGGCCAAGGATAAGGCTGCGGATTCCCTTGAGGTTTCCGTTGCATCCCCTCTCCACGGCAAAGTCGGCGATGCGATTCTCGTCGTCGAGGACGAATATCATCTTGACAGAGCATGTCCCCTGCGGATAGTAAATATACTTTTTCATATTCTCCTCCTTCCTGAACGTATTCATAAATCAAATAACTATACCATAGTCTTTGACAGCCGTCATTGTTTTCTTCTTTTGGTCTCTTCCGTCTTGAATCCCTTCGGAAGCCGCATCACCACGATCCTGTCCAGGAAGGCGATGACGATGCCCGTCAGGATGCTTATCGGCCCCAGGAACGCAAGATAGACGAAGATATAGGGCGTCGCGAAGAAGGCCATGTAGGCGACAAGCTGGCCGATGGAATGGCAGAGGGCAGAGAAGGCCGAGACCGAGAAGATGGAGCCCCGCAAGAGCTTGTGGACGACGAGCGTTCCCAGGATGGCAAAAAGGCATCCCGTCAGGGACATCAGGAAAGAGGCCCCGAATCCCGAGCCGATCAAGGCGACGAGGAAGACCCTGGCCAATGAGACGATCAGGAAGGAAGGAATCCCATAGTAGTACAGGGCAAAAAGGTTGACCAAATTGCTCAGTCCCAGATGATAGCCCGGAATCATGGGCATGGGAATGAAGCCCTCGAGATAGTGCAAGGCCGTCGACAGGGCGACAAGCAAGGCCAAGGCAACGAGTCTTCTTGTCTTCATGCGTCCCACTCCGGAAAATAGCTGGCGACGATCGTCGCCTGGAAGTTGTTGGGAAGGCAGGCCAAGGGAAGGTAGGGATCATAGATCCGGCCAAGGCGAGAGCAGACGTTGTAGGGGGACTCCTCCTTCGTGATCTGAATCGAACGGTCGGCATAGAGGGTAATGGCGATTTCCTCGCCATAGAAGTCGAACCGCTGTCCCTCGCCCAAGAACATCGCCCCGTCCTCCCGCGTATAGGTGATGGTGTATTCCCCGCTTTCGGGAAAGGAAATCGCGGTATTTTGCGTCGGGTCCTCGGGATCCCAGAGAAGGGTCGAGCCATAGCGGATCTCGACATGGACGTTGTCCAGGGACGGACGGACGAGGAAAGTCACCAGGACGATGATGACAACCATCAAAAAAGACAGGAAGATGAGAATCGAGTCCTTCACGGGCCGGTAGCGGAGATTGTCGTCAAAGAGCCCGGAAACGAGTCTTTTCTTCCTGTCCACGGAATTGCGTTAGAAGGCCAAGGAGGCAAAGCAAAGGCACATGCCGGCCATGGTGACCAGCATCAAGGGAACGCCCTTGAAGCCCTTGGAGGCATTGGAAGCCTGGATACGGTCGAGGATCGGATCGAAGATAAGGAAGGAGAGAAGATAGCCGGCAGGGAGCCCGAAGATGTTGACGATGAGAAGGGTAAAGTCATCGTTGCCACCGGCAAAGGCAAGAATGGAAAGGGCGATGGCAAAGAGGGAGGTGTTGAGAAGCAGGTTGAAGCTCTCGGGCTTGATTTCTTCCTTGAGCTTAGGGGAAAGCTGGACAAGGGCATAGAAGATGCCAAGAAGGATGGCCATGGCAAGGACGAAGATCACGGGCTGGACATAGGTCACGGCGCTGTTGAGCCATTCCCAGCCTTCCTTTCCCTCGATCCATCCGGGGACGGCATCGATGAGATAGGTATAGCCATAGGCGACAAAGCCGATGACGACGGCGGCAATCAGGTAGAAGAGGAAGAGAAGGCCCTTTCCCTTCTTCGTCTTGGCATAATCGGAGACGGCATTGACGCCCTTTCCCTGAAGCAGGATGCTATTGGCGAAAAGGCATGTGAAGAATGTCGCTAAGTAACTCATTTCTCGATACCTCCGACAAGCTTTTCCTTGCGTCCCTCGATGGCCTTGCAGATGCTGGCATGGATTCCGGAGAAGAATCCGGTCAGCAGGAAGCCGCCGAAGGGATTGAGGATGGCAGGAAGGGTCCAATCCCAATTGGTGATCTTGATGGCCTTCATGCTGTCCTTGCTGATGACGAACTCGATCTTGGCCGTGCCGATGAACTCACGGAAGAAGGCGATGAGGCACAGGGCGATGGCAAAGCCGATTCCCGAACCCAGCGCATCGGCGATTGCCTGGGGAACGGTTCGCTCAAAGGCTTCCTGTCCCTTGCAGAGGACGGCGGAAGTCGTGGCGACGAAGGGGATGAAGGACGCGATGATGGCGTTGGTGTAGAGAGAAAGTCCTTCGATGATGACAAGCGGATAATAGGCGGCAAGGACAAGGTTGCAAACGACAGCGACCGCGGCGGAGAGAAGGGCGGAGACGACATAGGCGGAAACCTTTCCAAGGCCCTTGCGGAAGAGGGAGACGACAAGCTCGACGACAAGCATGTCGGCAAGGACGATGGCGGAAACATAGAGGGCGGTCTGGAAGGACGTCGTGCACAGGACGGCAAGGGTCAATCCGAGGAAGAGGGAGAAGACGGGATTCTTGAGGTAGATGCCGTCGAGGAACGTCAGAAACACATTTCTCTTTTTCATGATCCTTTACCTCGCTTCAACATCCTCAAGGGCGGCATCGATGGCTGTCGTTATGGCGTTGGATGTGACGGTCGTTCCGGCAGCGACGCCGGTACCATCGCCCGGATAGCCGACAAAGGCCGCTTCGGCCCTTTCGGGATCGCTTGCCATGCCAAGGCCAATGGTGTTCTCATCGCCACCGATGAACTTGTAGGCGGTGACGACACCATCCTGGATGCCGACGGCAAATTCGACGGTGCCCGTATAGCCACTGGGAGTCACCAGCTCATAGTAATAGGCCGTTCCGCTGGCAAGGGTCACTTCATAGCCGGCCGTGATGTAAGGTGAGGAGAAATCGGAAAGCTCGCTGGCTCCACGGGAATCCGGGAACATTTCGGCGATGTTGTCAGGAAGGGGAACAGCGGCATAGTTCTCATCGATCTTGTCCTTCAGGCCATAGTATCCACCGACGGTGGCGCCGACAGCGGCAATGGCGGAGAAGAGGACGATGACGGTCTTCACGATCTTGTTGGCCATTTTAGAAGACCTCCTTCAGGGCGGAGACGGTATTGGCGGAAGAGAGGATGATGTCTTCGGAGCAGACGTGTCCGTAGATGCATCCGATGGCAAGGACACTGCCGGTCATAAGCAGGATGACGAGGGTTTCCCAGTAGTTCTTGATCGTGCGTCCGACGAGGCACTTGTCGATGAGCGGGGTGAGGATGTTCATGATGAGGATGGAGTAGGCAACGCCCTCCGGGGCATTGGCAAAGAGACGGATGGACATCGTGATGATGGCGGCGCCAAGGGCGAAGATGATGCGTCCGGACTTGCTTGTCGGCGAGGTGACCGGATCGGTAAGGCAGAAGGCGGCACCAAAGAGGATGCCTCCCATCATGATCTGCCTGGCGGCCTCCTCGAAGGCAACGCGGGCGGAAGCGCCGGCAAGGAAGAAGCAGAGGCCGTAGCTGAAGAACATCGGGACGACATAGAAGAAGGGAACGCGCCAGTCGATGATGCGACGGGCGGCAAGATAAAGGCCGAGGATGACGATGACAAGGGCAAAGGTCTCGCCAAGGGTTCCGTAGTAGTTTCCGAGGACCATGTCCCAGAAGGAGATGCCATCGGCAGCGACGAAATTGCCGCCATTGACAAGTCCCGGGATCGTGGCGCCGGAAGAGATGATGGAAGAACTGCCCTCAGGGGCATTTCCAAGATAGGTGGTAAGGCTCGTCGGATAGACGACCTGGGCAAAAATACGGCCGAAGATGGCGGGGTTGAAGATATTGCTTCCGAATCCGCCGAAGATGAGCTTCGTGAAGAAGACGGAGACGAAGGACGTGATGGCGACTTCATACCAAGGCATGCCGACGGGAAGCAGGAGGACGAGAAGTAGGCCCGTCACATAAGAATAGGAATGGATGACCTTATAAAGGTATCCGCCGATTCCCTCCTTGCGGAAGGCATAGGGGAGATACCAGATCAGGTCGGCAATCATGGCGAAGCCGACGCCGATGAGGCCATTCTGGAGGACCATCATGCCATAGGCGAGATTGGTGTAGTTCTGGGTCGGTCCGCCCTTGACGAAGTAGAAGATGGCGCTGACGGCATAGAGGATAAGGACGACGAAGAAGAACTCCAGCATCATGAGGGAGGTCTTGCGGGTCCCTCTCATGTGCGGATTCTTTTCGAAAACCAGGACATCGTTCATCCTACTTTCCTCCTTTCTTCTGAGCGGAGGCGCTCTCGCGGAG
The DNA here is from genome assembly GCA_949282275.1 of uncultured Bacillota bacterium. GTDB lineage: Bacteria > Bacillota_I > Bacilli_A > RFN20 > CAG-288 > Enterosoma. Next base: position 67,847 of record CASDOO010000027.1, on the reverse strand, counting down.
CAATTCCTTTGCTCTCTGGATATTGGCGGCAACGTCGATCTTGCTGGGGCAGACGAAGGTGCACAGTCCGCAGTTGACGCACATCGCGGCATCGAGCTTTCTCAGACGCTCGACGTTTCCGCTCTTCAGGGCAAGCTGGATCTGGACGGGCTGGAGTCCCATCGGACAGTTGTCGATGCACATGCCGCAGTGCCAGCAGGGCTCGGGCTTGGCATTCTGGGGAGGAAGGACGAGGACGCCGTTGGACTGGAGCTGGGTGACGTAGTCGGAGTCATGGGCATTGCCGCACATCGGACCGCCGTTGAGAAGGACGAACTGCTCGAGCTTCGGGCCACCGCAGCGATTGATGAGATCACTTGCCAGGGCACCATAGGGAACAAGGAGATCCTTCGGGGCAAAGACTTCGCCCGAGACGGTGATGCACCTGTCGGCGGCGACCTGTCCGAGGACGAAGCGCTTGCCGAGCGTCATCAAGGTATAAAGGTTGTTGACGACGGCACCCGCCTCGATCGGGAGGGCCTTGTATTCCTTGTGGAGGACTTCGCGGACGATGGACCTTTCATAGCCCATCGGATAGCGGTCGGGAAGCGTCTTGATGACGAAGGGGAGAGAGCGGTTGTTCTTCTTCCTGGCCTCGATCTTCGCAGCCTCGATGAGGGCTTCCCTGTCCTTCTTGACGGCAAAGACGATGCGCTTGGCGTTCGTCAGCTTGAGAAGGTAAGGAAGGGCGAAGAAGAGCTCGGCCATGTGGCTTCTTCCGTAGCAGAAGTCCGTGGTCAGATACGGCTCGCACTCGACGGCATTGATGATGATGTAGTCGATGGGCTTGTCCGTCAGGTACTTGCGGTAGGTCGGGAAGCCGGCACCGCCGAAACCGATTGCGCCGGAGTCCTTGATCGCGGCAAGGATTTCCTCCTTGGTGCAGCGATCGACGCGCTTGAGGGCGGGCTTGAGGACCCACTGGCTCTGCTTGTCGTTCTCGATCTCAAGGCAATCGCGAACCTTCCCGTCAGCCATCATCATCAGCTTGTGGCCAAGCACCCGTCCTGACACGGATGAATAGACCGGAAAATCGTCGACGCCATAGCCGATCAGCGTTCCCTTGTAGACTTTCTCGCCATCGGCGATGAGGTTCTTCAGGGGTTGGTTATGGGCATCGACAGCAGGAATGTAGACGACGGAAGGTTGATACTCCTCGTAGGCACGGCCGATTGTCAGCTCCTTGTGGTCAGGAATCGGAAGCGACAGAGCCGATTTCAAAAAATGTAGACCCATTGCTGTTTTTCCTCGAGAAGTATTATAAACGAATCCTCTTTGTTATTAAAACAATAAATGACAACTTTTCATTCGAAATTCGCTTGTTTTCCATACGATGACGAAAAGGGGACCCGAAGGCCCCCTTGGTTCAACCCTGTCGGCAATGGCGGAGAAGCGTCCCCGGAACATAGCCGCAATAATCCGACCCGTCGATGTACTTGGAGAAGACCTCGTAGCTGTAGCCATAGCGGACAAGGTCGTGATAGCAGTCATCCAATATCCGGTAGGCCTTGGAATGGAGATCGATGAAGGATTCGTGTCTTTCCTTCCCCGTTGCCGGGTCAAGCCACGCCTTCCTTTCCTCGTTGAGGACGCTTTCGTCGATCCGATAGGAGGGCAAGGCCATCGCCCCCAGGGAATTCTTGCCGACGAGAGCGGCCTTGAACTTGGGATTCCGATTCATGAACTTGATCGTGTCGTGCATGTTGACGACAGACTCGGAATAGATCTTCTTCGGGATGCGGACATCGGCAAACATCTTCCGCAGGACGGGCACGAAAGCCTTGTCGATGGTCCCGAGAAAGGCGCGATCGATGCAAAGGACATCGTCGGGATGGCTAAGGAAGTAGTTCATCTTGAACTTCCTGGCCAGGGCGACGTCGATCTGGCTTTCGAAGAAGGTGTGCCGGTAGTGGTACTTTCCCGTGATCTTCCCTTCCTTGTCGAACCCCGAGAAGTAGAGGACATAGGGATGGGCTTCCCTGTCGAGAAGATAGTGGGCAAACTGGCCTAGGACAAAGGAACGGATGCGGGAGAGGGACTTGGGATCGTCGATTCCATAGCACTGCTCCAGAAGGAGCTTGAAGAACTTCCTGCCGTCATCCTCGTGGATCCTGTTTCCGAGTTTGCGAAACGCGGTCGGAAGATGGATGGCATGGAAAGGGACGACGCCGAAATAGAAGAGGGGATCCGGTCCCTGTGCGCCAAGGGAGAGAAAGTCGAAGTTTCCGCGTATGAAGTCCCCGCTGTCGCCCGCCCTCTGTTCGGCCTCCTTGATGTAAAGCCTCTTGACGATGAGGTTATGGGCGAGAAGGTTGGGCATTAGAACGCCTCTTTGACGATGGTGCCGAAGACACCCACGGCCTTGCCGCCGACGGCATTGGACTCGTCGGTATCGATGTGCATGGCAAGGGCATACTTTTCGCTGACGCGGATGACGACATCTCCAAGGATGGCGCTCCTGCCGTTGTCGGAAACGATCTTGACGCTGACGATCTCGCCGTTCTGGACGCCGTATTCCTCGGCATCGGCAGGAGTCATATGGATATGTCTCTTGGCAACGATCATGCCTTCCTCGCAGTCAACCTTGTTTCCGTTGAGAGGGTTGACAAGGGTGAAAGAAGCACTTCCCTTCGTGTCGCCGCTCTCACGGATGGGAACGTCGGCCTTGATGGATCTCGCTTCGGTAAGAGAAATCTCGACCTGGTTCGCGCTGCGGACAGGTCCGAGGATGGAAAGGTTCTTCAAGGTGAAGTCCTTCTTTTCGATCTCGCCGGTCTGGCGATTCTTGACCTGGGCATGATAGACGACGTCAAGGCGCTGTCCGGAAGCGAATTGTCCAGGTTGGGAAAGCTCCTTGCGGACGGTAAGCTGGAAGCCTTCTCCGAAGAGCTTCTCAAGCGTCTCCTGCGTGACATGGATGTGATGGGCGCTCGTCTCGACAATAAAAGGTTTATTGGCCATTTGAAAATACCTCGCAGGAAGATTCTAGCACAGCCAAAAGAACGTTTGGGACAAAAATGAAAAAAGTCCTATCTAAAAGATAGGAAGACCATTGGGATTGCGATAGACGACTTCCCGGATTTCCGGGATTTCCTGTTTGAGCATGTCCGTCAGGTCGCCGAAATCCGTGCTGGCAAGGGCGCATCCCACGCAGGCTCCGCTGACCTCGAGATAAAGGACGCCGTCATGGAAATCCCGCGTCGCGACGTTTCCGCCCTCGCTTCTCAGGAACGGACGGACTTGGGACAGGATCCTCTCTGCCGCAGAAAGGATCCCGACGTCACTTGCCTTGCGCTGGGCCGGTTGCATCCTTTGCCCTCTTTTCGTTTTCCCGACGGAGCTCTTCCTCTGCCTCCTGCTGCTGGGCAAGCATGTGGAGGAGGTCGTCGAAGGACTGCTCGACGCTCGGTGTGACAAGCTCGACCTTCTTGACTTCAGGGACTTCGTCAAGGACGAGGACCTCCACCGACTCGGAAACATCGACGGACGCCATGGAACAGCCGGCGCAAGCGCCGATCATGTCGACATAGCAGATGCCCGTCTCGGCATCGAAATGGTCCAGCTTGATATTGCCGCCTTCCCTCTGGAGGAAGGGACGGAGCTTTTCGAGAACCGCATCGATTCTCTCTTCGATCGAAAGTGTATTGTCCATGGAAATTTACCGGTGTGCCATTATAGCAGTTTCCTTCTTTTTGGTGTTGGAAAAGGATTTCTATTCCAGGGTATCCTGAAGGGAACGGTAGAACTCGACTACCGAAAGATAATCGTCATCGGAGCCAAGGAAGGTGCTTTCCGTCGTCCGAAGCGTCGTCAGGCGCGTTCCCAGGGCGAGATAGGCGGCATTGAGGCTCTCCAAGGAATCGGCAGAGGAGAGAAGATCCTGCCGGATGCTCTTTCCCTCTTGTGCAACAAGGGAGGCGACGTTCTCCTTCTCCGACTCCGTAAGGAGGCTTTTGTCGAAGAAGTCGGAATTAAGGACGACCTGTTCCCTTCCAAGAGCGGCAAGGCCTTCGTAGTCGATTCCCGAAAGCCTCGTGGCAAGATAGGCATGTCCGGCAGACTGAAGTCGCTTTTGGAAGGCATCATGCGCCTCTTCAAGTCCCTCGAACCGCGCAAGCCTCTCGCCGCTGAGGTATTTCCTGTCCAACGAGAGCAAGGCCTGAAGCCTGTCGTCGAGCTCCAGGGCAGCTTCGAGATTGTCTTCGACCGGGGAGACAAGGAAGGAATCCAAGGCGTTTTCCTCGCTTCCGGAAAGTATGTCTTCAATCTCGTCCATTCTTTCCGAGAGATAGGCATAAAGGGCGTCGAGGGCCTCTTTTCCGTCATTGTCGAGGACGCCCTGTTCCCATTCCAGATAATCGGCGACGGTGCCGAAAAGCGTTTCGAAATTGCTCTCGTCAACCCTTCCTTCCTCATTGTAGGAGGCAATCATGTCCGTAAGGATATCGACGCCTTCCTGATGCCTGGAAAGAAGAAGATCTTCCATTTTCCCTTCGTCCTGGCATGCCTCAAAGACCGGGCCAAGAAGTTTCCTTGCTTTTTCGGAAAGGGAGAAGTAGTCCGAAGAGGCCTCCTCCAAGGAAGGGACGATGGCATCGGAGACGTCGATCTTCGACAAATCCGGTTCTTCCTCCCCGGTGAGGGATGTCTTAAACGGCGCATAGGCGGAAACGGTCTCGAAGAAGTCCCTTGCCTCCTGATAGATGGCGTCAAACCCATCGACAGTCGCCCTCTTTTCCTGGAAGAAGCCTGGCGTCAGGGCCGTCGCCTCTCTGTCCAGTCGGGCATCGAAATAAAGCTCAGCAGTACCAAGCATAGTACGCACGGAAAGGGAGAAGGTAGCCGACTCGATTTGGTTGATCAGGATATCGTCGTTGAAAACGGAAAGAGAAAAGGAAATATCACCAATTTGAATCATTTCAATGGAAGTGCCAAAATTGTTTTCTATGGCGTCTTCCAATTTTTGCTTTCCTTCATCATTGACTCGGAAGGTAATTGTGCTATTGTCCGAATCCGGGCAATCCACTTCGATGTCCACGCCTTCGACAAGGAAATTGACGATGCCGCCAATACTGGAAAGGAAGGTATCGAAGACAGCGTTTCCCGAGAGCAGTTCCTGAAGATAGGAAAGGAGGGCAGGGGCATTGATCTGGATCGTCGACAGGTCGATTCCGGAGAGGGATTCCGAAAGATTCTCCCCTTCGGAATAGAAGAGAAGGGAATCTTCCTCGCCCTCCTTCTGTGTCACGAAGGCCGCTGCCGTCCCATCGATGGAATTGAAGGAGATGGTCTCATCGGGAACGTCGGAAAGGGACTCGAAGTCGGTCGCATATCGATCGACAAGAACGGGAAGCATTCCCATGTCGGCAATTTCCGTCTCCTTAAGAAGCGTATGGGAAAGGGACATCAGGGAATGAAGGACCTGCCTATTCGTGCTGGCTTGACTAAGCTTCTGGGCATCCGTGCCCTCAAGTCCTCCATAAGGATATATCTGGAGGGAGGCATCGTCGCCATAGGCTCTCTTTTCGTTTGCCTGGTAGAAAAGAGAAATCGGACTTTCATAGCCGATACGGCCAAGCGATCCGGCAAGGGGAGTCCTTATCCCAAGGGAAAGGCTGCCGTCGCGCCGATAGTCATCGTAAAGATAGACCGGTTCGGAAGAAGAGGTGGTGGAAGAGTCCCCTGTCGTGGAAGAGGATTCGCCGGAGCAGGAGGCAAGCGGAAGCAGGAGAAGGCCGGCAACAAGGAGCCAAGAGCTTTTTCTTTTCATGAAAAAACCTCCTTCGAATAATTCATCTACTTAATTATAGCCCAAACACAGAAAGTGGCCTAAGGATTTGTATGTCGGAATGCCGGTGTTTCTTTATCGAGGACTGAGAAAACAAGATGGAGAATTTCGATGTGGTGCATTTGACTAATCGACACGAATTCTCAGGCATGGAGATGGAAAAGCGTCGCTAATCCTCCCAGTTTATTCCTTTGCCTGTTTGATTTGATCGGCGAGTTTTCTTCCGATGGCGTGCGTTTTCAGGAAGGCAAATAGCAAGGCGAAGAGGGGAAGGAGCAAAAAAGGAAGGGCAAGGAAAGGCGTCATCGGAAGGAAAGGAAAAGCCTCCGAGGCAAAGGCTTTGGCAACCAGGCTTTCCAGCATGCCATGGAGGGAGAAATAAAGAATCAGTCCGACAACAGCACTCGAAAAGGCAACAAGAAGGAGCGGGATGGAAGAAAGAAGAAAGTTTTCCCTTTCGGAAAAGCCAATCAGCCGCAAAAGACACATCCGCTTCCTCTCCTCCCTTCCATAGGCATAAGAAAGCAGAAAAAGCGTCAGCACGAAGAAAAGAACGCCTGCCAAAAGAATCAGCCAGATGAGATAGGCCATGTCGTTCAGGAAAGACAGGGCATTGATGTCATTTGGGGATAGGAATTCTCCCTGGTCAAGAAAGGGACTTGGATCAAACGAAAGAAGAGAGGCGAAGAGAAAGACGACTAAGGAAAACAAAGAAAGGAGAAGGAAGGCCAACGTCGTGCGAAAAACGCTTTTCCGGATTGTCAGAAGCGAAAGAGACAGATAGGCCCTTTTCGGAAGTCGCAGAAGACGGCCGGAATCCGCACTCGGCGTGTCCTCTTCTGGCGGCGTGTCCTCGACTATCTTTCCATGCCGCAGATGGAGAAGGACTAAGTCTGGAAGATGCCATTCCTCCTGGTAGTCGTGGGAGATGACGATGACGATCCTTGTTTTGGAAAGCTCGCACAGAATCCCGAAAAGAATCTTTGCATTCGTTTCATCGAGATTCGCCGTCGGCTCGTCCAGGAGAAGAAGGTTCTTGTCTTCCAGAAGGATACGGGCCATGGCAAGGCGGATTTTCTCTCCCTGCGAAAGGTTTTCTGCATTTTGCTTTTTCTTGTCGGCAAGGCCAAGCCTGGAAATCGTCCTTTCGATTCTTTCATCATCCTTCGAAACAAGATGAAGATTGTCAATGACGCTCCACTCTGGAATGTCGTTTTCATCTTGCGTCAAAAAGGAAATATTCTTTTGTCGAAATTCCTCACGTTCCTTGTCCGACATGGCTTGAATGTCTCGGCCATCGAAAAGAATCGTACCGGAAGACGGCTTGTCCAGAAGACCAATCAAGCTGAAGAGCGTGCTTTTTCCGCATCCGCTTCGCCCTTTCAGGACATAAAGCCGGCCGGGAACGAAGCGATAGTCAATTCCCTTCAGGACAAGACGGTCGTGTCCGTTTTCCGGAAACGACTTCTGGAGTTTCTCAATTCGAACGACCATGTTTCTTTCCTTTCGTCACCAGAAGGGGAAGAAGGAAGAGAAGGACAAGAAGTACAAGGGAGAGAACAAGGGATAGGAAACCATAACCATAAGAGAAGACAAGCGTTCCCGGGAAGGCGGAATAAATCGCATGGACGATGGGATGGAAGAGGGAAGGAGACAGGACCAAGGCAAGAAGAAAAGGCGGAAGGAGAATCGCCAGAATGGAGCAAAGATAGAGAAGAAGTCGATCCTCTTTCCGGAAGCCCCACAGGACAAGCAGGATATTCTCCTTGGCAAGTTCCTTCTGGATGGTGATGAGATAGAGAAGGGCAATCAGAATGGCAACGGCAAACAGGGACAGGGATATGGCGACCCACATGGTTCTTGCCTGCCCTTGGATGAAGGGGAAGACATTTTGGATGCCTAACCCAAGGATATCGATTTTCCCATCGAGCACCTCTTCCCCGTTTTCCTGAAGATAGGCGGAGGAAAAACTGGCATCGGGAAATCCTGCCCGCAGGGAAACAAGTTCGTTGCCAAGCGATTCCAGGACATTGTCCTGAACAAGGCACGGAAGAGGCATATTGGGTTGACCGTCGACGACCCCGTAGCAACCGACGATTTTGAAAGCATGAGTCATAGTCTTGCAATAGGCGTTTTCCGGCGTCATGAAATCGATGACGAGGTTTGCCTCGCCCTCTTCCTTCAAAAAGTCTTCTCCCAATTCTTTCTCCGCCCCGAAGAAATACTCTTCCACGCAACCGTTATTGACGACAATTTCGTCCTCGCTTTCCGGCAAACGGCCAAGAAGGTAATAACTACTTCCGCCATTTTCACGATAGTTGGCTTCCGCCTCTTCTTTGCTAGGGAAGAAGGAATGACTGGCACAATCCTTGAAAAGCGTCGAGAAGTAGGTATCCCTTTCCCTTTCATCAATCCCGATGCCATCATAGAAACGATTGAGCGTCTCGGCAAGTCGATCCGTCCCAAAGAGAGAGACATTCTCATTCACATATTCCCGATAGGCTTTTGAGGATGCAATTGCCATCGGAAAGGAGGAGACATTTCCAGAGTCGAAATAACCAGCAATGACAAAATCCAAGTCCCCGGATTCAAGAGGAAAAGCATTGCCGATCTCGGAAGAAAGACCTTCTTTGGCATCGATTTCCGACCGAACGGAGGAATCGATCAGAAGAGGAATGGCCTCGTCATTGTCCACATCGTCCGGAAAGACCAAAGGCTCTTTGAAGAAAGGCTGAATATCCTTATCCAGATAGATGGCGTATTTTCCGCTTTCGCTGTTCTGCACAGCAAGGCAAGGAGCGAGACTTTCTTCAGCAGGAGAAAGACTTTCCTCATCGATTCGACAGACATAGATCTCCTTGTCCTCCAAAGCCAAGGAAAGACTGGCCCATTGGTCGAATCCGTAGAAATTGGAACCCAAGAAACAGGAAAAGAAGGCAAGAAAAAGAAGAATGGTCGTCGAGAAGTAGGCAATCTTGCCGGAGAAGGCCTTATGGAGACCAAGAGACAGAAGAGGACTTTTGATAGGTTTCCCATGATCCTTTTCGAAATGCGCTTTCCCTTCCACTACTTTCTTATCGAAACTCTCTTGAATCAGCCTTCCTTTGGAAAGGGACAGCCTGCCGTCTGCCATGTTCTCGAAAAGATCAAGGTCATGCGTGGCGACGATGACGAGATGATTCCTTGAAAATTCCTTGAGGATTCGAAGAACGACAACACTGGTCTCCTCATCAAGGTTGGCAGTCGGCTCATCGACAAGAAGGATCGGCGTATCTTTGAGTATTCCACAGGCCAAAGCCAACCGTTCGCTTTCACCTTTGGAAAGGCAGGAAGCTTTTGCGGAAGGATCCAACCCAAAAGATTCGCCTATTTCCGTTGCCCGTTCCCGATCGGAAGAGGCCATAAACAGATTCTGCCGGACAGTCAAGCCATTGAAGACATTGTTCTCCACTTGCACATAGGTCAAAACATTTCTGTAGAACAAGGTGTCATAACGAGTTTCCTTGCCGTCGAAAAGAATGGTTCCGGAATCCGGAAGAGTCAGACCAGAGATCAAATCCAATAAAGTCGTCTTTCCGCATCCGGATGGACCAACAAGAAGAAAGAGACCGGAATCCGGAAAAACCACCTTCTCGATTTCAAGTGAGAACATTTTAGTGTCGTAGTTCTTTTTCAAATCGGTTATGGAAATCATTCCAGTCTCTTTCCTTATATGTCATCCAACATCGATCGAGGAAAATCGACAAATCGATTTTGAGTTTCTTTGCTTTTTCTTTCCTGAACGATTTATCATCAGTACTATTCTAGATGCAAAACCCGAAAGCATGATCTGAACCAAACATTTCTTGCTGTTTTGTCAGGTTCATACTAAAATCAAGGCATGAACAAAAACGCAAAAGAATTTTTTTCCAAGGCCCTTCAGGAACTGATGGTCAAAGAGGACATCGACAGAATTACCGTGAAGGACATCTGCGATCGTGCCGGGTTTCCACGGGAAACGTTCTATTACCATTATCGAGACAAGGAGGACTTCCTGGAAAAAGGGCTCTCCCAATCGATCCTTGGATTTCTTAGACGATTCCAAAGTCAAGACACCCCAGAAGACAACATTCACCAAGGAATCAACGAAATCGTCAGCCAGAGCTCCGTGATCCGTCAAATGTTCGAACAGGAATCCCTTGTCTATCTTTTCGAGAAGAACATCGAGAAAAAGTTCCTTCGAAGAATCGAAAACCTCGAGCCAAAAGAGAGAACGGCCTTGATCCTGGATCATGTCTTCCTTATGGGAGTCCTCCGTTTCCTTGCCAAGAATCCAACCTTCACGCTAGACGAGAATGAACTCAAGGCACGTCTTTCTCATCGTTCCGTCACCGAATTCCTCCTTTTCTTCGAAGAGATTCTTCAGGAAAGCAAAAGAAAGTCCGCGCGCTGAAGTTTGCCGGGAAGATAGCATCACCGGTTCCAAGCGAATCGAAAGAATCTTCTTTCCGCATTTGCTTGCGAAGCGGTCACGGCGATTCGTCCATATCCTTTCTTTCGCGCTTTCCGCGACGTGTTTCCTTCTTGTGTAGAAATCCCCTCTTTTGGCATGGGCATTTCATTCCCATTTGTTTGCATTCTTGCCTTTTTCATCTGTTTCCTATGGCTATTTCCAATCGTTTGTCGGAAAATGGAAGGCATGAACGGGCGTTTCCTGATTCTTCCCCTTCTCTTCCTTGTCGCTTCCTGCTCACAGGAGAGTTCTTCTTCCTTGCTTCCTTCCACCACGACGACACCCTTCGTTCCCATCGAGGACGAGGACGAAGGCCTTTTGGAGACGGCCGAGACAAAGAGGAAAATCCGGACGGCCTTGCAGAAAGGCGTCGTGGAAAAGGAATTCGATGGCCCGAAAGCCTACCAGGTCGCTCTCCACGCCCTGCTTCGACAGGACGAAAGCCCTTATTCCCTTTCCGTCTCCCATAGCCGCTTTGGCGCCACCTTCGTCGGAATCCCCTACGACATCGACATGAAGATGGCGACCTACTACACGCCGGAAAAGAGCTTCGTCGAGGGCCTTGTTGATGGCGGAATCGTCATCAAGCGGGCCCTAAGGGGCTATGACGACTTTTCCGGATCCTGTCATGTCTATCAGGGAAGCACGGCAGAGGACTTCCAGACGGCGGAAATGGCCACCTTCGACTACGACGGCTTCCTGGAGACCTTCGGCATGCTCTTCCACAGGGGATACTATGTCCTCGAGGACGAGAAAAGCCAAAAGGAAACCTTCCTCTCCGACACGAGAAAGGAATACGACCTCTGTCCGGACGAAAGGAAGAGACAACGCACCGGGTCGACCCTCTTCGACGTCGATGCGGATACGGTCATCGATGGCGACCTTCTCGAAAACGAGGACGGCACCTTCACGATCACGCTTTCCTTGGACGAGCAGAAGGGAAACCGCTACTATGCCAAGCTCTTCAGCCAGGTGGCAAACCTCTATGACGAGCTCCATGTCCATGGCTGCGACCTGGTCTTCCATCTCGACAGGAACCTCGACCTATTGTCCTCGACCTACACGACACGCCTGGACGTTCCCATCCTTATCCTGGGGGAAATCGTCTACTTCAACGATGTCGAGCAGGTCATGGAGACGACCTACCTCCGTTCCAAGGACGGCACGTTCCAGAAGGACAGCAAGTCGATCTCCCTTTCCATCCCCGAGAAGGAGGAAACAGCCTTCCAAGGCTATTCCTTCCTGCCGGACATCGAAAAGGAATAAGAAAACACAATAAAAGCCATCTCCCTGTTATTCAGAGGAAGATGGCTTTTTTCTTGTCTTTAGAACGCCTTCAGGATCCTTCTGGCGTTGTCGATCCTTTCCTTGCTCGGGGGGAGGACGTCCTTTAGGACGTAGTCGATTCCGAGCTTCTCGTACTTGGGCTTGGCCAAGTCGTGATAGGGAAGGACCTCGACGCGCTCTACATTGTCCAACGTGTCGATGAAGGCGCGAAGTCGGATAAGATCCTCGTCGAAATCGGTATAGCCCGGGACGAGGACATGCCTTATCCAGACTTTCTTGTGGATCGCGGAGAGGTATTCCAGGCCCTCAAGGACCATGCGATTGGTCTTTCCGGTCAGGAGGACGTGCTTCTTCGCGTCGATTTCCTTGATGTCGACAAGGAGGATGTCGGTAAGGGACATCAGCTTCTCGAACTTCGCAAACCACTCGCCTTCCTTGGTGAAGGGGGCAAGGGAGGTATCGATGCAGGTGGAGACGCCCGCCTCATGGAAGCGCTCGAAGAGCTCGATGAGGAAGTCGATCTGGTTGAGCGGTTCGCCGCCGCTGACGGTGATGCCGCCGTCCTTTCCCCAATAGGAACGGTAGCGCATCGCCTTCCTGAAGACAGCGTCCACGTCCATCAGGGTGCTGTCCTTGTCCGTCCACGTCTCCGGATTGTGGCAGTACAGGCAGCGGAAGGGGCAGGTGGAAAGGAAGAGGACGAATCGGACGCCCGGGCCGTCGACCGACCCGAACGTCTCGATGGATTGTATCTTGCCTTGGATCAAAGCTCGCTGTGGCAGGTCCTGGAGATGACGTCCAGCTGCTGCTCCCTGGTCAGGTCGATGAACTTGACCGCATAGCCGGAGACACGGATGGTGAAGTTGGCGTATTCGGGCTTCTCGGGATGCTCCATGCAGTCGATGAGCTTCTCCCTGCCGAAGACGTTGACGTTGAGGTGATGGCCGCCGTTGGTGAAGTAGCCGTCGAGGACGTTGACGAGGTTGGTGACGCGCTCATTGACATCGTGGCCGAGGGCACCCGGATTGATGGTCTGCGTGTTGGAGATGCCGTCGAGGGCATACTCATAGGGAAGCTTGGCGACGGAGTTGAGGGAAGCAAGGAGGCCGTTCTTCTCGGCACCATAGGCGGGGTTGGCACCCGGAGCGAAGGGCTCCTTGGCCTTTCTGCCGTCGGGCAGGGCACCCGTAGCCTTTCCGTAGACAACGTTGGAGGTGATGGTGAGGATGGAGGTCGTGGCCTCGGAATTGCGATAGGTGTGGTGCTTGCGGATCTTCTTCATGAAGGTCTTGAGAAGGTCGACGGCGATGGAGTCGGCACGCTCGTCGTCGTTTCCGTAACGGGGGAAGTCGCCCTCGATCTCGAAGTCGGTGACGATGCCGTCCTCATCGCGGATGGCCTTGACCTTGGCATACTTGATGGCGGAAAGGGAATCGACGACGTGGCTGAAGCCGGCGATGCCGGTCGCGAAGGTGCGGCGGACGTCGGTATCGATGAGGGCCATCTCGGCAGCCTCATAGTAGTACTTGTCGTGCATGTAGTGGATGGCGTTGAGGACGTTGACGTAGAGCTTGGCAAGCCAGTCCATCATGAGATCGAACTTGTGGACGACCTCGTCGTAGTCGAGGTATTCGCTCGTGATCGGGGCAAGCTCGGGGCCGACCTGGGTCTTGAGCATCTCGTCCTTGCCGCCGTTGATGGCGTAAAGAAGGCACTTGGCAAGATTTGCCCTGGCGCCGAAGAACTGCATTTCCTTGCCGGTCTCGGTAGCGGAGACGCAGCAGCAGATGGAGTAGTCGTCCTTCCAGACCGGACGCATGACCTCGTCGTTCTCGTACTGGATGGAAGAGGTCTCGATAGAGATGCGGGAAGCATAGCGCTTGAAGTTGATGCCAAGCCTAGGCGAATAGAGGACGGTGAGGTTCGGCTCGGGGGAAGGTCCCATGTTCTCGAGGGTGTGGAGGAAACGGAAGTCGTTCTTGGTGACCATGCTCCTTCCGTCCATGCCCATGCCAGCAAGCTCGAGGGTCGCCCAGACGGGATCGCCGGAGAAGAGCTGGTTGTAGGAAGGAATGCGGGCGAACTTGACCATGCGGAACTTCATGACGAGATGGTCGACAAGCTCCTGGGCCTCCTTCTCCGTCAGGGTGCCGTTCTTGAGGTCCCTTTCGATGTAGATGTCCAGGAAGGTGGAAATGCGGCCGACGGACATGGCGGCGCCGTTCTGCGTCTTGATGGCGGCAAGATAGCCGAAGTAGAGCCACTGGAAGGCTTCCCTGGCGTTCTTGGCGGGCTTGGAAATGTCGAAGCCATAGCTCTCGGCAAGCTTCTTCATGGCAAGGAGGGACTTGACCTGGTCGGAGATTTCCTCCCTCTGGCGGATGACGTCGTCGGTCATCGTGCCATCGCCGGTGTTGGCGAAGTCTTCCTTCTTCTTCTCGATGAGGTAGTCGATGCCATAGAGGGCAACACGGCGATAGTCGCCGACGATCCTTCCTCTGCCATAGGTGTCGGGAAGGCCGGTGATGATGTGGCTATGCCTGGCCTTGCGCATCTCGGGGGTGTAGACATCGAAGACACCCTGGTTGTGGGTCTTGTGGTAGTCGTTGAAGATCTTGTGGAGTTCCGGATCGGGCGTGTAGCCGTAGGTGGTCAAGCTCTCCTCGGCCATCTTGATGCCGCCATAGGGCATGAAGGCCCTCTTGAGGGGCTTGTCGGTCTGGAGTCCGACGACCTTCTCGTCGCCCGCGCCTTCGGGGGAGAGGTAGGCCGGTCCATAGGCATTGATGCTGGAGACGACATGCTCTTCCATGTCGAGGACGCCGCCCTTGGCCCTCTCTTCCTTCTGGAGCTCCTGGAGATGGCCCCAAAGCCTGTCGGTGGCCTGAGTCGGTCCCTCGAGGAAGGACTCATCGCCATCATAGGGCGTGTAGTTCTTCTGGATGAAGTCCCGGACGTCGATTTCTTCCTCGTAGTGTCCCGGGACGAATCCCTTCCATTCTTCTCTCATATGCAAATTACCTCCTTGTGGTAATCGAAAACAGCCTTTGAAAGTTTAAAGACTTATCTTCCTTCCGTCAATCGATTTGATTGCATCGAAGGAATTTCCTGCTCGAAGAACGCCTTTCCGACGGAAATGTCCCCTTCTTGGCGGATCGCGCCCTTTTCGATCCAGAGGACGCGGTCGGCAAGGCTTTTAAGGACGCGCCTATCGTGACTGATGGTGACCATCGTGTTCCTCTCTTCCTCGTGGATGACAAGAAGGGCAAAGACGATCTTGGAAAGGGAGAGGGAATCCTGGCCGACGGTGGGTTCGTCAAGAAGGACGACGGTGGGCTTCGTCGCCATCACCGCGGCGATGGCAAGGCGTCTCTTCTGGCCTTCGGAAAGGGAGTGGGGATGCCTGTCCTTGAGCGAAAGGAGGTCGAAGAGGGAAAGCATCCTCTCGGCGTATTCCGGACTTTCGGCCCCGAAAAGGACTTCCTTCTCGACCGTGTCCATGAAGAGCTGGTAGTTGGGATTCTGATAGATGATGCCGACCTTGCGGTAGTATTTCCGGTTTCCGTGCTTTCGCTGGCCAAGTTTCGGGTCGATGTCCTGGAGGACACGGCCCTTCCTGCACCTCTCGAGCTTGGCAAGAGTCCTCAAGAGCGTCGTCTTCCCGCAGCCGTTCTCGCCGACGAGAAGAAGCTTCTCGCCTTCGGCAAGGGAGAGGGAAACGTCCTTGAGGATTAGCCTCTTCCCCTTGATGACGGAGACGTCCTCCAAACGGAGGATCTTCCTTCCCGTCGCCAGGCTTGCCTTGGGACTTCCGATGGTGCCATTCTCCTTGGCGTGGAAGGCATCGACGTCTTCCACCCTTTCCATACGCCCCCTGTCGAGACGATAGATCCTGTCGACGAAGGGAAGGACGAGGTCGAGCCGGTGTTCCATGAGGACGATCGAATAGCCTTCCCTTGCCATCTTCCTGAGGATGGAGAGAAGTTCGATGGCGCTTGTCCGGTCGAGGTTTGCCAAAGGCTCGTCCAGGAGGAGAATCCTCTGTCCCATGGCAAGGGCGGAGGCGATGACGAGCTTCTGCTTCTGGCCGCCGGAGAGGGTCTTGGTGTCCTTGTGGATGTCCAGGCCGAAGAGTCGGGAAAGAGAGGCGATCCTCTCTTCCATCTCTCTTTCCGGCACGGCGAAGTTCTCCAATCCGAAGGCCAGCTCGTCCTCGACGATGGAATTGACGATCTGGCTGTCGGCATCCTGGAGGACCGTCGCGACCTTGCGCGAGAGGCTTCCGATGCCCTCTTCCTTGACGTCCTTGCCATAGAGAAGGACCTCGCCCCTTGTCTTGCCCTTGACCACGGCGGGGATGATGCCGGAGAGGAGGTTGGCGATGGTGCTCTTTCCCGAACCGGAAGAGCCGCTTATGAGGACGAGTTCCCCTTGGTCGACATGGAAGGAACAGCCAAGGAGGACGGCCTTCCTTCCGTCGTAACTGAAGGAGACGTCCCGGAATTCGATGACCTTGTTCATAATACGCACACCAGGACGATGCCCGACACGACAAGAAGGAGCGGAAGGAAGTCGAGCATGGTCAGCCTTCGGGGATGGTAGATCGTAAAGGGCGTCCTGTCCAGGACATAGCCCCGCGTCTCAACGGAGAGGGAAAGGGTGTCGGAGATGTTGACCAGGCGCATCGTCAGGGGAACGAGGAAGGAACGGTAGAGGACCTGCGGGGAGAGAACGGAAGAGGCCCCTCTTGTCTTCATCGCCTCCCTTACGGTCTTTACCTCCCTCTTGAGCAGGGGGAAGAACGTCCACGTGATGAGCATTCCCAAGGTCACCTTCCTGGAGACATGGATGGCGTTGAGGGAGCGGACAAGGTCGATCGGCTTCATGCCAAGGGAGGGGATGACGGCGACAAGGACGGCAAGGACGCGGTTTGTCGCGGCGACGGTCTCCTGCGTGTCCTTGGAAATGGCATAGGTCAATCCGGCAAAGAGACCGACGAAGACCGCGGCGACGGGAAGGATTCCAAGGCAGGCCTTCCAATAGCCGAAAGCCAGATAGAGCAGATAGACGCCGCCGAGGAAATAGAGGGTCGAAAGGTCCTTTGCCATGCAAAGGCCGAAGACGAGGACGACAAGGACAAGAAGCAGGGTAACCAGGGGATAGATCGGCCTCCGGACATAGAGGAAGGAAGTCATTTGAGGACGCCCGCCTTCTTCAGTTCCTTGCTGACCTTCAGTCCGACAAGGCCACCCACGGCGGCGATGGCAAGGACGGCGACGCTCATGCCGACGGCACCCCAGGGGTTGTTGGCGGCGACGGCGGTGATTTCCTCGTTTCCGATGGCAAGGTTGTAGAGATAGTTGAAGGGAAGGGAAAGGGGATTGTAGAGAAGGACGGCAAAGAAGATTGCCCTGTCCTTGCGATAGCCACGGAAGAAAAGAAGGACAAGGGCCTCCAGGATAAGGCCGCAGACGATGTTGGAGAAGAACATCGGCGGGGCCATGATGAGCTGGATTATGCCGGTGAAGCAGGCCATGAGGAAGAGGGCGCCCGGCTTGCGGACCTTGTACAGGCCGATGGCAAAGAAGAGGGCAAGCTGGAATCCGGTGACGACCTGGGCGATGCCGAAGATCTGATGCTGGAGAGAGATGACAAGCGGCATCACGGCGCAGGTGACAAGACAGAGGGCGGAGACGATCGCCAGAAAGACGATGTCCCGGACCTGGAAGCGAAGGAAGACCTTCCCGGTGTCCTCCTTTTCCTTCTTTGGCGCCTTTTCTTCCTGGGGGAAGGTCAGCTCCTCTTCCGCCTCGTTCTTCTTTTCTTCATCGTTCATTCTTTCGTTTCCTCCATCATTCTTCCGTCCTTCAGGACGTAGACACGGTCGCATATCGCAAGGGTCGAGCTCCGATGGGAGACAAGCAGGAAGGCATGGTCCTTCTTCTTTTTCAGGATCGAAGAGAGGATAATGCCCTCGTTGATGCCGTCCACGTTGCTCGTCGGCTCGTCCAAAAGGACAAGGGGTGCCTTCCTAAGGAAGGCCCGGGCAAGGCCAAGGCGCTGCCTTTCCCCGGCGGAGAGAAGCCTTCCCATCTCGCCGACAGACGTCCTCAGGCCTTTCTCCCGCTCCTTCACGAAATCGGAGAGGGACGCTTCTTCCAAGGCCTGAATCATCTCCTCAGGCGTGCTGTCCTGGCGAGCGATC
Organism: uncultured Bacillota bacterium; assembly: GCA_949282275.1. GTDB lineage: Bacteria > Bacillota_I > Bacilli_A > RFN20 > CAG-288 > Enterosoma. The sequence goes on along the minus strand of CASDOO010000027.1, from coordinate 50,036 downwards.
CGGAGGTTGTCTTCTATCGTTCCGTTGAAGAGATAGGTCGTCTGCGAGACCATCGTGACATTGTCCCTAAGGGACTTGGTATTGATTTCCTCGATGGGAATGCCGGAATACTCGATCTGTCCCTCTTCCTTTTTCACAAAGCCCAGAAGGAGCTTGAGGAGGGTAGACTTCCCTTCTCCGCTTTCGCCCTTGATGCCGACGATCTCGCCTTTTTCGACATGGAAGAAATCCCCGTCGAGGATCTTTTTTCCGTCCTCATAGGAAAAGACAAGATTCTCGACCCGGAGACTGTCGAAGGCAAAGTCCTTTCCATCGATGACATCCTCGATTTCGCCCTTCTCGTCGACGAGGTCGAGAAGCCTGTCGCCGCTTGCGAAGGTCTGGGTAAGGTTCGCGGGGAGGTTCGCGATGGCAAGGACGGGACCGAAGGAAGAAAGGATCATCACCATCCCAAGGACCGCCCGCGGAAGGGGAAGGCCCTCCTGGACGAGGAAGAAAGAGACCATCACGGCAAGGGAGAAGACGAGGGTGACGACGAATTCCGTCGTCAGCATGAAGAAGGCCGTCCTGTCCTTGAGCCTTCTTGTCTGGGAAAGGAGGCTGTCCGTCCTTCTGTCGTTCTCCTTTCCGCGTTCCTGTCCCTTTCCATAGAGGAGGACTTCCCTTATGCCCTTGATGGAATCCAGGAAATAGGAGCCAAAGGAGGCAAATTCCTTCCGATAGTCGACGCCGACGTCCTTGAGCAGCTTCGAGGAAAGGACGGGCAGGAGGATGCCGACAAGGAGATAGCCAAGAAGGGCGACGAGGGCAAGGACAAAGGACGAAAGGAAGCCGACGAGAAGGAAGACGACAAGCGAGAAAAGGATGGCGATGGCGATGGGGGAGAGCGTATGGGCATAGAAGACCTCCAAGGTCTCGATGTCGGAAGTCACCAGGGAGAGAAGCCCCCCCTTCTCCTTTTCCTCGACCTTCGCCGGGCCAAGCCGTCTTAGGGCCTTGAAGACCCTGTCCCGAAGGATGGCAAGGATCTTGAAGGCGATGAAGTGATTGGAATACTGCTCAAGATAGCGAAGGATGCCGCGCAGGACGCCGCAGGAGACGAGGATGGCGATGATGGCGCCATAGGAGAGAATGATATCCTCGCCCAGGGCCTTGACCACGGCCAGGGCGCCAAGCGTCGGGACGGCAAAGGCCATCAGGTTGCCAAGGAGGCCATTGAGGATGGCAAGGACCATGAAGAGACTGAGGTTGCCAAGGAGGCCAAAGAGGCGGAACATGATGACGATGCCGTTTCTTCTAGTCTTTTTCATGCCAGGACCTCCCTAAGCGGACTCTCCTCCAGTTCCCGCTGTCTAAGATAGAGCGTCGCATACTCGCCGCCCTTTTCCATCAGTTCCTCATGCCTTCCCGCTTCCTCAATCCTTCCCTCCCTCAGGAAGTAGATCCTGTCGCTCTGGACCACGTTGACAAGGCGGTGGGAGATGAGGAGGATGGTCTTCCCCCGTTTGCGCAGGGAGAGGATCTTCTCCAGGACGATCTTCTCGCTTTCGATATCGATGTTGCTCGTTGCCTCGTCGAAAAGATAGATGTCCCTGTCGGCAAGAAGGGCAATGGCAAGGGATAGACGTTGCCTTTCCCCGCCGGAGAGATCCTCCGCCCCTTCCCTCAGGACATGGCCAAGGCCGCCTTCCCTTAGAAGAAGGGCGGAAAGGCGGACCTCCTGAAGGGCCTTCTCTATTTGTGCGTCGTCAAGATCCTTCCTCGCCATGAGGAAATTGTCCCTTATGCTCTCGTGGAAAAGATAGGTCTCCGGGGAGACGACGGCTATCTTGCCATAGAGATCCTCGCGCGTGCCTTCGCGGATGTCCCTTCCCGAAAGAAGGACCTTTCCGGAGGAAGGCATCCCCTGTCCCAGAAGAAGGCGGACGATGGTCGACTTTCCGCATCCGCTCTTGCCGACGATGGCCGTCAGCCTTCCCTTCTCCAAGGATAGGTCGACGTCCTTCAGGACGTCCTTCTTCCCGTCATAGGAGAAAGTGACATGAAAGAGGGCCATCTCCGATCCGGGAAGGCTCTTCTCTCCCCACGGCTCTTCCTTCATGGCAAGAAGGTCTAAGATCTTCCTTCCGGCGGAAAGGCCGTTCATGGCAACGTGGAAGGCACTTCCGAAGGCGCGCATCGGCAGGAAAAACTCGACCGCCTCGAGGACGACGAAAAGACAGGCAAAGGGGGAGATCGTCCCCGCCTGCAGGTCCAATATGGCAAGGGCGATGCCCCCTCCTGCCCCGGCATAGGCGACAAGGTCCATGATCGTCGTGGAGAAGAGCTGCATGACAAGGACGCGCATCGTGACGTGGCGGAAGGATTCGGAGCTTTGCTGGATCTTCTCTTCCTGCCTTCCGTCCGCGTCGAAGATCTTCAGTTCCTTGAACCCCTGGATGGCATCGAGGAAGTCATCGCCCATGGCGATGTACTTTCCCCAGTACTTGGCAAAGATCCGCTTGGCATAGTGGGAGAAGAGGATGATGGAGATCGGAATGAGGGGAACAAGGCCTAGAAGGACAAGGCTTGCCCGCCAGGAGACGAAGACAAGGACGAGGAAGAGGACGATCGGGGCGATCATGGCATAGAAGAACTGGGGCAGATAGGAGGAATAGTAGAGATCGAGCTGCTCGACGCCCTCCATCGTCACCTGCGTCATGCCGGAAAGGGACAGAGAACGGTTTTCGCCCTCCCCGAGACGGAGGATCTTGTCATAGGCCATCCGCCGTATCTTCTTCCGGACTTCCCTTCCGATCCGTTCCTTGGCCCTCTCCCGCAAAAAGCCGAAGAGGAAGCGCAGAAGGACGGCAAGGGAAAGAAGAAGGGATGGGAAGAGATAGGCCATGCCGCTTTCGGCATGGGAAAAGAGATAAAAGAAATGGCAGATGGCGAAACTGATGGCGATGTTGGAAAGAAGGACGAGGACCATCGAAAGCGTCGTCAGGACGAGGTACTTCCTGTCCTTCCCAAGCAGGCGCAGCAAATCTTTGTCGATCATGGATGCTCCCTTTCAAGGAATCCCCGGTCATCGTGATAACCAAGGCTAACAACAAGCGATATTATCAAAGTTAATGTTGGTTATCAAGGAATGTTTGCCATGATTAACAATTTTGTTAACAAAGGTTGACAAATCAAGGGCGTCGTCCTATCCTGACGCCATGACAATCGAAAAGAAACGCGAACGCGAGAAGAAGGTCGTCGAGGAGATGATCCGCATCTACTGCCACAAAAAGCACCATACCAAGGGAAAGGAACTCTGTCCGGAATGCCGGGAGCTAAAAGACTATGCCTTCCACCGGAGCGACGTCTGTCCCTTCATGAAGGAGAAGACCTTCTGCAGCAACTGCAAGGTCCATTGCTACATGCCGAAGATGAAGGAAAAGATCAGGGAAGTCATGCGCTTCTCCGGCCCGAGGATGCTCTTCCATCGTCCCATCATGGCCATCCACCACGTCCTCAGCATGAAGGCGGAGAAAAGGCGAATCGCGAAGAAGGAAAGACAAAAAGGACAGGAGACAAAGGCATAGTCTCCTGCCTTTTTTCGTTAAACAAGAATAAACCAACTTGTTTTTGAAACAAAGCTTTTCTTCTTCAGAAGAGGAAGCAGTCCATCTCGTGTCCCTTGATGATGCCGATGGCCTCGAGATAGGAGAAGACGATCGTCGAGCCGACGAAGCCCATCCCGCGTCTTTTCAGGTCATCGGATATCCTTTCGGAGAGGACGTTCTCCGTCGTGCCGATCTCACGGTAGATCCTCCCCTTGGTGAAGGAGAGGAGATAGTTCGCAAAGCCGCGGAATTCCTTCTGGATCTCCAGGAAGACCTTCGCATTGTTGATGGCGGCCCAGATCTTCCTTCTGTTGCGGATGATCTTCAAGTCGGTCATGAGGTCGTCGACCTTCCTGCCGTCGAACTGGGCTACCATTTCCGGGTCGAAGTTCTTGAACGCCTCGCGGATGGCGCGTCTCTTGTTGAGGACGCATTCCCAGGTCAGTCCTGCCTGGAAGGTTTCCAGGACAAGCATCTCGAAAAGATACCTTTCGTCGAGGTTGAGGACGCCCCATTCCTCGTCATGGTACTTCACGTAGAGCGGATTGTTCAGGTTGCACCACGAACAGCGTTTTTTCTCTTTCATCCGATCACTCCTTGAAATGGAATCGCTTCATGTCGACTAGTCCCCTCTTGGTAAAACGGACGCCCTCTTCCGAGAGAAGCCTTCTCTGCTCCGGGAAATCCGGTGCCAGGCGTCCTTCGTGGTTGACGACTCTATGGCAGGGATGCGTGCCATAGAGGTCCGCCCTCGAGAGGACTTTTCCGACGAGCCTGCTGTTCCTTTCGTGTCCGCAAAGGCGAGCGATGTCGCCATAGGTCATGACAAAGCCCGGCGGAATCTCGTCGACGATGGAGAGGACGAGAAAGACGAAAGCCTCGTCCATGTGGAAGCTTTGGGACATGGTCGATCAGGCCTTTGGGCAGAGTATGCTATTTCGAAAGGAGGGCGATGCCTTTTTGGATGTCCTTCTCATGGGAGGACGGGACGATGACGACCTTTTTGCCATCGGAAATCCAGGAGCCCCGTCCGGGGACGACCAGGATCTTCTTGGCAAGCCGCGCCATTTCCTTGAGATGGTGTCCGAAGTGCAAATAGCCCCTCTCGCCAAGGCCCTGGAAGCGGACAAGGCTTTCCTTGTCGAGGATTTCGTAGTCTTCGGAAGAGCAGGCCGTGGACCGGAGTTCTTCCTTCCGGTAGAAGACGGGAAGGCCTTCCTTGCCGGCGAGATCGACGGAGATGTCCAGAAGCTGGATCCTTCCGAAATATTCCGGCGCCTGGTTGAGGAAGAGGCCGGTCTTGAGATACTGGACGACAAGAAGGAGGTCGCAACGAAAGGCCATGCCGTGGACCTGGCCCGTGGTGGCATCGACGCCCGAGGGCATGTCGACGGAGAACTTCCTTCCGGGGAGGGCATTGACCTTCTCAACGACTTGCCATGCCTTCTGGGGAAGGACGCCCGAGAAGCCCGTCCCGAAGAGGCAGTCGATATAGACGTCATAGCGCCTCTTGATGCTGTCGACCTTCTTTCCCTTGTAGAGATCGGCGTTGATCTTCGCCTCCGGATTGACGGACTCGCCAAGGGGAAGGACTTCGACCTTCCGGTAGCCGGAATCATGGAGAAGGCGTGCGATGACGTAGCCATCCCCGCCGTTTCCTCCCGTGCCGCAGAGGACGAGGATCCTGTCCTTCTTGCGAATCTCCTTGCGGATGCGGTTGTAGGCCTCGACGCCGGCGTTTTCCATCAGCGTCAGTGCGCCAGTCCCGTGGTGGATCGTCTCCTTGTCTGCCTGTCTGCTCTGCCTTGCCGTGACGACATAATACATGTTGGAACCTCCTTCTGGCCGTTGTTGGCTATAGTATATTCCAAAATGCGTCGGTATCGTGCCTCTTTGGTCGTTTTGGGACGTTTTTCCCCTCCTTGTTTCAGGCATGGGTCCCGGAAAGGGGATTCTTTCGCTTTCTGTGGCACGCGGAAAGGGAGATACGATAAAATAGAGCGGTTATTCAAAGGAGGTTTCGTATGGCCAGAATCGGAATCATCGGCGTGGGAAGGGTCGGAAGCACGACCGCCTATGCCCTGAGCGAAAAGCCCTATTGCGAAGAGCTTGTCCTCATCGATCCCAACAGGGAAGCGACCATTGCCAATGCCATGGACATCGAGCAGTCTTCCCTCTTCGACTCGGACTGTGCAGTGAGAGTCGGGACGTATGACGACATCGCCGACCTGGACTTCCTCGTCATCACGGCCGGGGTCAAGCCCCAGATCGAGAACGGCGGCACAAGGCTCACGGGCATGGAACAGGCCTATGCCATCGTCTCGTCGATTGCCTCGCGCATCAAGGAAAGCGGCTTTGACGGCACCTTGGTCATCGCCTCAAACCCCCTTGATGTCATGACCTATGCCTTCAGTGTCCTGACGGGCCTTCCAAGGGAAAGGGTCATCGGGACAGGCTGCAGCCTCGATACCGCGCGTTACGTCACCCTCCTTTCGAAGCGGCTTGGCATTGCCAGGAAAAGGATCACGGGCTTCGTCCTTGGCGAGCACGGCGACACTTCCTTCCCGGTCTATTCCGCCACGTGGGTCGATGGCCTTCCCCTTGCGGAGTACCTGAAAAGGAACGGTCTTGCCACGGATGTCCTTGATGGCCTGACGGAGGATGTCCGCAATGCCGGCTACGAAATCGCAAAGAGGCTGGGCTCGACCTGCTATGGCATTGCCTCGGCGATTGCCAGGATCATCGAGGATCTTCTCTCCGACAAGGGCGAGGACCTTCCCCTGGCCTTGAGGACCGATGAGAAAGATGGCCTTGGCGACATCGCCATCTCCCTTCCCTACCACGTCTCCAGGCATGGCGTAGGGAAGCTTCCCGTCGACATAAACGAGGAAGAGGAAAGGCTTCTTGCGGAATCGGCAAAGGCCATCGGTTCCTATATCGATAGCCTTTCCATCCGCGACGGCAAAAAGGAGGACAGGGCATGAAGAGCATGAAGTACGACATCCTCTCCGTCCAGGAGAGGGCCATGGCACGCAAGGCGGAAGGGCACGACGTCATCAACGGATGCGTCGGCATGCTCTTCGAGGACGACAAGCGGCTTTGCGTCTATGAGGACGTGAACAGGAAGATCGAGGCGGATTTCCGCTCCTATCTCTCCTATCCTGCCGTCCTTGGAAGCGCCGACTATAGAGAAGGGGTCCTTTCCTGGCTCTTCAGGGAACGCAAGAGGGAAATCGAGGACCGCTTTGCCATTCCCTTCGGCGTGACCCTTGGCGGGACCGGGGCCCTCTTTATGGTCTTCAGTCTCTTCGCGAAGAAGGACGGAATCCTTCTTTCCAGCGACATCCGCTGGCCAAACTACGACACCATCGCCGACCAGGCCCACCTTCCCTTTTCGACCTATCGCCTCCTTTCCGAAAAAGGACGGCTGGACATTCCTTCCCTCAAGGAGGCTATCGAGAAAGGCCTACAGGAACACGAGAACGTCCTCGTCCTTGTCAACGATCCCTGCCAGAACCCGATCGGCTATTGCATGGACAGGAAGGAATACGAGGAACTCTTCGACCTTCTTTCCCGCTACGGAGATAGGGTGAGCCTCCTGATGGACATCGCCTATGTCGACTATGCGCCCGAGGGCTTCCTCTTCCTTCAGGAGCTCCTTTCGAGGAAGGAAGTCCCCTTCGGCATCTATGTCTGCTTCTCCGCCTCCAAGTCCTTTGGCCTCTATGGCCTGCGCCTTGGCGCCCTTTTCGCCCTTCTGGACAAGAAGAAGGACATCTCGACGCTTCTGGAGGAGATGAAGCGCATCGCAAGGGGCACCTACAGCTGTGCCAACAACGGGGCGATGGGTCCGGTCTCTTCCTTCTTCCAGGACGAGGAAGCCAAGAAGGCCGTCCAGGAGAAGATCACGGCGGAAGGAAAGAGGATCCACAGGATCGGGACGAGGATGGCACAGGTCCTCGACGACCTCCAGATCGAGCACTTCCCCTACAAGGGCGGCTTCTATCTGACCTTCACCGTCAAGGATCCGATCGGCTTCTGCCAGAAGCTGGAGGCAAAGGACATCTTCTTCGCACCGATCGACGAGAGCCATGTCCGCATCGCCGTCAGCGGGCTCAACCTCGAGGAAATCGAGGAATTCGAAAGGAGAATGCACGCATGAGACAGATCCTCTTCGACCTGAACAAGATCGAGACGCCCCTCACCAACGAGGAGATCCTCGAAGATCCCATCGTCGACAAGGTCATCGAAAGCTACTTCAGGGAATCGGACAAGAACGACAGGCCGAATTCCCTCTACTATCACGAATACGGGCCCAAGAGTACCAAGCTCTTCCTCCGCCATATCCTGGAGAAGGACGAGAGGACCCTTTCGATGCTTTCCTCCCTCTCCGCCCAGAAGAAGGACGACATGCTCAACCTCATCGACTCCATCTACGACTACTACCGCGGAAGGGAGCGCTATGTCTTCTATGACAACACCAAGGGCGAGCGGATCACCCACCGGGACTTCATCGACCGCTTCGAGGCCCTTTCCGATGCCCTTATCGCCTTCTACCGCGACATCTACGAGACCGTCTCCGGCCATGAGCAGACGGTCTACCGCATCCTTCCCGCCGGCGGCAATGCCGGCATCCTCCTCGACAGGAAGCCCCTTCCCCTTCCAAAGAGCCTTTCCTTCCTGAAGAAGGTCCCGTTGATGGAGTCGGTCATCACCCATCCGCCCTTCATCATCAAGACCCGGGAGAACAAGAGGAAGGGCCTCTTCGAATACAAGGACAGGATGGTCGAGGAAGGAAACTTCGATCCCCGCCGCGCCTATGGCGTCATCCTTCGCATCTACGACAAGAGGGCCCTCATCTTCTTCGACAAGGACTATCTGGGATTCCTCGTCGCCCTTGGCAACCTCTTCCAGATCGAGCCCTACTACGTCGAGAGCAAGAAGGAATTCGACTTCGTCGTCCTCTTCGGCACGGAGGACACGGGCGAGGAATGCTACTACTACAAGGAAGGAAAGACCTATGTCGGCGTCTGCCCGAAGAAAGCGAAGATCGACTACTTCGGCTATGCCAAGAAGATGATCCTCACCCTCTACAACCTCACCGCCATCGACAGGAAGCTTCTTCCCATCCATGGCGCTGGCGTCCGCATCCGCAAGGGCGAGAAGGTCAAGAACATCTTCTTCCTGGGCGATTCGGGAGCTGGAAAGAGCGAGACCCTCGAGGCCGTCAAGAGCCTCTCCAAGGGCCAGTACCAGATCGAGACGATCTTCGACGACATGGGAACCTTCCACCTCATCAACAACCGCGTCTATGCCACGGGCACGGAAATCGGTGCCTTCGTCCGTCTGGACGACCTCGACCAGGGCTATTCCCTGAGAAGCGCCGACCGTGCCGTCTACTTCAACATCGAGGAGGACAACTCCAGGGTCGTCATCCCCATCGAGGACTTCGAGATGACCTATACCCTCCACGAGGTCGATTGCTTCCTCCTTGCCGACAACTTCACCGATACCGACAAGGGCATCCAGATGATGGAATCCCCAGAGGAAGCCATCGACAGCTTCTCCAAGGGAGAGAGGGTCGCCCTCAACACCACCAACGAGAAAGGCCTCGTCACGACCTACTTCGCCAATCCCTTCGGTCCCGTCCAGAGGAAGAAGGAAGTCCAGCAGTACCTGCCCGACTTCTTCCATGCCCTCTTCGAGGACAACGTCCCTGTCGGAAGGCTCTACACCCGCCTTTCCCTCGACAGGAAGGACGGTCCCAAGTGCGGCGCCAAGGCCCTGCTCAAGCTCTTCGACAAGCTGACCGAGGAAAAGTAAAAGCCACCTTCGAAGGAAAAGAGGAAACGTTTCTTCCAATCCTATTTCGAAAGCTCAAAGGCATTCCCGTTGTGGAATGCCTTTTTTGTCTTCATATCAAACCTGTCATGCAGAGAGGGAGGTAGACGACTCTTCCATCGCGCTGAAGATTCTTCGAATAGATGACATAGAGATCTTTTCTATCTCATTTTCATCAAGACATACGCATTTTGCAAAATGTTCGATTCCCAAAAACTACGCAATTTGCAAAATGTTTTCGTCCGAAAATGACGCAAATCACAAAATGTTTACCTCTTATTCTTTCCCCATTTCGCATAATCTTAATGGTTTGTCTTAACGTCATGGGGCAAAAGAACCTTAGAACATCTTCCCTGTCCTATTGATCCTCAACCATAGAAATCCATATAAAACTTGTTCTATATTTCAAAGTTGCCATTATAGATAAAATCAATGCTCATAGAGATTCACTATGCGAAAGCTATGTATTTTTTCTCGATGATTCTATATGACAAATAACTAGAAATTCAAAACATAAGGGTAAACCAAAATTAGGAAGATGAACCTTCTAGTAGTAAGAAGAAAGGCAGAATCAATCAAAACAGCCTACTTCTCGTCTTTTTCCTGGTCTTGCTTCTCGCCCTTTTGCATGATCGTCACGCCATTCGTGGTAAGGATGACGCGTGAATAAGGCGGAACAGAATGGAGGAGATATGTATTTGCCCCGATTGTCGAGCCTCTGCCGATGACGGTCTCTCCGCCGAGGATGGAGGCATTGGAATAGATGGTGCATCCGCTTTCGACGGTGGGATGCCTTTTCTTTCCCTGGAGCTTCTGGCCTTCCCTCAAGGAGAGGGCACCCAGAGTAACGCCTTGGTAGAGCTTGACGTCATCCCCGATGATGGTCGTCTCGCCGATGACAATGCCCGTGCCGTGGTCGATAAAGAAGTTCTTTCCGATGGTGGCACCTGGATTGATGTCGATGCCCGTGGAACGATGGGCATCCTCCGTTGCCAGACGGGAAAGGAAACGAAGTCCCATCCGATAGAGGATATTGGCAATGCGGTAGTTTTGGATTGCCTTGAATCCGGGATAGCACAGGATGACTTCCTGGACCGAATCACAGGCCGGATCGCCTTCGAGGATGGCATGGGCGGAACCGATGAGAAGTTCCCTTGTCTTTGGCAGTTCGGAAAGGAAGAATTCCGTCTTTCCGACAGGGTCCTCGGTCTGGTAATCGGAAAGAAGAAGATTCAGCTTCGCCTTCACATGGAGAAGAAGTCGTCTTGCATCCTCTTCCTCATAGTCCGGGCGCAGGAAGTCCAGGATAAGAAGCTTCTTGCAGTCATCCAGGAAAGAATAAAAGAGTCCCTTGTCCAAAGGAAGCTTCCTTCCCTTCTCTTCCTCGTAAAGCGACAGCAAAGATTGCAGAACCTTGTCCTCAGTCATAGAGTCCCTCCACGGAAAGATATCTTTCGCCATTGTCCGGAAGGACGGTGACGATGTTCTTTCCTTCATTTTCCTTCTTCATTGCCTCTTTCACGGCTCCGGCAAGGTTGCAACCAGAGGAAATGCCGCAGAACAGGCCTTCTTTCCTGCAAAGAAGCCTTGTGAATTCATAGGCTTCCTCATTCGTGATCGTCCGGACTTCATCAACAAAGGATAGTTCCAGAACACCAGGCTTGAACCCGGCGCCAATTCCTTGGATTTTGTGGCTTCCGCCATGGCCTTCCGTGACAAATGGCGATGTCTTTGGTTCAAGGCCGATGCAACGGATTCCAGGTTTCCTTTCCTTGAGATATCTTGCGATTCCGGTTAAGGTTCCACCAGTCCCAAAGGCAGCGACAAGGATATCGATCTTCCCATCCATCTGGCGATAGATTTCCGGTCCCGTCGTCTTGTAGTGGGCAAGGGAATTGTCCTTGTTCTCGAACTGGTCCGGAATGAAAGAAGAAGGATTGGTCTCCGCCAATTTCTTTGCTTCCCTTACGGCTCCTGCCATGCCATCCTTTGCCGGAGTGAGCCTTACCTCCGCCCCAAAGGCCTTCATCATGGCGATTCTTTCCTTGGAACAGTTCTCGGGCATGAAGATGATGGCCTTCAATCCCAAAGTGGCACAGACCATGGCAAGGCCGATTCCGGTGTTGCCACTTGTCGGTTCGATGATAAGGGTATCGGACTTTATTTCTCCCCTTTTCATCGCATCAAGGATCATCTCTTTGGCGATCCTGTCCTTGATGGCGCCTGTGGGATTGCATCTCTCCAGCTTGGCATAGATATCTGCCTTCAGTTGGAAGTGTTCCTTTATCCTATTTAAATGGATGAGCGGGGTATTGCCAACAACATCCAAGACTGTTTCCTTTGTGTCCATTTGGAAGCATCTCCTTCGCAAGGATTATAGGTTCTTTGCCTTTTTTCCTCAATCAAATCGCATTTGCGGTTTTTGGCACGTGTCATTTTCGTTGAGCCAAAAGCACAAATTTGATAAACTTTTTCATTTTTCCATTGAAAAAGAATGTTTCTGGCACTAAAGTCTTTGCTTTTCTTTACTTTTGTATCGTATTTTTCTTATCTTCATGTCATTTTCTAATATTAGTCTATCCAACTTTTGGCAAAAAGTTTACATATAATCTTTAGATTAGCTTTCTATTTATTGACTTTTGTCCCCCTCCCGCTATATAAAAGCTATTAGTTTGTTCAACAACAGAAAGGAGTCGTTTTATATGGCTAAGACCAACAAATCCGTCGGACGCAAGAAATGGATTGCTGGAGGTATCGCTGCTTTCGCTGCCGTAACGTTGGTTACGACCGGTTTTGCGACCTGGATCATCGGTAATCAGGCGCAGGAACAGGAAGGAAACATCAACATCGCAATCGATACGGCCAAGAACAGCGCCGTCACCTTGGCTGCCACGATTGCCGAAGGCGAGTCGATTACGATTGCGGAAACGCCCTCTGCCAGCACTGCTGGCGACATTGTCACCGTCGAGGACAGCAAATTGACGCCGGACATGGAGTTTTCTTTTTCCTCCATTCAGCTGACCTGCGGTGAAGCCTATGCTTTGGAAAACGATATCTCCTTGACTGTTTCCATTGACTATTCTTCTGAAGCCGAACTTCCCGATGTCACAAAAGAAAATACCTTCAAAGGCGATGCAGAGCATGACCTTATTGGAAAGCGTGATGATGCTGAAGATTATCATTATGTCGAGTTTAGCAAGACAATTCAATTGACGGCCGGTGAAAACCTCACCAGCAAGGGAGATGGCACTTATCAATATAATGCTGCCGGCGATGATCTTGTCTGCGAACTGGAATGGGGCAACTATTTTGGAGGAAAAGCTCCTACCGCTTATTACAACGATATGTTCAAGGCGGGTAGCAAAACAGGTTTGGCCAATGATTTCGATACCCTTCAAAAGGTCACTCAGGAACTTCAGATGATGGAAGAGAAACTCAATCCTTCCAGCCTTGAAGAAAACCAGAAACCGACCTTGACGATCCTTGTTTCCGTCGATGCGACACCTAAGGCCGAATAATCTCAATAACTAGGAGCTATATAATCCATGAAACAGATTAAACACAAAAAGGCCATCGCTGTCTCCGTCATTTCCCTTGTTGCCGTTGCTACGGCTGGAATCGGGTATGCCTCTTGGGTCATTTCTACGACAAATAGTCAAACCGTCAGCAACATATCGGTCACGGCCGATAATGTCACGGACAATAGAATCACGATTAAAAACGCAGCAGTCGGTGGCTTTGAGGGTGGGAGTAATATGAGTGATACTTCCCTCCGTTTTGGCCCTGTTTCGGATAGTGAGGGACAAATCACCTCTACCGAAGATGCCGAAGATCTTACTTTTGCCATACACTTTGATGTGGACATTCCTCAAGGTTCCACTTTCAATGGAAACATTGTTGCAACAGCGGCTATCACTGGCTCCGATTCTTGGGACCCGACTTATATTGTCAATCCTTTGGCTTCCAAAGTAACTTTGGTCAACATCACAAGTGGAACTGCGACAGCTGCTTCTGGAACCAGTGGCGTTACCGTCAATCTCAAGGAATCCACCACTTACACATTCGAAGCTGTTTTCAAATTTGGTTGGGGAGACTATTTTGATAATCAAAATCCGGCTGAAGGCACGGAATCATACATTGATGGCTCAACCGTAACTTTGGAAAATGCCATCTCTGCTCTGAAAACGATTTACAGCTATAACCAAGATAAAATCGCCATTACACTCACGACAGAGGCTGCGACTGCCTAAATCCACTATTTCCTTTTAAATGTCCTCCATTGAAATCGTTTCCCTTGTCGTCACCATCATTTGCCTGGTGAGCTTCTGTCTCGCATTCACGTTCCTTTTCAGGCATTACTATAAGAGCGAGACGGAAAAGGTTCTCCTGGGTAAGGAAGACAAGGCGTTGCTGGAGGACATTGCCATCGATGCGGAGAGAAACGTCGACAAAAAAAGAAAGATTGCGATGCTCATCGGGAAGATTGCCGGGTACGTCGTCCTGGCTGCGGTGGGCGTCTTCTTCATCATGACCTTGATATCCCGCTTTTCCTCTGGCGCTGGCGCTCTCTTCCTGGGAGACAGCGCCTATCTTGTCATTGCGACGGGTTCCATGTCGGAGAAGAACAAGGCAAACGACTATCTCTTCGATTCATCCCTGGGACTTGACGATCAGTTCGATGCCTATGACATGATCCAGATCCAACGCTATGCATCGGAAGTCGAGGTCGAGCTCTACGACGTCGTCGCCTACAAGGCCGACGATGGGACGATCATCGTCCACAGAATCATCGAAATCGATGAGGATGGCTATATCACCAGGGGCGATGCCAATGCCGCTTCCGATACCGGCGTCACCTATGATGGCCATCTGTCCTATGAAGACATCCTTGGTCATTACGAGGGTTCCCGTGTTCCAGGAATCGGATCCATCATCGTCTTCCTCCAGTCCAATGCGGGAATCATCACGATCGTCTCCATTCTCTACTGCTTCCTCATGTTCGACTGGTTCTCGACGCGATACGACAGGGCGATAGAACGAAGGAAAGCCTATCTTCTTGAACAGGTCCCCTTCGACCCCGGTGGCATAGAGGATCTTGAGAAGATCGACAACAGCTTCCATCAGACACTCATCTACAAAGACAAAGAATACGTCCTTCTTCCGCTTGAGGAAAAGCCTCCGGAGAAGAAAGAAGAAATCAAAGAAAACATTCCAGAAAGGGAGGTTGAGAAGAATGACGAATAAGAAAACGCACTTTACACGAAAGAACTTCATCTTCATTGCCTTGCTCTTCTTCTATCTCCTCTTCCTCCTGGCTGCCGGCTTCATCGCCGATGCCTCCAATTCCGTCATCCAAGCCAACAGCCCGCTGAAGAGACTGTTCATCAGCGCCCTCCATCTGCCCGAGGTTTCCGTTCAGATGTCTGGATGGCTCGTCTTGGGCTTTTTCGCGGTCTATGCCTTCTTCTTCGCCTGCGCCTTCCTCTATGAAATCCGCCTGGCGAAGTTCTATGAGAAGAAGATCTTCACGACGAAGTGGAGCCTTATCTATGCCGGAACCTTCGTCATCCTCTCTGCCCTCTGGATCGGTCTCTCCCTCCTTGCCAACATCGGACAGAACGTTGGCGATGCCTTCCTCTTCTTCGGCGAGAGCCTTCTCATCGGCACGATTCTCTTCCTCATCCTTGGCCTTCCCATCTTCTTCCTCGTCATGCTCATCGTCAATGTCCGCAACATCGACAAGCCCTTCCGTTTCAACAAGGGTGAGGATACGGAAGACATCGACGACGAGAAGAAGGAAGATGAAAGTCGTGAACCTGGTGCCATGCCTTCCTCCGACAGTCTTGTCTCTGCCCTTGGAACCGGCGGTGCCCTTCAGGCCCTGACTTCCGGCCTTTCCGGAACGGAAGGCGAGGAAGGAACGAAGGAAGTTCCCCTCGGCAGCAAGGAATATGTCTTCCCTGCCCTCTGCTCGATCGACGAGGAAGAGGAAAGCCGTGTCGCCAAGATCGTTCCCGAGACGAATTACAGTCTTGCCCAGATCGTCGAGAACTTCCGCCTCTATCTCGCCAAGAACGAAGGCCTTTACTTCTCTTTGGATACGCTCCGTGCCTTCCTCTCCGGCATGGCGGCCAGCCGTCTTATCATCCTCGAGGGTCTCTCCGGTACCGGTAAGTCCTCCCTTGCCCGCTATTTCTCCGAATTCATCGGCGAGGAATCCTTCTTCGAGGCCGTCCAGGCTTCCTGGAGGGATCGTACTTCCATCCTCGGCTTCTACAACGACTTCTCCAGACGCTATTCCGAGACGGACTTCCTCAAGCGTCTCTATCGCATGAGCTATCGCCAGAACGATGTCAACATCATGGTCCTGGATGAAGTCAACATTTCCCGCGTCGAATATTACTTCGCCGACTTCCTCTCGATCCTCGAATATCCCGTCGACAAGTGGAAGCTTCGCATCATGCAGGTTCCCTATGATTTCGAAGGTCCCAGCCATCTTGAGGAAGGCGTCCTCCAGATTCCCGAGAACACCTGGTTCATCGGTACGGCCAACAAGGACGATTCCACCTATACCATCACCGACAAGGTCTATGACCGTGCCATCACCATTTCCTTCGATGACCGCAACGAACCCTTCGAGGTAAAGGAGGATATCACTCCCATCCATCTTTCCTACAGCCACCTCAACGATCTCTTCGCCCAGGCCATTTCCGAGGAGAAGAACCGTCTTTCCAAGGCGGAGCTTGCCTCCTTCGACCGTCTGACCTCCTTCGTCTCCGAGACCTTCGACATCACCTTCGGTAACCGTGTCCTCAACCAGATCCAGATTCTCGTTCCCGTCTATGTCGCCTGCGGCGGAAAGAAGACCGATGCCTTGGACTTCCTCTTCGCCCGCAAGGTCCTCTACAAGCTCGAAGGCCGTTATGAAGACTTCGTCAAGCAGGGACTCCAGGATCTGGAGAGCCTTTTGGACACCATCTATGGAAAGGACAGCTTCCCCCTTACCCACCACGCCCTTGCGAAGCTGATCAAGAGACTGTAGACATGAAAAGATCCTCTCTTGCCGCTTACAGACAGCAGGTTGCCACGATGGGGAGAGAACACCATCTCTCCGCCCTGCTTTTCCTGTTGGACAGCGGCAGGATTTCCCTCCACAAGCCCTATGACCACGAGGCGACCGCTTCTTGGGCAAAAAGGCTCCTATCCATCCTCTCGACCATCGTCTCCATCGTCTTCGATCCGGCCATCGTGACATCGAGGGAAGAGGAAATCAAGCGCGTGGAGAATGCCGGCCCCTTGACGCCGGAGGGTTTCCAACGGACAATCGCGGATCCTTCCCTCTGGAAGAGAAAGGGCGGAGAGATGGTTCCGGAATTCCTCCATGCCTCGGAAAAGGTGGATACCATCCTCACCTACGAGAACCGCTTCCTCTGCATGCTCATCGATGCCATCGAGAAGGAAGTCCAGGAGCTGCGCCTTCTTTCGAAGAGAAAGCTTTCCTCCCTGCTGGACATCGTCCCCGAGAAGAGGATTTCCTATCGTCCGACCGGTCTTCTTTCCCTCTTTTCCGACTTCAGGGCACCTTATGAAGACCAAAGGATCCTTCCGGAAAAGGACGAGGAAGTCCAGAGCTGTCTCAACCAGTCCTTCCGCTATCTCAAGAGGCTCAAGAGCGGAACCTTCTATCACGAGCTGAGCGCCTTCCCCATCAAGGGAAACCTCCAGCCGACGAACGTCCTTCTCCATCATCCGCTCTATTCCCGCTGCTATCGCTTCTATGTCCAGGAAATCCTCAAGGAACCCAAAGAGGACGAGGAAGAGCAGGTCGGCTTCAAGGATTTCGTCCTTCTTTCCATCCTCGACGTCCTCAGGAAGAACGGGTTCGAGTTCTCCGACTATGGCCTCAGCTTCCGCGAAGGCGAGATCTGTTTCGATTGCCTCATCGCCAGGAAGGACAACCTCTCCCTTTCCCTCTATCCCCATGAAAAGGGCTTCCGGCTTCGTACCCTGTTCCTGGATAGGGACAACAACGCCACCATCCTCAAGGCGGAAAGGCTTCTCGAGATCGACGTCGACAGCGACGAGAAGAAGCTCGATGCCTTCAAGGCCAGGCTTTCGCAAAGAGATCCGGACTTTGTCGACAGGACCCTTGTCACCTATGGTCCCATCCCCGAGGAAAGGGATCATGTCCTTGTCCTGCGTCCGGACAACGCCTATTCAATGACTTCCCTTCGCCTCTATCTCTCTTCCCTTTTCCTCGTTTTCCACGAGAAGGAAGGGTTCGATCTTTCCTGCCCGGTCTGCTCCTGCATGCACCTGAACAAGGCGGGAGATCACTATCACTGTCCCAACTGCCATGCCACGATGAAGAACGTCATCCATAAGGGAGAGTCCTATACGTGGATCGAAGGACTCTGGAGGGCATCATGAACCGTCTATTGCAAATGCTCAAGGGAGAGAAGACTCCCCAGAACGAGAACGACCAAGCCATTGTCCCTAGCGACCAGGTTGCCATACGCATCGACCACCTGAAGAAGAGCTACGGCACCTTTGAGGTTCTCAAGGACATCGACATCACCGTCATGGAAGGCGAGAGCTTCGGCCTCATCGGAAGGAACGGCATCGGCAAGTCGACGACCATCGACTGCCTTGTCGGTCTCAAGGCCTTCGACGAGGGTTCCATCTCCATTTTCGGCCATGACGTCCTTTCCGAGACGGAAAAGGCCAAGTCCTGCTTTGGCTATGTCGCCAGCGAACCGACGGCCTACGAGATCATGACCGGAAAGGAATACCTTTCCTTTGTCGCCGGCGCCTATGGCGTCAGCCAGAAGGACTTCGTCGAGAACTATCGCGTCCTGGCCTCCCGCCTAAGCTTCAACGACAACGACCTCCGCAAGAGGATCCGCGACTATTCCCACGGCATGAAGCAGAAGATCTGCCTCATCGCTTCCCTGATCCACAATCCGAAGATCTGGATCCTGGACGAGCCGACGGTCGGTCTCGACCTTGTCGTCAACGAGATGCTCTTCAGCCTGATGAAGGATCTCAAGGCCCGGGGCAGGACGATCTTCCTCACCAGCCACAACATC
Organism: uncultured Bacillota bacterium; assembly: GCA_949282275.1. GTDB lineage: Bacteria > Bacillota_I > Bacilli_A > RFN20 > CAG-288 > Enterosoma. The sequence goes on along the minus strand of CASDOO010000027.1, from coordinate 31,516 downwards.
GACTTCGTCTCCAAGATCTGCGATAGCGTCGGCATCCTCGACAAGGGAAGGATCAAGCGCCATATCGATTTCCGGAAGGAGCCCCTCGAAAGGAGGAAGCTCAAGGACATCTTCCGCTCCTTTGACGTGGAGGAGGAGAAGGAATGATCATCACCCTTCTCTTCAAGGAATTCCGCCTCGGCTTCCGGGGCAGGGACGAATCGCTCTCTTCCCGCATCGTCAAGAACGTCCTCACGCTTCTTGGCGGCATTCTTTTCGTTGCCCTGCTCTCCTTCCTCACCGGTGCCCTCTATGACAAGCTGACGGCCTATTCCTACTCCGCGCCTTTCCATACGCTCGTGTTCTTCCTCTTCATCGTCCTTGCGGTCACGATCCTGGAAGGCGCGACAAGGGCAAGGAAATGCCTCTTCGACAAGGACGACTCCCAGGTCATCGCCCCACTTCCGATCGCACGCCACCAAGTCATCCTCTCGAAGATGCTTTATATCTATCTGGTCCAGCTTGTCGAGCTGGCCCTGCTCTCGATGCCGCTTCTCATCACCTTCGGCGTCAAGGTCAACTTCCCCTATTGGTACCATGTCATGTCCGTGGTCTATTGCCTCCTCCTGTCCGTCTTCTCCACCGGCCTCTCCTTCCTCCTCTCCCTTCTCTTCCAGGTCTTCTACCTCCTTCTCAAGGACCGGAACCTGATCCAGTTTGCCTTGGCATCGGTCCTGGTCGTCCTTCTCTGCTATGCCTACCAGGTCTTCCTCGACCTCTTCCTCGTCTCCCTTTCCGATTCGGCACTGACGGGTACGCTCTCGACGGAATTCGTCCAGGGCCTTGCCGACACGACCTTCTTCCTTGTCCCGGTCTTTTCCATGCTCGACCTCTTCATGGGCCATGACAACATCGTTTCCAACGTCCTCATCATCCTCGGCCTTCTTGTCTTTGCCGTTGCCGCCGGCTATCTTGCGGCGGACTTTGCTCTTTCCAAGCGTCTCTTCTTCCGCGAGAAGGAAAAGAGCGTCGACATCGCAAGCTTCCGCATCGATTCCCCGAAGAAGGCCCTTCTCAAGAAGGAACTCCTTCTTCTCTTCAAGGACAGTTCGAATACCTTCTCCTATACCTCCGTCCTCATCATGCTGCCTTTCCTCTCCTTCGTCGTCCTCTCTTCCCTCAAGGCCACGTTGACCTACAACCTCTCCGTCTTCCTTGCCTACTATCCGGAGACCCTCAACGTCGTCTTCCTTGCCCTCTTCCTGCTCTTCGTCGGCATCGTCAATGCCGGCAATGCCCTCAAGCCTTCCCTGGAGGGCAAGGCCCTGACGGTGAGCAAGATCCTCCCCTACAAGCCCTCCTATGTCCTCCTGGTGAAGCTTCTTTGCCCGAGCCTTCTTTCCCTTCTTTCCAGCACCATCTCCCTGCTTGTCCTTGCGGGCACGAATACCCTCTCCTGGCCGCTTTTCGGCGTCGCCCTTGCCGCCAGTCTCCTTCTCATCCTTGCCATGAACCTGCTCTCCCTTCTTGGCGACATCCACGACCTTGGCGAGAGCAAGGCGCGTCTTTCCTTCCTCTCGTCCATGGCGAGCTATCTTGTCCCTGTCGCCATCCTTGCCATCGGCCTTGTCCTCTCCTTCTCTGGCGCAAAGCGGGAGACGATCTACCTTTCTTCCTTCCTTCTGAGTCTCCTTGCCCTTGTCCCGCTTCTTCTCTTCCCGCCCAAGCGCGTCGACAGGCTTTATCGAAGAATGGAGGTGAACGCATGAAAAAGAAAACGATTGCTGCCCTTCTGGTGGTTCCCGTCGTCGTTTCCCTTTTGACCTATGTCACCGTCCAGGTCCTGATCAACAATGTCGCCATCGACATCTCCGACATCCGGATGGACTATCGCGAGAACGAAGGCTTCAAGATCCAGGAAGAAGGCTATCCCCTTGTCGCCACGGCCGTCTATGACGACAGCCAGATCATCAAGGAGGAGAGCTATACTCTCACGTGGTCCGTGGAGAATCCGGAAGGGGAGGAAGTCTGTTCCATCGAACAGGACGGAAACGGAAACTATTATCTCCATGCCCTCAACGAAGGCCAGGCCAGGGTAAGGGTGAGCAACCTCACCAATACCAAGGCCAAGACCTTCACCGCCATCTGCTACGAGCGCGGTGCCATCATCATCAACGACACGGAAAGGACTTCCGGCCAGTCCCTTTACGATGCCCGCCGCTATGGCCAGTACGAGATCGACTACAATGCCTCTTCCACGACAATGGACGACTATACGCTCTCTCCGGCCAAGATCGACCTCGACATCCAGGTCATGGTCGATGGTCAAGAGCAGGACAACCTCCAAATCCAGTCCATCAGCGACAACATCCGCTTCGATTCCGCAAGCGAGAGCCTGACGCTTCTGGATGGCGGCCTTGCCTCGATCACCTTCGTCTCCGAGATGGATGACAGCATCCAGGGCACCTATTCCTTCGAGATCATCGACGAGGGCGTCAACGTCCGCGACTATGACGATCTTCTTCGTTGCACGAACTACTCCAGCGAGGGCGAGGTCGTCGTCCTGCAGACATCCTTGGGTTCCCTCCAGGATACCTATCGCTACACGGTCGATGCCGACGGAAAGAGGACCTATGTCGAGGAGTACGTCTCCGACACGATGCGTCTTTTCGGCCACTATGACTTCGCAAGCAAGTCCTTCTCCTTCGAGGACGAGCTCTATACCTTCGAGTCGACCTATCCGACCGATTTCATCGACCAGTACAACGACTACTTCAAGGACAGCGCCGACGTCAGGACGGTCGAAACGACCCTCCGGGCCGGACTCCACGTCCAGAAGGACTTCCATGGAAACGGCTTCTCCATCAACATGCATAACCTCGCCTTCCCAAACAACGGCTCAATAGCCCCCAACGGCTTGATGACGCCCGATCCCGAGAAGGACTATTTCCATGGTCCCCTTGCCTATGTCGCCTTGGGACAGATCGGCATGAACGCCCTCATCCAGTCCTTCGGCCAGGACAATTGCGGCATCTTCGTCGACACGGACAACGTGACCATCGACGATGTCCATCTCCAGAACACCGACAACCAGCAGAACATGTACGATTTCTTCTATACGGGCTCGGTCATCGACATCGAGGGCGAGAACTGCACCATCGAGAACAGCATCATCCAGAACGGAAAGAACGTCGTCCGCGCCTTTTCCAGCGACAACCTCACGATCAGAAACAGCATTCTCCAGAACGCCGGCCAGTTCCTCCTCTACCTCGGAAACAACGAAAGGGCGAAGAGCGACAAGGATGCCGACATTTCCTTTACCTACAACGGCGAGGAACATCAGCATGCCTTCAAGGACTTCATGGATACCCTCTATGTCGAAGGAAACGACAAGACGATGGAAAGTGCCGACTACTACATGCTCGAGGCCTTAAAGGCACAGAACGCGACAGGCTACATCCCCGTCCTCGAGGCCATCCAGGATGCGCTCGACAATGCCGATTCCTATACGCCCGACATGGGAACCAACGTCACCGTCGAGGATACCTTCTTCCACAATTCCGCCGTCTTCTCCATCGCCCTGGACAGCATGTTCAACGGCGGCTACCTCTATAACGGCATGCCTTCCCTTGTCAACCAGCTCCTAGGCGACATGGCCCTTCCGCCGCAGGATGTCGGCGGAACCTCCCTTCCCGTCAACCTGACCCTGAAGGGCGACGTCCGCTTCTACGACTGGAAGACGATCGACTCGATGGATCTCTCCTGCCTCATCTTCCAGAGCCTTTCCACTTTGCTGGAGCAGCAGGGATTCGACGTCGACATCAACATCGACGACTTCTTCCCGATCAAGAAGATCATCAAGGACTACCTTGCGGATTCCGACCTCTACTACAACGACGGCGAAAACGACTATGTCTCCACGGACGTCATCTTCTATGGTGGCGGACTCAACCTTTCGAGCGTCGACTTCCAGACCGAGACCGATGACTATTCCGACGAGTTCGAGATCGACTTCGCCAGGGGCATCCTCTCCGGCGTCTATTCCCCCGACATGGGCGACGAGACCCTGAGCATGGCCTTCTCCGTCCTTTCCAAGGCAGTCGTCGCCGTCACTGGCATCCATCCCTTCCGCTCCGTCATCAACGGCCCGGTGACTGGCACGCCCGATACCTTCGACAAGGCCCCGACGATCGACGACCTGACAAGGGTGGAGGTGCTCCCATGAAAAAGGCACTCCTTCTTGCCCTGTCCATCGCGACCCTTCCCCTTTCCTCCTGCGACCTCATTTTCGGTGCGACGGAATCCTACATGATCGAAAACGTCGCCACGGCGGCGGACAATCTCGGCAACACCATCGTCACCATCGCCTTCATGGACGATGCCAGGCCCGACTTCACCTTCACCGTTCCGACGGGAACTGCAGGCATTGACGGTGCTTCCATAAAGGACGTCACTGCCGTTCCCGAAGGGGAGGAAATCGTCCTGACCATCAACTATACCGACGCAACCAAGGAACCGACCGTCCTTCGCGTCCCCAATCGCAGGGGCAAGGATGGTATAATCGTGACGGGACTGACGCTCGGAAGGGACGAAGAAGGGGATACGACTCTTCGCTTTACCTATTCCGATGGCACCCAAAGCCCTCTTCTTACGATCCCAAAGGGAATGGATGGCGAGGATGCCACGCACTTGATTTCTTCCATCCAGACAGAGAAGACAGAGGAAGGAACGCAGGTGACCGTGTCCTGGAGCGATGGCTCGACGCCGATTGTCATCCTCATTCCGGATGGAGTGGATGGCGCAACGATAACCGATGTCCAGATCACAAACACGACGGACACGACCATCACCTATACCTTCACCTTGTCCGATGGCCGGATCTTCCCGCTTGAAATCCCTCATGAAAGCCCTCAGGAATGGCATCGAGGCGTTGGCGAACCGCCTTCAAGCCTTGGCAAGGACAGGGACTTTTATGTCGACATCCGTTCGGGAGACCTCTATGCCAAGGATGATGGAGAGTGGACCTATCTTCTGACGATAGACGGCTATGGCGTCGAAGAACCCCTTCCCTACCACAGCGTCACCTTCGACCCGAATGGTGGCGTCCTTCCAAACGGCAGGAATCAAAGCATCACCTTCATGGTCCAGGAAGAATCCTATCTCGACAGGACGACCTTGCACAATATGGTTGGCATTCCCACAAAGGAGAATGCCACCTTCATCGGTTGGCATACCAGTCCGACCTATGATCCCAATTCCGGAAAATTCGACGATACGACCAAGGTCTTGAGGGATCTGACCCTCTATGCCTGGTATGATGAAATATAGGAGGAACAGAAAATGAAAAAGAGATTCCGTCGCTTCTTCATCGCCCTTTCGCTCATCGGCCTTGCGCCGAGTCTTTCCTCCTGCAACTTCATCTTCGGCGGAGACGAGGGCTACCATATCCAGAACGTCAGCCAAAGCACGGCTGCAAACGGCGATGTCACTTTAACCATCTCCTATACCGACGAAACCAAGGATCCCCTTGTTGTCACCCTTCCTGCCGGTCTTTCCGGAAAGCCGGGTGTCGGCATCGCTAACGTTGACTATTCCTTTGCCGACAATACCCTTACCTTGACCATCTCCTATACCGACCCTAGCGTTGTTGATACCGTCCTTTCGATTCCTGTCGTTCAGGGCCAGGATGGAAAAGGAATCGCAAACGTCGCCATGACACAGGATGAGAGCGGAAACAACGTCCTTTCCTTTACCTATTCCGACGGAACCACGAACAGCTTCACCATACCCAAGGCACAGAATGGACAGAATGGTGTCGGTATCGATACCATATCCTCTCAATTGGATAGCCAGACTGGGAATTACATCATTACGATCACTTATACAGACGGAAGGGAAGCCACGACAATCGAAATACCTCCCAGCGAAAATGGAACGGGAGTTTCTTTTATTTCATATTCGGAAACCCAATCTGACGAAAACAACTTTGGTCTCCTTATTTCCTATACTGATGGTACGACTTCTATTCTCCGTATTCCCCGACCACAAGCCACACATTGGTATTACGGAGACGTCGCTCCTTCCTCCACCATCGGAATAGCAGGGGATTATTACCTCAATATCGCAACCGGTGAAGTTTATTTCAAGAGTGACATTGGCTGGGAAGCACCTCTTTTTTCAATGAAAGGAACAGGTGCCACTCAACAAAAAGAGTATTGTACAATCTATTTCGATGCTAATGGTGGTTCCTTCATTGGTGGAGAAAATGTTAAATTCTTAACCACCATGGAAGTCGGAACAAATATACCTCTTACTGGATCGAATAGCTTCGAGACAATTGGTGTTCCAAATATGAATGGATTTAAGTTCTCTGGCTGGTATACCTCGCCCACGGATGAATATCTGAGTGGGCAGTTTACCGATTTGACTCCTATTTATGGTGAGCAACTTATTCTCTATGCTCACTGGGAGGTCGAAGAATGAAGAAGTGGAAGATTGCAACTGTTTTTGCATTATGCACAGCCAGCCTTGCTGGGTTAGGATTTTCAACGTTTATTATTTCAGAATCTGCAATAGATGTCCCAAATATTCAAGTAGGCGCCGATAATGTTTATTATATCGGCGAATATCTTAATTTGGATAAAACACAAGGATCAGGAAATGATGCCGTTGACGAAATTATCTTGACTAATTTTGGCTTTTTAAACGAAGATGAATTTGTCACCAATGCTTCTGTTTCTTTTTATTTGAGTTTTGATTTGAAGCATTATTATGATGAAACAAAAACAAACTTTGTTTTATTTAATGTGACATTGACAAATAAATCTATGAATACGGCTTTGTTTAATGTGATTGATTCTATCGTTCTTTCGTATGATTCTACTTACGATTATAAGAATCAAATTTCATCGACGCTAATAAGAGATTCCGCTTCGATTGTAGGACAATTTCCTTCTATCACCACGGCTTCTATTCAATCAGATTTTCTTCACTTGAAATTAATTCTTAATTTTAATGTATCAACTATAGATAGTTTTAAACAAATTTATACTGACTTTTTGCAAAATCCTTTAAGGCTTTCTTTAAAAATTGACCTCGGGAGTATTGCCGCATGAAAAAGAAAAAGAGAATTTCGCTTTTTGTTTTGTCAACATCAGTATTATCTCTTTGTTTAGTTGGCCATTCCTCTTATATTGTTCCTGCTGATCAACTAACTCCCGTTCTTTCTGATGAGGCTGAAATTGTCAGTTATATTCTCGATTCTCAAGGACATCGCAGAAATTTTGCTTCTGTTGATAAAGCTATTTTGGCCGCCAATAGTGTTTCTGATAGAGTAACGGTATATGTCGTTCCTAGCACAAAAGCCAGTATTTCAACGGATGGTTTGACTATCGGATCAAATGTCACATTAATTCTCCCCTATTCTGGTGAAACTTACTCCAATGAAACAAAGAATGCAGATGGCACTGTGACATGCACAAAAGTTTTCGACTATCAATTTGCCACTAATAACAAAAGCAATTGCAAAAACACTCTTGAGATTGCAGACAATGTCTCTATCATCAATTATGGACAAATTCTTGTCGGCGGTGAAATCAATTATGGAGGTGGTGGAGCAGGATACTTTTCCGGCCAGACAAGTGGGAATTATGCCACAATCCTTCTTGGAAAAAACGCACAATTAATTAATCGCGGGAACATTGATTGTCGTGGTTTTATTCAGGAAAAAACACATAATAATCAATCGATTCTTCACAATTATGGCCAAATTCGAATACCATTCGTTATGCTTGATTTTGGCGGAGGCAATTTTTTTGCCTGCTCATATCGAAATTTAAACGAAATTAAAGCTAGCCCTTTCAACATGTTTGCATTCGTAAACATTGAAACATTGATGTATACCTATTTTAGTGGGACTATCAATATTGATGTTAGGCTTTATGCAGGTGACAAATGCAATACTGCCTCAGGAACATTGGTCGGTTCTTCAACAGATTGTTTGATTCAGTTGCATTCCGGAGCTTATATGGTTTCAAAATTCAATCGTGCAGGCGAAACGATTTCATGTCCCAATGTTGGAAAAACAAATATTGATATTTTTGGTGGTGCAAATACTAATGGTTTAAATATTTCTTTATATGTTGGACCTCTTGGTGCATTTATGGGTTCTTCTACGATTTCTCTTAATACAACAGAGGTCGTTTTCCCGATATCTTTTTTGTATGACATCAATCTCCATGATGGTGAATATTCTATGTTGAGTGATTTCAAGTTGCTGCCTGGTGCTTCATTGTTTGTTGATTCAGATGCAGTCCTTGAAGCACAATCACTAATAATCTATCCTGACACTTGGCAAGATGGTTCAACCATTAAAACAAAATATCCATCCAGAGATTTGACAGGCCCAGCTAAATTTACAATTGATGGAAGAGTTGTAGCTGCAAATTTAAGTGGAAAAATCGATATAAACACAAGCCAAAACGCTGAATTAACTATTGTTGAAAATGTAAATGTTAATTCAGTTGAGCTTTATAATGGATCTTTACTAGATTCCGGAACACGTGAAACTATTACTTGTAATGCGAGCTTAAGGTTAGTTGACGAGGTTTCATCAATAGTCAGTGATTACGTCAATGCAGAAATTACACATTATGTTTCTACGACTGGCATGACAAGTGAAGGCTTGGTTGCATATGGTTGGAAAGAAGTACCCCAGGAATTCCATCCAGAAATCAAAGTTCGATTTGATTCTGGTGTTATCGAAACTTATTGTACTGTTTCTTATACTAAAAATGGCGAAACAATTCCTTTGGGTTCTGATATTGAGGCGGATTCCGATCTAAGTTCGAATGACTTATCTATTGGCGCATCCATTTCTATTAGCGAAAAGCTCCATCAAGATTCCTGGGTCGAGTATATTGGCTTAGATGACAATAGTGGTTCATATTCCATTTCCTCATGTTTTCCAACCATTCGCTTCCATCAGAAAAATCCAATTATGGAATTTTCTGTTACAGTTATTGGCGACCGTGTAGATAGAGTCAGCTATACTATTTCGTATAATGATATTGACACAGTCTCTACTTCTAACAATTTGTTTGCCAATCAATTTGGAAACTCTGTTTTTACAAACGAAACTTCTCCGTTTATTGTTCGTGTTGGCGGATATGTCATGATAAACACTCGTGGAGGTATTTCTACATCGAATGGTCTATCTAATATTGGGGACGATTGGTATCAAATTATCGATTCCGCCCCTTCACTGACAATTGATACTAGCTGTATTCTTCCTGGAACATTGATTCTCTTGCCAGACGGTTCTACTCGACCGATAGAAGACTTATCTATTGGTGATGTTGTTATGACTTGGGACTTTGAAAAAGGACGTTTTGAACCTCAGCCAATTATCTTCAATGAAGTTTCTCATCAAATTTCTTACACAAGAATTCGTCTATTCTTTGATGATGGCTCAACTTTTGATGTGGCAGATGAACATTCTTTCTTCGATTATGATAGTAAAAAGTATTTTTGCGTTGATTCTTCTACTGCTATCTCCACAATTGGAAGAGCTCTAGCCGTCTATGAAAATAACAGGTTGGTTTTCAAACGTGTCAAAGATGTTCAAGTTGAAGAGGCAGTGTCGGATACATACTCTCCTATTACAGCAAAAAACTTTAATCTTTTCGCGAACAATTTGATGATTGTTGAGCCCATCATATGTGATACAAACTTCTTTGATATCGACTCTGAATTCCGTTATGATAGCCAAAAGAAGAAAGAAGATATCGACAAATACGGACTCTATAGATATGAAGAATTCAAAGATATTTTGACAAAAGAACAATTTGATATGTTTAATGGCCCAATCTTTAAAATAGGCGTTGGAAAAGGACTCTTTACGGAAGAAAGGCTCCGTGAAATTATCCAACACTATCTAAGAGAAGGTGAATAGAGGATTAGCAAAATGAAGTTGAATTTAAAGTACTGGTTGCGACGTCACCATATGAGATTTGCGGGGGGGGTCAATTCCTCGTTGCTTTATCTCTCTTTAGCATTGGCTATGCATCATGGACCATTCAATCTTCTGCTAACCTTTCCATTGATGAACTGATTGTTGATGCCGATGATGTCCAGGAGATTTCGAAATATTGCTCCGTTGGCGATTTCTCCTTTTCACCATTTTGCGAAAAAGGATTTATTGTTGACGAAGCTGTAGGAAACACTGCTGTCTTTTCAGCCTCTTTGACATTAAATCTCACCTTACTTCAAGCTGGTAACTCGCCTTTTCCTTTAATTGATGACAGTTTGCCTTTGCGTCTTCGTTTATCCTATAGTCGTGGTCTTGCTTCTGACGAGGCTGATGTCTTCAGTTCAGCAACTGCTTTTCAGGTATTCTATTCGCATGCCAATACAACTCAAGATATCCCGGGAAATGCAATATGGATGGATTCTGTTTTGACGGCCTACATGAATATTGCCAATCTACCCGATGTTTCTGGTTCGACTACTGAGCGTTATTTCATTGTAAATGTGAAATTTGCTTTTGCTATAGAGGACTTTGATTCCTTGTACCCGAAGTTAAAGGCCACACCAACAATACCTTTCCAATTGGGTGTAGATTTTTCGGAGGTTGAAAACAATGCTTAAAACGAGAATTACGTACACGTATATTTTGTGCATTCTCCTTTCGACTTTGTTTTTGACGGCATTTTCGAGTTGGATTGTCGGCCTAAATCAAAAAGAAGAAGTATCTTTGAAACAAGAAGAGCCAATTTGCTATATTGACACCGACAATTCTTATTTCACCTCGATTGAAAAAGCTCTGGAAGTTGCCAATGAAAGGGCTTCTTCCGGGGCTGGGGCACAAACAATTTACGTTATCCCTAAAGTCATGCCTGAAGGAACAGAAACTCCAGAGCAATGGTGGAAAGAAAATCAGATTATCATAGATGATCCTTGCACTATTGGTGCAAATGTCACTTTAACCTTTGCTGTCGAAGGCGAACAGTATCAATTTGCAGATTTAACAGAAAATACTACTCCAGCAGGATTTTCCGATGGCAATTATACCTTAATGAGAAACAATGTTCTTATCGAAACGTGTAGAGACAATGTTGGACAAATCATTCCAACCTTAACAATCGAGACGGGAGGGACACTGAATATTGGCGGTCAAGTTGGTGGCGCGAGTCCACAATCTGCAACCTGTGGAATGTTTGTCGAAATAAATCTGTCCGACGATTCAGTTATCGAGAATTCCGGAACCATCAACTGCATTGGATTTATTAAGACTGAGACAGAGTCAAATGCTCACATCGATGTTCTTTCTGGCGGAGTCATCAAACAACCACTCGCGATTTACGATTATTCATCAGCGACAACAGCTGGAATGGTTTATTTAAAAAATGTATTTCCATTCAATCGTTTCGATTTGCCTAATATTTCGGCTAAGATGTATTTTCATTATCAAAGCGAAATGTATGGATTGGCCCACATTTACGGAAATAGTGTCGGACACAAACCGGCAGTGAACGAATTCACTGAAGGAAAAATCATCTCTTGGAACACAAGCAATTCGTTTATCATTATTGACACGGAAGGTTCTGTTATTGAATGGAGACAAACTCATTCTACAGAAATGCTGACAAAAGATTTTTATTCACACTCCGTTGATGCGCATCTGAAAGGAAATTTCTCTTTTGGATATGTTTCAGTAAATATCATGATTGATGTATCTAGCGAGAATCTTTTCTTCCCCATTCCTGGAACTTATCATATTTTCATTGACGATGGCACATATGATATCAATTATCAAGTGAAGTTTTTACCTGGAGCATCTTTACATGTTCAAAAGAATGCAACATTGAATATCAATGCAAACACCTCATTTTACGCATCCAACCGAAACGCTTCTGGCACAGTGATGCGAGATTATACAATCTCAACTCCGGCAACATTGACGAATGATGGCATCATCAACATCAATTCTGGTTTTGGTGGAAAAATCACAGCCGGCAAAGAAAACAATGCAAATAGTAGAATCACTGTCAATATTCTACAGGAATCACCTGCAACTGAGCATACAGGTGGTTCGATTCTTTCGCTAACAATCTCTCCTTTCACATTTCCGGCAGTTGCAGATGTTGCACTTACTTCCGATGCGTTGGATTTTACTTCCGATGCTAAACTTGAGCAAGAAAACTATTCCTATGGAACAAATGGCACTGACTTTTACTGGATGTTAGAAGGATATCTATTAAATTTCGTAAATCCCTTTGTAAATGATGATAATTACTATTCTCCCTCCTATCAGGTCGAAATTCGTAGACGTGACGGTTCGACAGAAACATTTGAAAACCCTGAATTGATTCGTGTTTATGATGGGGAAGGATTTGCTATCCGCTCAATTGAAAACATCATGGAAATTCAAATCGATGACGAACCATATTCGGAAAATTTAATTGTTCCTGTCAGCAGCGTGAGCCATGAAATCAAGATTATTCCGATACTGAGAACTGTTCAACCAATCGCCGATATTTTGATTCAAAATAGTAGTGATGGTGAAAGTTGGGATGATGGACAAACTTTAACTGTAACAAATGATGGAGCAACAAAGTATTTCCGAGCAAATACAACCATCACAAATGGTGGTTCCCTTTCTCCAAATACCCAATTTTCATGGTCGTGCACTAAGAGCGGAACGAATGAGACTCTTCCTATTAATGTGCAAAATGAAATTGGAAACGTCGTTTCTGTGACAATACCAAAAAATGAGGATGAAAATAGTGTCACATATACCCTCTCTGTCGTTGTTACGGATGGATATGATGGCCGAGTGATTTCTGATGTACCTTCTGTCACAATTAAGGTTGAGAAAGGATGCTTTGTCGAAGGCACCCGCATCTTAATGGCTGATGGAACTGAAAAAGCTGTTGAGGATATTCAACCAGGAGAAATGATCATGTCGTTTGACCACGTCATCGGAAAATATGTAGCCCGCCCGATTGCTTTGCTTGTTAATCATGGAAAGTCGAACTATGAAGTGATTGCGTTGCACTTTGACAATGGAGAATCGTTAGAGATTATTGCCGAACATGCTTTGTTTGATATGAATACGATGCAATATGAGACAATCAAAAAAGAGAATATATTGACATATATCGGCCATAACTTTGTCATTTACAACCAAGCCAACGTTGAGAATACGACCAAACTGGTAAGTTATTCCATCAAAACACGTTATCTCGAGAGCTATGGTATCTTCAGTTCTGTAGATTTGAATGCTGTCGCAAACGGCTTCCTTACCATGACTCCTTACATCCAAGGAATGTTCAATATCTTTGATGTCGGTGAAGGCCTTAGATTCAACCTTTTCCAAATAGAGACGGACATCAAAAGATATGGTCTCTTTACTTTTGAAGAATGGGAGCCCTACATCACAAGAGAAACCTTTGTTTCCTTTAATGTAAAGTACTTGAAAATTGCTATTGGAAAAGAAATGGTTACTTTAGATGAACTACTTCATTATGTAGACTATCTAAATTACTTAATACAGAGCGGTCAAGCCATAATACCAGCATGACTTTCATCATCCGACTCTTCTCTTATTAGTGTGTCCGAATAAGCACAAAGCCAAGGGCATACGTCTAAGGCTGAGACATCGTTTGGAATATCTGGCTTATGATGACACACGGGTCTTTTTGTCTCAAAATTTAACCTCCTCGTCCTTCCGTTTCAATGTCTCTTTTTGGGAGTCTAGACCATTCTCCTTCTATATGTTTGTGCGCTTAGATGGACCTAACGGAGAACCAAGAAGACAGTTCCTCCCCAAATCGTTGAAAGTAAGCGTCAAAGAACCTGTCTCCTAGTTTAAGCCCAGGCGGGTTGGTATCCTTTTTCTCGTGGAGGCTGACTTTATGAGAAAAAGAAAATCCTAGTTAAGTGTTGTAAGCGTCTTTCATGGCACCGTGCCGGGTGGTAGAATCTTCCTTGCTAGATCGGCTTCCGGGCCGGGGCCAAGCGGGTCAGTCTAGCAACGCCTCCAGGGCCCCGGTCCGGAAACCGCCGCGAGGAGGCTTTTCTTATATTTAGACCAGGACATACCGAGGCACATCCCTGATGGCACCCTAGGGTGCCATCAGCCGCCTCCATCCTATAGAATGGTGGCATCCGGATGGATGTGAGACGAAGGTGTCTCCTGGTCTTTTCCGTAGGCATACGGAGGGACCCGGGAACGAGGAAGAAGGGCTTTTCGGGACTCGGCAATCCGTCCTTGCCGAAGATCCCGCATGACACATTTTTCCGTTCCCTCCTTCTCTCCCGAGCGCGGTTTATCCACTTGGGGGCGGCTTCGCCCGCACCCCGCATCAACACACAAGAAAAGGCGCGGAGGAAGGCTGAGGAGCGATCCCGTCCCATCTCGGCATGCCAGGAAGGAGGCCCGCAATGGATGGACCGATCATCAGCGTCGACGTCTCCAAGGGGGAGAGCCACATGAGGCCCTTCCTCGCAAGGGGAAGGCCCTCCGGAAGGGTGGAGGTCATCGGCCACGACGCCGGGGCTTCGCGAGGCTCTACGAGGCCATCGCGGAACTGAAGGACAGGTCGGGCGTCGCTCCCGCCGTCGTCTTCGAGGCGACCGGGGTCGATCCCATGGTCCGGTCGTCCGGAAGGACGGACGGGAGGCACCTCGGGATGACGAGGAAGGGCAACAGGAGGCTCAGGAGGGTCCTGTACGTGGCGGTCGTGAACATGTGCAACCTCCGTCCGGATGCCGCCGTGAGCCGGTTCGTCGCGCGCAAAAAGAAAAGCGGCCTCAACCGCAAGGCCGCGATCGTCGCCGGCTGCGCAAAGCTGGCGAGGATCATCCATTCCATGCTGAGGCACGGAACGGCGTACAAAGAAATCTAGGCGGTGATATTTTAGGGCATTCGGGACGACATTTCAAAGCGGGACCTTCCCCGTCGTTCCTTTCGGCATGCCGAAAGGAACCTTCCTTGCCGCCGAATCGTTTCTCGCCGTTTCGCTTGACAAAGCTTATCCACATTTTTCATGCACGAGGAAGACAGGGAGGAGGGCGTGCCAGCGCTCTCCGCAACGGGAAGGGGACGCGCCGGCAGGGAATGGGAGGCGTCGACCCCCGACATATACGATGATAATTGCAATTTAATTTTCACCAATTCTAGTGATTTAATTTTCACCATCCGTATCTGTCAGTCTTTCCGTATCCTCCTTTCTTTTCCGTATCCTGTGTCGTATTCGTTTCCTTGTCCGTATCCTTCAGGGGATGGAACCCCTAGGGGTTCGCGGCCGAATTTTTCGCCAGCTCGGAGGCCAATTCCCTCGTCCTGTAGGACTGGCCGACTATCTTGATCACCTTGGCATGGTGCAGCAGCCTGTCCAGGATGGCGTTCGTCAGGACAGGGTCCCCGAAGGTTTCCGTCCATTTCGCTATCGGCTTGTTCGTCGTTATCACCGTCGACTTCTTCTCGTACCTCAGGGACACCAGCTGGAAGAAGAGTGCCGCCTCCTCCTGGGTGACCGGAAGGAACCCGACCTCGTCGACGATCAGGAGCTTGTAGCGGGCGAACGCCGACAGCGACCTCTCCAGCGTGTTCGACCTCTTTGCGGCAACGAGCCTCTCCAGGAGCTCGGGGAAACGGACGAAGTATGTCGGCATCCGCTGCTCGGCGGCGCACATCCCGAGGGCGCAGGCGAGGTGCGTCTTCCCCACTCCCGGCGAGCCGATGAAGAAGACGTTGCCGGCCTCCTCGACGAAGCGGAGATACCTGAGCTGGAGGACCTCCTCCCTGTTCAGCGATGGCTGGTCGAAGTCCTCGAACGTCCTCTGCATCGGCAGGTGTGCCGTGGAGACGCAGATCTTCCGCGCTATGGCGTCCCTTCGGCGTGCCTCCCTCTCGAACAGCTCGCATAGGGCGGAGGTGGCGTCGAGTTCCCCGGACGCCGTCTTGTCCTCCATCCACCCGAGCCCGTCCCTGACGGACTGGAGACCAAGCTAGGCCAGGGCGTTCTCCAGGCGTATCCTTTCGTTGCCGCTCATTCCGCGTCGCCCCCTATGCGTCCGAGCATCTCGATGTTCCTCCTGGACACCTCCTCGATCTTGCCGTCGTCGCCCATCTTGCCCCTCATCGCGCCGATGTAGTCATCGAGATTGTAGTTTATCTTCCTGCCCTCCGCGATCTCGTGGTAGGCGATCGTGGAGCCGTTGTGCTGTATGGCGACGCCTCCCGCCATCCCGAACACCCTGACCGTCTTCCCTATGTAGTCCGGAGGGACCGAGTAGAGACAGCCGCCATGGGGCACGAGGAGCGTCGCGGGGACCTTGTGGCATGTCGAGCCGGGAACGTAGCTTTCCAGCAGCATGGCCGGCGGAAGGGGCCTCAGACGGGGAATCTCCTTCTTCAGCAGCAGCGCGGGCGGGATCCCGGTGGTCTGGTTGGGCTTCGCGTTGGCGTCGTTCTGTATCCGTGCCACGATCTTCTCGAACTCCCCTGCCGACTCTATCCTCCCGTCGTAGGCCGAGATCCTGTTGAGGAACCTGTTGCCGCTCTCGACCTTTCCCTTCGTCTGCGGGGTCCGCACCTTGCAGAGCTCCACCCTGGCCCCGACGTCCTTCTCGAACTGGACGATCCTCGGGACCTTCCTCTTCGCCTTGCCCCGGGTGTCGCAGACCGCCGCCATGTTGTCGGTCAGGAACCGCCTCGGCAGTCCGCCGATCTGCCTTATGGCGTCGATGAGGCAGCGGATGACGTCGTCCGTGCCCTTCCCGACGGAGCAGACGAAGACGTGGTAGAGGGAGTATGCGGAGACAAGGGAGAAGATCTGCCTGGTGACCTTCTCGCCCTTGCTCGTCGTCAGGGTCACGTCCTCCTTCCAGTCGAACTGGAACATCTCGCCGGGGGCGGTCTCGTACGCGGGGTGGGGCTTCATCCTTTCCCTGGCGCTCTTCCAGATGCCCCTTGCGCGGACGTAGGAGTGGAAGGACCAGTAGTTCCCCGGGAATTCCGGGTGCATGTGCGCGAGCGCCTTGTACGCCGCCACGATGGAGACGTCGCCGTCCTCGCCGATGAGGGCCTCTATCTCCTCCCGGTAGGGGTCGTACTGGCTGACCCTGTTCCTCTTCTGCCTCGGGGGCATCCCCGACCTGTAGTACTTGCTGACCGTGTGGCGGTCCATCCCGTACTTCACGGCCAGCTTGGTGAAGTTGGGCTTGATGTCGAAATGTTTGAGCATGTTGATTTCGGCGGAAAGCTGAGCGGCCTTGGCTTTTCCCATTGTCATTCCTCCCTTCCGGTTGATAAGCAACCAGAAGGAAGTCTATGCAAACGAGAAACGCCTTAGTGATTTAATTTTCGCCAGAACTGGTGATTTTTATCTCACCAGAACTGGCTATTTTTATTAAACAATTATCAAGGAACGCCATCACCCCCGCGACGGACCTTATCCCGGAGGGGTGCCCGTAGTGGGCGACGACGGCAAGGGACTTCTCGGAGAACGGCCCGACGACCTCGTCGAACCCGGGCCAGACGTCGTCGAGGCACCGGAAGTAGCGGCCCTTCTCGATGACCTTGAGCCCGAGGAGGTAGCGATAGTGGCGCGACATCTCCCTCAGCCTCCCGTACGTCCCGCCATCCGTCCTTGCCACGCGGACATCCCTCAGGTAGTAGACCTCGGCGATGGTCGTGCAGTCCAGCGAGTCGTTCTTCGTCGGCCGGACCATGGACTTGCGGACCTTGGCGGACTCGAGCGGGGAGATGGCGTACCTCCTCATGCCGATGGCGTCGAGGTAGCGCTCCAGGACGTGGCCGTAGACGCCGGTGTGCTCGTGGACTGCCGCGGGGTCGCTTCCCGTCTCCCTTAGGATCCTTTCCCGCAGGGCGTCCCTGTCGTGCCGGACGACGGCCACCTTTCCGGCGGGCCTCCCGTGGCCGAGGAACCCCCGCATGTGGCTGCTTCCCTTGGAGACGTCGAACGAAATGACTGGCCCATCCATTTGATGGCCTCCTTTCTGGATGTTTCCGCCATTGGCCGGGTTCCCCTACCCGTCGGCGTGCCGATTTTCACGTGCGTGATGCGGAATGGCGCGAATGCCTTCCAATTAGGTGTAAGCCGGCTCGGGCCGAAGGGACGGGAATGCGGGATTTTTCAGTGCGGGCTGGATGCCCAAAAAGGACCGCCCCGTCATTCCCGAGGCCTTCCCGCGCATGCCTGCGCAAAAGAAAACCAGGAGACCTGTGCGGCCTCCGCCACTGGCGGCACATTGATTCTACGCCGCCGGTTGCCCCTAGGGGCAACCCATGGCAGGGGCCGGGGATCATCCTGGAACAAATCATATGAAAAAGAACCGTGATGATCACTAACCACCAAGTTTGTTGATCATGAGGCAGAGCCTCCGCCGGTTCCTTCATTGGGATTATAGAGGGAAGCGACATGACCTTTCAAGTTCTCATAGAAAAAGCCTGGGACATTCCTAGAGAAGATATCCCAGGCTTTCATTTCCATTGGAAGAACTACTCGGCAAAGAAGGTGGACAGATCGGAGAGAAGCGTACTGATCTCGTTTGTGATGGAAGACTGTCCAAGATAGGCCTTGGCAAGTTTGTTGATTTCCTGGAGCTTGGTCGTGACAGTGCCAGAGTAGGTGTCCCAGGCCTCCTTGTCTTCCGTCGCCTTGAAGGTAGAGACAACCTCCTTTTTGACGTTTTCGATTTCGGCATCAAGGGAAGAATCGATGGTCTTGAGAAGGTCTGCATTCTCTTCCGTGGCAAGGATTCCGGAAAGGACATTGGCGATGGTGTTCTGCTTGTAACTGGTACTCTTCGCATAGAGCGTGTTCTCGCCCATGAGTTCGGACTTGAGAAGAGCATAGTCGATGGTCACGTCTTCGCCCTTCAGGGAAGAAACGATAGCATTGGCGAAGATATCATAGGCGTCATCCTCGAAAGTGGCGACCGAGGCATAGAGTTCCTCAGCCTCCGTCTTCTGCTCTTCGGTAAAGAGATAGAAGTAGGAATCGTCATCGATATCGTCGAAGACAGTCCCATGATTATTGATATCCGAGACAATAGCGGAAACGGCGGTCGCATCATCGACATTCGTGCGGAAGGCTTCCAAATCCTTGATGTACTTCTCGGCGCTTGCCCGAACGTTTGCAAGACTCTCGGAGACGGTCTTGTCGATGGCAGCAAGGATGGCCTCGCCCTTGGTCCCCTTCTCCTTGATGGCATCACGCCAGGAAGCGTAGTTGCGGACATTGCCGAGGAAGCCGTGAATTTTGGAGAGATCGGCGAAGCTTTGTGATTCCAAGGCATCCCATTTGGCAATGAGGCCCGTAGAAGGATTCTCGCCTTCGGCATCGTTTCCAAGAAGCGTCCGTCCCTGTTGATAGAGACTGGCAATGGCCTCGCCATTGACAGTGCTTCCGAGCATGAACTTGACGTCCTCGGAAAGTGCTTCGTATTCCGTCTGGAGAGAGGCGATGGTCGTGGCAGTGGAGGCGGTCAGATCAATGGCAGAAGTGTCCGTAAGGTAGGGCTTGACCTTGGAATAATAGGAATGGAAAGCCTCATCCGTCTTCCGATAGCCATCCATCTGGCTGCCAATTCCATAAAAGTAATTCTCTGAAGCTTCAGCGGATTCCCTATCGAAGGAAAGATCCAGGGAGAGATCGATAGGAGCACTAAGGGCACTCAGACCCAGGTCAAGCTTCAGTCCACCAAGCTGGTTGATGAGTTCCTTTTCGCTTTCGTTGAAGAACTCGAGGGTGACGCTAGCTTCGGTAAGGCTAAGGGAAAGAAGGCTAGCCAAAGGATTGTCGGCCATCAGACCAGCAATGGCTTCCGTGGACTTCTGAAGTCCCGCCTCATTGAGGGAGAGCGTAATGGAAGAAGCACCATCCAGATAAGTCAGATCCGGCTCGATGGAAACATCCAGGCCTTCGGAAAGGATATCGATGGCATCGCCGATGGCGACAAGGATGGGACGGAGGGTTTCTTCGGGAAGCATGTTGTCGACAAGCGTGTCGACGAGATTGAGAAGAGTGGCGACATCCATGTTGGAAACCATGGGAAGCAAGCTCTCGGCAAGTCCGCCAAGATCCAATCCGGCGATGGTGTCGAAGGTCTCGGAGACGTCGCTCTCGGCAAAAGCCCTGAGCTTGTCTTGACTCGTGGCAGTGAAGACAGCCTTGTCACCGGAGACAAGACGGACGGCAAGTTCCTCATCGGTCGGCGTCTCGGCAGAAGCATTGGCATTGTAGGCATTGCCGGTTAGTGCGATATCATCTGGCATAACGTCCGAAGGAACGCCAAGGCTCTCGAAAGTCGATGCTAGCGAGCCAAAGGAAGCCGGGAAACCGAAGATGGTATATAGAGTGCTGAAGTTCTTGCCGACGCTGTAGGCGGAATTCTCGCCACCATGGACAACGGTGTTGGGATGGACGAGAAGCTCGGCATCGTCGGTCATGGAACCGTCGCTTGCCTTCTCGAAGGTATAGAGAACTTCGGAGTCATAGCTTGCCTGCTTGAGGGCAGGAACAAACATGCCGATCAGTCCACCGGCACTTAGATCCAGGCTCAGACTTCCCTTGCGGGTATAGTTCGTATAGGTAACAGGATCGGGCTGCGGTTCCGGATCCGGTTCGGAAGAGGAAGTGGTCGTCGAATCCGGCGTGGTCGTAGTGGAGGAACCACCCATCGTGGGCGTAGGCGGGGTGGTGGAAGAGGTCGTTCCCGCCTGGTTGTTGCAAGACGGGAGGGCAACAAGGGAGAGAAGGGCAAGGAAGGATACTATCTTTTTCTGTTTCATTTATTTCTCCTTGAATGAAAGTCGGTGACAAGTTGGATACGCCATAGAATATTAATGAAGTGGAAGATGGAAGTAAAATGTTTTCTCCGTCAATAGTTGGCGTAGAAAACATTGAAGAAAGAAAACAAAGCTAGGCCTTGATGTTCCTTCGGCGCATGGAATGGGGAAGGGTAATCTCGTAGAAGGTATCGATGGCCTTCTGCCTATCAATTGTCTTTCTGGACGTCATGAGGTAATAGATAAGGTTGGCAAAACCTCCGCCGAAGAAGGCGGAAAGAAGGTCATAGTCGCTATGGATATCGACGATCTTGGCATAGATCCCGGCAATCTGGACAGTTGCCTTCCGACAGAAGCTCTCGAAGGCCCAGAAAAGCGTCTTCGATGTGTCGTGCAGGAAGATGTTCCCGCCTTCGAGAAGGGTATCGTAAAGGTAGTCGACGATGGCCTTGGCAAAGAATCGATATATTTCATCAATCGGCGTGGAATCGGGAATGGTCTTCTTCAACGCCTCAAGTTTTCCGCGAAGCTCCTCGGCATAGCGGGCAAAGAGAGCCTCCAAAAGCGAATCCTTGTCCGTGAAGTTGTTGTAGAAGGTATTCTTGCTGACAAGAGCCCTGTCGGTAATGTCCTTTATGGTGATATCATCGAAGCTCTTCTGGGGAAGAAGGGACTCCAGGGCATTCATCAGGTCCCGACGGCTTCTCTGGATGCGGACATCCTTGATATTGGCATTGATGCGCATTTTTTGATCCTCCTGAAACATCGGTGTAAATATTACCATAGAGGCAACTTATTGTACAAGTGTTTAATTTCTATGCTTCTGTCCTTTTATAACAGAAAATCCAATGTTCCTCCTTCCAAGCCCCAAAGACCAAGTCTCTTTTTCCACCCAATAGACAATAGCCTAACCCAATTAAAGGATATCGAAATTCAGATATGCCTTTTGGGAAGTGAATGCATTTTGTTTTTGATCCTCTTAACAAGAAATAAATATGGATATGAATTTTGTATCGATTGAGCAAATGGAACCATACCGGCAAAAGAGTGGCAGACCAAAAAGGCAACACCCATATGACACGATACCCTGGAAAGACAATAAGAATTGAATCGAACGATCTTTTAACCGCGGTATAAATAATATAGCAATAATAGATTGATTCAAACAAATGGTCTCCTCAAATCAAGATTGAAAATAGGGTGCTTTTTTAATATTATTTTAATAATTTTCACCCTATTGGAGGCTCGGCCTATGAATACGAAATATATGCAAATTCATGAATTGTTAGAAAAGAAAGCCGACATAACCGCAAGATTCAATTTGATTCCTTATGATGGCTCCATAGAAATAAAAGAAAAAGAGGATAAGCAATATATCTATATTCGCAAAAAAGCATTAGGCAAAAATACATCAACCTATGTTGGGGCATATTCCGATGCTTCTTTTGCCGCGATTTCAAGATTATTGAAAGAGAAAAAAGAATATAGGAAGCAATTAAGACAAATCGAAAAACAACTTGCGGTTTTAGGCTATACAGAATGCGAATTATCTCCAAGAGTTTTACTGAATATCGATTTTGCCAGGGCCAATATGAAAAACACTATCTATGATCAAGCCATTTTGGAAGGCATAGCCACCACTTTCCCCGATACTGAGTCCATTTTGGAAAATGGCAAAGTCAATGGGATGAAAGCCAGTGATGTGCAAAAGATATTGAATTTAAAACACGCTTGGGAATTCATCCTGGATAAAGACGTATTGTCTTTTCCGACAAGTCTGACAGTACTTTGCCATATCGCAAGCTTAATTAACGAAGGCTTTTATACATATGGCGGGAAAATAAGAAGCGTCCCAGTATCAATAGGAGGCACCGACTATATGCCACCACTGCCCGTTGAAACTCTTGTCAAAGAAGCGATAGATAAAATCCAAAGCAAGCAAGAAGATTCTGTTTCAATCGCGATTTCTCTATGCTTGTATTGCATGAAAGCCCAGATATTCAACGACGGAAACAAACGTGCCTCAATAATATTCGCCAATCACTACTTGATTTCGAAAGGCAAAGGCTTGATTGTCGTCCCGGATAAAGATGTTCCTTTATTCAAACAATTGTTAATCAACAATTATGAAGATAAAGACAAAGGAGAAATACATCGGTTCATGAAAGACAAGTGCTGGAGAAGATTTTAGATTCCTATAAGAAACAGAACTTCCATTCGCTTATTTGAAATGCAAAGACAGGCAGATGTCAGAAAGTAAACCTGGCCTTTTTCTTATGAAATTCAATGTGCCGACAAATATAGCCTATCCAAAGAAACATCCTTGTTTTCAAAAACAAGCTTGGCCGATCTCACGAACTCATTCCGGCTTCAGGATTTCCTCAAGATCGATCAAATGCAACCTATCGTCTTCGAGTTTCAAAAGGTCGTCCTCGAATCCGCTTACCGAAAACAAATGGAATTCCTTGTTCCGATACTTGTCGAATGGGGGGCACGGAGACATCCTCGAGCATATCGGATATTCATTTGGAATGCCTTGGAAACGAGAGACGAAACTACCGCATCGACATCGTCAGGAAGAACATCGATGGTTTCCCTGTCTTCTTTCCTCTCTCCCGGGAAGCTTCGGGAACGAAGAAGATGGTTTCCCTCTACCTTTTCATCGTCACGGCAATCGAAAACGGAACCCTCCTTCTTTTCGACGAGCTCAATTCCAAGCTGCATCCCCTTCTTCTGAGAAATCTCCTGACCGTCTTCGCAAACCATCGGAAAAACACTCAACATGCCCAAATTGTCTTCACCTGCCACGAGCCCTGGCTGTTACGAGCAAACATTCTTCGAAGGGATGAAATCTTCTTTACTCGAAAAGATCCGACAAAAGGCGAGGCGGAGCTCTACTCCCTTGCCGATTTCGTGGACTCGAAAGGCAACAGGATTCGTTCGGACGAAGATTATGAAAAGAACTATCTTCTAGGAAAGTACGATGGCATACCGACCCTCGGGCCTCTTGATTTCGGCGTAGGCACGGAAAAGGAAAATAGACAGAACAAAGGAGAATGGGAGTGAAAAAAAGAATTCCAGCATATCGCGTAACGAGAAAAAGATACGAAATCATCCAGAGAATCATGATCCTCACGGATGGCAAGGAAACGGAATACAACTACTTCAATGGTATCAAAGAGATTTTGAGCGAGAAGAACACGAAAAGAATCCAACTCAAGATTCTTCGCGACATAAAGACCCAAGACCTCATTTCGACCGCCAAAGAAGAGAGAAACAACGAGCCCAATTATTATGAAGTCTGGTTGGTCCTGGATTGTGATCAAAGAGCATCCGATTTGGATAGAATCGTCTCGGAAGCTTCCAAAGCGGATATCCATGTCGGTTGGTCGAACCCTTGCATCGAAATATTCTTTGCCTGCTATTTCGGCAGTGTGCCGAGTTGGTCTTCCTCAAAGGAATGCATTTCCAAATTCAAAGCCCTTTTCTTAAGAAAAACAAAGATGGAATATAAGAAAAACGACAGGAACATCTATCCCAAACTTCGACAATATGGTAACGAGAAAACTGCCCTTAAGTTCGCATCGCAAAGAACGGAAGAATCCCGAAAAAACTCCGTGACACCTAAAAAGGTATCTTCCCTCTTTCCCGGCACACATCTTTTTGTCTTGGTCAACATCCTATCGGAATATTGCCAAAGCATTTGAGCGTCGCGGCAATCCCTCCCTTTCGGGAGATGGGCAACAGCCTCGTCATAATGCCTTAGGTTCTTTCCCCAAGATGGACGCATGGAATGGCCGTTTGTCATCTTTTGCTCTACCACGGCTCGACGGGAATTCCAATCACTGTCGACAAGCCGCAAAACCAGCGGTTGTCTCCCTACTGTTCGTCCTTGAGAATGTAGAGGATACCGATCGTCTTGGGTCCGCAATGGGAGGAGACGACGCAACCGGCGGTCGTATGGTAGATGTTCTCTTCGGGAACGTATTCCTTGATCTTGTCGTAGATGTATTTGTCCTCGCCGGTCATGTGTCCGGAATCGGTGATGAAGACCATGGACGTGTCGATGCGTGGCAGGTCCTCCATGAATTCCCGAATCTGCTCGTCAACGGCCCGGATATACTTGCCCCTCACCTTTCGATAGACGACAAGTTTGTTGTTGACCATCTTGGCGACGGGATGGATGTGAAGCATGTGGGCCAGGGCCATCGTGAAGCCGGAGCAGCGTCCGCCCTTGTAGAGATAGTCCAGCCTGTCGATGCAGAACTTCGCCGAGACGTTCGGGACGAGCTTCCTTGCCTTTTCGGCAATTTCATGGACATCATTCCCTTCGTCCCGATATTGGCACATCTTCAGGACGAGCAGGCCCGTCCCGGTCGAAAGGTTCCAGGAATCGACGACCTCGATGCGTCCTTCCGGAAATTCCCTGCTGGCAAGAAGGGCGTTCTGATAGGTGGAGGAAAGGCCGGAGCCGATGCCGGTGAAGACGATGTCGTATCCTTTCTCGATATAGGGACGGAAATGTTCCGTCATCTCATAGAGATTGATGGCACCCGTCTTGGGCGTGGTCCCGGAGGCCTCCGCCTTTTTGTAGACCTCCTCCGCCGTCAATGTGACGCCATCGAGATAGTCCGTCGGATCGTCCTTGAAGGAAACATGGAGGGGAACGACGACGATGTCGTTCTTCTCGATGAGCTCAGGACTCAGGTCGGCTGTCGAATCGCACATGACGATTACCTTGTTCATTTTCCGATACCTCTATTGTTAGCTATGGAATATTGTAACCCAGAAAGGCCTTTTCGGGGTCTAGAATCCGAAGACGTTCCTCAGGATGCCGAAGACAAGAAGACCGATGGCATAGAGGATGAGAAGGACATCGTTTGCCTTGTTCCTCTTGTTCTTCATCGGCAGATAGAAGCCGGCATAGACGACCTCGAAAAAGAGAAAGGGAAGGGTCAAAAGAAGGAAGGGATTGGCTTTGTAGGCCGAGAGAAAATCCAGTCTCGAAAGGGAGAGGACCATCGTCGTGACGCCGCATCCGGGACACTTAAGTCCTGTCACGAGATGGAAAAGGCAGGGAATCCCGATTCCCGTCAAGTCCAGGAAAAGGAGGTAGAGAAAGCCCAACCCGACGACAAGATAGGCAAGGCGATGCCTATGGACGACGATCATTTCCTGGCAAGCTTGTTGACTTCCGACTGCAGGAGGGCATAGCAGACGATGCCGATGAAGAGATAGAGGAGGACATAGAGGATGCTGGACGTGCTATCCTCCTTGGACACCTTCTTTCCCATTTGGTAGGCCCAGTAGAAACCATAGATGCCGCACGTCACGATCGTCAGGACGACGGCCATGCCACCGGAAGTCTGGTAGTCGTTGGGATAGAGCGCGTTGCAGTCCTCCGTCAGCCGATACTGCCAATAGAGGCCATAGATACCGCACGTCACGATGGAAAGGATGATGCAGATGGCGATGTTGCGGTATTCGACGCTTGCGGGAATGTGCCGCGTCTTCGTCTCCTTCACCTCATATGTCGCCCCTTCATCCTTGTTCAGCGTCTCGAAGTCGTATCCGCAATTCCGACAGAAACGGTCTCCGTCTTCGACTTCCTTGCCGCATTTCGGGCAGTACTTCATGGTTCTTTCCTCCAATCGCCATTCATTCTACCAAATCGGGGAGGGGCACTGAACAACGACTTGTCCTCTTTTTGGGAGAAACGATCCCTATAAGGCTGAAATCCGTCAATCAAAAAGCCGCCCAGGCCATCGAACCCGAGCGGCTGTTTTTCAAGTTGTCCTATTATTCCGCAAGAGCCTTCTCAAGCTCGCCGACAAGGAATTCCATCCGCTTGACGACGGCGCGGAAGGGTTCCTTCGTCGTCAGGTCGACCCCGGCCTTCTTGACTTCCTCGATGGGATAGTCGCTGCCGCCCATCTTCAGAAGGGAGACATAGCGGTCGAAGTCTTCCCTTCCGCCTTCCTTGACCCTTCTGTAGAGTTCCAGGGAAGCGGAGAAACTTGTCGCATACTGATAGACATAGAAGGGCGTGTAGAAGAGATGGGGAATGTAGCACCAGACAAAGGGCTTGTAGACTTCTTCGCGGATGTCGATACCATAGTACTTGGAATAGAGGTCGCTCATGATGTCGGAAAGGACCTTGTAGTCGATGGGCTCGCCCTTCTCGGCCTTGAGGCTTGCCAGGTATTCGTATTCCCCGAAGAGGGTCTGGCGATAGAAGGTGGAGCAGATATCGTCGATGGACTTCTGCAGGAGGGAAATACGGTCCTCCTTCTTGAGCTGGCCGGAGGAAAGGAGATAGTCAAGAAGGTTGTGCTCGTTGAAGGTGGAGGCAATCTCGGCAACGAAGATGGTGTAGTCCTGCTTCATCAAGGGCTGGCCTTCCTGGCTGTAGAGCGTATGGATGGAGTGACCGGATTCATGGGCAAGGGTGAAGGCGTCATCGAGCTTCCCCTGGAAATTGAGCAGGATCATCGGCTCGAGTCCGCCACCGCCCCTGGAATAGGCACCCGTCCTCTTTCCGTCCTTGGGAAGGACATCGACCATGCCCGGGGCAGAAACCTTCCTGGCCTTTGCCTTGAAGTCCTCGGGGAACTTCTCGATGGAGGCGAAGAAAAGCTTTTGTGCCTCCTCGTAGGTGAGGGTCGTCTGGCTCTGGGCAAGCTCGAGGAAACGGTCATAGGAACGATGCTTCTCAAGACCGAGCGTCTTCCTTCTCAGCTCGTAATAGCGGTGGAGGATAGGAGCGCCTTCATGGGCAACCTCGACCAGGTTGAGGAAGACTTCCTTGGGGATCTTGTTTCCGTCAAGATGTTCCTCAAGGATCGAGGCATAGCCTCTGGCCTTCATGGTTCCAAGCTGCTCCTGGAGCGAGAAGGAATAAATGTCGGCATAGGTATTCTTGTGTTCGTCGAAATACTTGTAGAGGGCCTCGAAGATGGCCTTGCGGTTCTCGGGATCCTTCTCATCGGCGATGAGACTCGTCCAGTTTGCCGTGGAAACGATTATCGTCCTCCCATCCTTGAGCGTTGCCGTCGAAGGTTTGTAGTCGGAAACGGAAAGCGTGGAATAAAGGCTCGATCCAACCGAACCAAAGGCGGAATAGTCTGCAAGGAGCTTTTCCTTGTCATAGGAAAGGACGTGGCTTTGGCTGTCGAAGAGCTTGCGGATGGAGAAGTCGAACTGGGCATAGTCGGGATTCTTCCTAAAGAAGGCGTCCATATGTTCCTTGCCCAAGGCCAGGATTTCCGGATCGGCATAGGACGTCTCCGCGCCAAGCTGACGAAGAAGGTTCCTCAGCTCATTCTCCCGGCTGACGCTTTCGACGACACGCCTGTCGAGATCGGCCTTGCTTGCCGCATAGGCATAAAGCCTGTTGACGAGCAATTCAAGACGGATGTTGAGATCGAAGTATTCCTTCAGCTTGTCCTCTTCGCCAAGGTGGCCCTTGAACGTCGAGAAAAGCGGAATCATCGCCTTGAAGGCTTCCAAATCCTTCTGATAGTCTTCTTCGCTCTTGTAGAGCGACGTCAGGTCCCAATCGTAGGTCATGTGTTGTCCTCCCTGTAAGTCTTCGTATCATATCACAACGGACCTAGGATTTCCCATGCGTGCGCACGGATTCCCTCGCTTTTCCTGAATAGGAAAACTATACTTTTCTCTGTATGCGGAAATTCCTTTCGAAACTGAACATCGAGCTTCTGATGGCCTTGATGCTGACCTTCATCGGTGGCTTCATCGAAATCTACTCCCTTCGCGTCCACAGCATCTTTGCCGGCATGCAGACGGGAAACCTCATCACCATGTTCACCGACTTCATCGATGGCAACATGGTCCAGGGCCTTTACCGCTTGCTTGTGATCGGCGTCTTCCTTCTGGGATGCTTCCTAGCGGAATTTCTCCGTTTCCTCCTCCGGAAAGGAAAACTTCCAAAGGAAAGCGTCATCCTCGGTTTCGAAATCGTCTTCCTGCTCCCGCTTCTCTTCCTGCCCGTGGGAAACATCCATGGCGATGCCGAATGGATAGACATCGTCGCAGACATCTTCCTGGCCCTCTTTGCCAGTTTCCAGTACACCACCTTCCGCAAGGTCAACGGCGAGAGCTATGCGACGACGATGATGACCAACCTCATGAGCAACATCGCCAAGGACGTTTTCGGCCTTATCCACGAAAAAGACGAGGATGATGCCATCCGCCTTCTCGAACATATCCTTGTCCTACTTTTCTTCGTCCTTGGCGTCATCTCTTTCTACTTCACCTATATCCATATCGGGACGGATAGCGAACTCGCCATTCGACTGATGATACTAATTCCTCTAATCATACTTATCTTCGTCTTCGTTCTTTCCTTCTTCCATCACGCAAAAGAGCAGAACCAACGCATCAACAAATAAAGGGTTGCTTTATTTTCATGTCCTATTCTCCCTCTCTTTGGATGCAGGAATCTACTGCTCCTCCTTCTTCAGGCAAAAGAGGGCATACAACGGAATCGACTTCAAGCCTGTTTCATAGCCTAAGTTCCTGCCGGAAACCCGTATCGCATATTTCGGGGAATATTTCTTGATGAATGTCTGTAAGCTTTTTGCCCTCACATTCTCGGCCGACTTGAGTTCAGACAATTCCAAGCACCAAAATACGACATCGCCATCTTTGATTTAGCCCTCTCGGAAGAGGAGCTGTGGACGATAGAAAAACTCGATAGCATGATGCATTTCTACAACCCGACCGAGAAAATCATCCATCGGATTCCTCTGCTCCGGAAATAGCCTCTTCTGCAAAGAAGGGAAAAGAAAACAATCTTTGTTGTCTCGAAAGGTTTTTATTCTTGTTTTTTCGCTGTCCATCGAAAAAGGTGCCTTGACATTCATCAAGGCACCTGACGTAGTCAATGGTTATTCGGCTGTTTCGACAGGCTTCTTCTTGAATTCGAGGTAGATGACAGCGCCACCCCAGGCAAGAAGTCCAGCAACGACGACGACATCCACGACGATCAGGATGACCTGCCAGATCGGCAGACGATATCCGAGGATATCCGCATTCATGGCATTGGAGTTGGCGATGGCGTAGAGGATGTTGTGTGCGGCATTGCGCATGGCGGTGACCTGCGTTGCCGTATAGTTCTTTCCGGGAGCCTTGTCGCCTTGGTTGAAGACAAGATCGCCACCAGCACGGATTTGCTGGTCAACGTTCATATAGCGCGGCAGGGAGTAGTCCGTGACAACACAACCATCGAATCCCCATTCGTTCCTCAGGATCTCGGTAAGAAGCTCATGGCTTCCGCCGGCCCAGATGGTTCCGATACGGTTGAAGGAGGACATGATGCCAAGGGTCTTTCCTTCCTTGACGGTCATTTCAAAGGGCTTGAGGTAGATTTCACGCATGCTCTGCTCGCTGGCCCAGGTGACAAGTCCGTTGGAATCGCGATTCGTTTCCTGCTCGTTGATGGCGAAGTGCTTCACGTAGGTGATGACGCCCTTCTCGCGGCATCCCTTGACGACTTCCGCGCCGATTGCGCCGGAGAGGAATCCGTCCTCGGAATAGTACTCCCAGTTACGGCCGCCGAAGGGCGAACGATGGATGTTGACGGCCGGAGCATTCCAACCGGAATAGGCAAGGGTATTGTCGCCGATGAGGGCCTCGTTTCCGATCATGTTGCCGAATTCCTTGGCAAGCTCACGGTTCCAGCTGGCACCGAGGACACATTCGGCGGCATAGAAGGCCGTGTCGAAGACCGGACCGCCGGAAGACATGAAGTTGGTGAAGCCGGAAGGACCATCCGGAGCATAGGTCATCGGGACGCCGACGTTGGCAAGCGGGATGGTACCGAAGGCACCCGTTCCGATAAGACCGGACATTTGGCCGATGGTCAGCTGGTTGAGGAACTCGTCCCAAAGAGGATCGTCGTATTCAAGGCCGCTGAGATCCTTGAAGTTGACGGTCACGTTCTCGGCAGCGATTTCGCTTTCCGCCTGGGTGGGCATCGTGTCGGTATACCACGGCTTTCCTTCGTCGTTGTTGCGATAGTTGAGGGAGTTGATGAAGGCCATGTCGACCGTTCTTTCTTCCTCGGTCGGCGTCGTCGGCCAGGTTCCCTCCCAGTCGCTGCGGGAGAGATAGGTCTTGATGTGGTCGGTCACTTCATCGAAACGATTCTCGATCTTCGTTCCGGTCGTATCGTCGTTCTCGTAGCGGATGTCGCTTGCGACCTCATACTTGAGGTCCTTGAAGCTTTCGTGGGCATTTTTGGAAACGGAGAGCGTGTATTCGCCGCTTTCAAGCTCATAGCCCTTGAAGCCGTTCTTGTTGAGATCCCTGTCGTCATAGGACTTCATGTCAGAAGCGGAGATGCTCAGGGTCACGGACTTTGTCTCTCCCGGCTCGATGAGCTCGGTCTTGGAGAAGTCCGCAAGGACCTTGTGGCTCTTCTCGATTCCACCATCGCGATAGGGGGCCGTGTAGTAAAGCTGGACGACGTCCTTGCCGGCAACGTCTCCGCTGTTGGTGACATCGACGGTGATCTCGATTTCCGAATCCGCCGAAAGGGTCGAATTCTCGGCAAGGGAGACATTGGAGACTTCCCAATCGAAGGTGGTGTAGCTCAGGCCATAGCCGAAGGGATAGACGACGTTGTCCTTGTACCATTCCTCGCCATCGGTATGTCCTCTCGTCTCGTAGTAGCGATAGCCGACGTAGATGCCT
>CASDOO010000026.1 GCA_949282275.1 uncultured Bacillota bacterium | reverse complement strand
GCGGTCGTTTACCTCGGCCTTCTTGGCGTTGTTGAAGCGGTCGAGCGTTCCGACAAGGTAGCCGGTGATGCGGCGGATCCTTTCGAATCCGACGCCTTCCTCGCCTTCATGCCTTCCGCACTTGGGGCAGACATCGTTGATGATGCCGTTGTATCCGCAGCAGGGATCGCGGTCGATCGGATGGTTGATGGCACCATAGCCGATGCCACGTTCCTTCATGTGGCGGATGATCTTCTCGAAGGCATCGGGGTTCTTGGCGACATCGCCATCGACTTCGATATAGGTGATGTGTCCGCCTGCCGTCAGCGCATGATAGGGCGCTTCGATATCGATCTTGCGGAACATGGAAATCGGATAGTAGACAGGGACGTGGAAGGAATTGGTGTAGTAATCCCTATCGGTGATGCCCTTGATCTTGCCGTAGCGCTGCTGGTCGATGCGGATGAAGCGGCCAGAGAGGCCTTCCGCAGGCGTGGCGATGACGGCGAAGTTGAGGTTGTGCTTCTTGGTGGCTTCCTGGGCCTTCTTGTCGATCTCGCCGATGATCTTCAGGCCGAGGGACTGGGCCGCCTCGCTTTCGCCATGGTGTTTGCCGATGAGGGCGACAAGGCATTCGGCAAGGCCGATGAAGCCAAGCGTCAGGGAACCGTTGCGGATGACAGAGTCGATTTCGTCATCCCATCCCAGCTTGTCGGAATCGATCCAGACGCCCTGTCCCATCAGGAAGGGCATGTTTTTGACCTTGCGATGACGCTGGATTTCCATGCGGTCGATGAGTTGCTGGATGACGAGGTCGCAGGTATCGTCAAGCTTGTGGAAGAAGAGGTCGAGATCTCCATGGGCTTCGATGCCAAGGCGCGGGAGGTTGATGGAGGTGAAGGAGAGGTTTCCACGGCCGCAGGTGACTTCGTTCTTCGGGTTCCAGTAATTGCCCATGACGCGGGTACGGCAGCCCATGTAGGCGACTTCGGAATTGTAGTCGCCGGGCTTGTAATACTGCTTGTTGAAGGGGGCATCGAGGAAGGAGAAGTTCGGGAAGAGCCTCTTTCCGGAGCAGACGATGGCTTCGCGGAATAGGTCGTAGTTGGGATCGCCCGGGTTATAGTTGACGCCTTCCTTGACCTTGAAGATCTGGATGGGGAAAATCGGCGTCTCGCCATCGCCAAGTCCGGCTTCGGTGGCCTTGAGAAGCATGTGCATGACAAGGCGGCCTTCCTCGGAGGTGTCGGTTCCGTAATTGAGGGAGGAGAAGGGAACCTGTGCGCCGGCCCTGGAATGCATCGTGTTGAGGTTGTGGATGAGGGCTTCCATTGCCTGGAAGGTCTCGTTTTCGACTTCCTTGGCGGCAAATTCGATGATGGTGTGCCTGGCCTTGTCCCAATCGACATCCGGGAAGGCCTTCTTGAGGCTTTCGAAGGTCTTGTCGGCGGTTTCGGGATTCCTGTAGCGCGGCTCGGTTCCGTTGGGGACCAGGTCCTTGAAGAATGCCTTCAGATCCTTTTCATAACGGTCGGACTGAAGCTGGTATTCGGCCATGCGGATGCAGTTGTCGCGGAAGGCCTTGTTGTAGGACTTGATGACGCCGGGAGCCATGGAGTAATCGAAGTTGGGGATGGCCTGCCCGCCGTGCATGTCGTTCTGGTCCGCCTGGATGGCAATGCAGGCCAAAGAGGCATAGGTGCGGATGGAGTTCGGCTCGCGGATGAAGCCATGGCCGGTCGAGAAGCCTTTCTTGAAGAGTTTGAGGCAGTCAATCTGGCAGCAGGTCAGGGTCAGGGAATAGAAGTCGAGGTCATGGATATGGATATCGCCGTTCTTGTGGGCGAAGGCGACCTTCGGGTCGATCATCTTCTCGAGATAATAGGCCTTGGCGGTCTCGCTACCGAACTTGAGCATCGTGCCCATTGCCGTATTGGCATCGATGTTGGCGTTTTCACGCTTGCTGTCGTTCTCGCTTGCATCCTGGGTGGCAATGCCATCGATGGTGGACATGAGGTCGGTCTTGGCTTCGCGGACGCGGGAACGGTTGGCACGGTAAAGAATGTATTCCTTTGCCGTCTTGGCATAGTTGTGCTCGATGAGGACATCCTCAACGATGTCCTGGCAATCCTCGACGGTCGCAGGATGGGCGTTGTCGGTGAAGTTGCGGTTGATGGTGGTCACGACTTCATCGGTAAGGGGCCCCAAGGGGAGCGTTTCGCCCGTCACTTGGCTTGCCTTGGCAATCGCCAAAAGGATTTTCGTGCTATCGAAGGAGACGACGCGTCCGTCTCTCTTGATGATCTTGGTGACGACATTGGACGGACTATAGGGATTGGTCAATTTGGCAATCATTTTTGCAACCTCCGGGGTAGGGCGAAGAAAAACGGCGCGAGAAGAAAAAAGAGGAAGCATCGGGAAGGATTGTGTTCCGTCATCAGACGGTTTTTCTTTACCTGCGTGCGGATAGAATTATAAGTCAAACGGAAGGCAAAAGGCAGGCTTTTGCTTAAGAAGTAAACAACTTGCATTGAAGGGAAACCAGCCGCGGTTTGCGAATATGCCGTTAAAGTCGGGAAAAAGACAAGGCAAGCAAAAGACAATGAAATTATTTTCATTCCGAAATTTCCTTTATTTGCATTGGAGAGGACGAAAATGACTTGATTTTTCGGTCTTTCCTGTCTTGACATGGGTTAAAATGCGATTTTTGATGCGGAAAACAGAAAAAAGGAGGAAAACAAAGACTTTTCGATGGAAAAAAGCAAAACCGTGGAGTTCCTCTCCTTTTGTTGTCGTCCCGGCTGTGCTATCATTTCCAGCGACTATGAGAAATGCGATTCTTTTTTCCATCAGCGTGATGATGTTTTTCCATTAGCGGGACGTTTCTTTGGCTTGAGACGAAAGAAACGAATGGAGGAAACACAATATGGATTTCATGCTGGAACGACTCAAGGCGATGAAGAAAAGGCTTGAGGATATCGATAGGATACTGACTGCCGGGGAAGGCGATTTCAAGACCCTGGCCCAGTTGTCGAAGGAGAGGGCTTCTTTGGAAACGCCTGTCGCGATGTTCGACCGGATTGTCGCGATGGAAGGGCAACTTGCCGAGGCGAGGGAAATGATGAAGGATTCCGACCCCGACATGCGGGAGATGGCCAAGGAAGAAGCCAACAATCTCGAGAAGGAAATCGAGGAAACGCGGGCACGGCTTCAGGTCGAGCTTCTCCCCAAGGACGAAAACGACGACAAGAACGTCATCATGGAAATACGGGGTGCTGCCGGCGGAGACGAGGCGAACATCTTTGCCGGGGATCTTTTCCGCATGTATGAACATTATGCGGACAAAAAGGGCTGGAAGATAAAGGTGCTGGATAGCCAGCCGACGGCCCTTGGCGGCTATTCCCTTGTTTCCTTCATGGTCGTCGGAAAGGGCGCCTATTCCCGCCTCAAGTTCGAATCGGGAGCCCATAGGGTCCAGCGCGTTCCCGTCACGGAAGCAAACGGACGCATCCAGACTTCGACGGCAACGGTCCTCGTCATGCCGGAAATCCAGAAGGTGGACATTGCCATCAATCCCGCGGACCTGGAAATCGACACCTACCATTCCTCGGGCGCAGGCGGACAGAACGTGAACAAGACGGAGTCGGCCGTCCGCATCACGCACAAGCCGACGGGG